>JBKJLH010000124.1:0-18924 GCA_046597035.1 Lacisediminihabitans sp.
TCACCGCCCGGAACAGGATGGTTAAGACGAGGATCGCGACGATAACGATCACGATCACCAGGATGATCTGGCCGAACAGGTCGGTGGTCACAGTGCTGTCCCTTCTGCGGGGACCACTATCGCGGTCGCCCCTTCGATCGCCGTGACGACGATACGTTCACCGGTATCGACCGGTCGATCTGTGGTGGCCTGCGAGAGTCGGGCGGTCCAGGTCTCGCCGTTCGCAAGTTTCACATGACCCTGCCCATCGACGAACGGCGTGGTCACCATGCCGCCGGTACCGAGAAGGGCTGCGACGTTGGTCGGGGTCTGGTCGGCCGGCCGGCCGAAGGTGCGTTTTATGGCGGGCCGGGCTATGAAAAGGAGCAAAAGCGCGAGCACGCCGGCGATCAGGATCTGCGCCCAGAACGGCGCGCCAAAAAGGTCCGCAACGAGTCCGCCCACGCACCCGCCGGCGAGCATGAGAAAGGTGAAATCGACCGTGAGAACCTCGACGATGACGAACAGCAGTAGCAGCCCGACCCACAGGATCCACGCGTATATCGTGACAAATTCGACGATCATCCCGCTGCACCTCTCGCCACTCGCTTTCCTCGAAACTAGCACCAGCACCAGCGAATACGCTGGATCTTGGTAATCTCGACCGTGGCTGCGTGCCGCGTTCGCCCTTGGAATTCAGGAGTCTCCCCGTGACAAATCCCCTCGCCCCCGGTTCGCTCGACGGGCTCCGCGCCCTCGTCACCGGCTCCTCCCGCGGCATCGGTGCAGACACGGCCGGCTACTTCGCTGAAGCCGGTGCGAGCGTCGTGATCAACTTTCGTAATAAAGAGGCGCGGGCGAACAAGCTGGTCGACAAGATCGTCACGGCTGGCGGATCTGCGATCGCCATCGGAGCAGACCTCACCGACCCGGCTTCGGTCGCCGGCATGTTCAACACCATCGAGAGCGAGTGGGGCGGCCTCGACATCCTCGTGCTGAATGCTTCCGGCGGCATGGAGTCCGGCATGGCAGAGGACTACGCCATGCAGCTCAATCGTGACGCGCAGGTATACCTGCTGAACGCGGCTCTGCCGCTGCTGGCACCGGGATCCCGGGTGGTCTTCGTCACCAGTCACCAGGCGCATTTCATCCACTCGACACCGACCATGCCGGAGTATCTCGCGGTCGCACTCAGCAAACGCGCCGGCGAAGACGCCCTGCTCGAGATGATCCCGATCCTGGATGCCGCGGACATCGGTTTCGTCGTGGTCTCGGGCGACATGATCGAAGGCACCATCACGGCGACCCTGCTGGAACGCGCGAACCCGGGTGCGATCAGCTCGCGCAAGGACTCGGCTGGCCGGTTGTACAACGTGAGCGAGTTCGCCGCGGAGATCGCCGCCGCGGCGGTCGAGCCGATCCCCGCCGACCACTCCCGGCTGGTCGGGGATGTCAGTGACTTCGGCACCGCCTGAGCGTCTGCCATAGCGTCGTCCGCCGCGGTGGATAGCATGGAAGGTGATGAAGCCTTCAGATCTTCCCCACCTCTCCAGCGTGTCCCGCCCCACGATCCACCCGGATGGAGTGCGTGCCGTCACCGCGGTCTCCCGGCCGGACCTCGACGCGGATCGCACTGTCGGCCAGTTGTGGAGCGTGATGCTCGACGGCTCCGGCGCTCGTCGGATCACGCGCGGGGTGAGCGATTCGAACCCGCGATTTTCGCCGGACGGTACCCTGCTCGCCTTCGTGAGATTCCTCGGGGAGGGCCCGGCACAATTGCACATCATGGCCGCCGCCGGCGGGGAAGCGCTTCAACTCACCGACCAGAAGCTGGGTATCTCGTCATGGCGATGGTCTCCGGACTCCCGTTCGATCGCATTCACCGCGGCGGTCGCCGACGACGGACGCTACGGCACTGTTGAAAATCTCGGCCCGAGCGCCGAACCACCGCGGCGCATCACCACTCTCAAGTACCGCTCCAACGGGTTCGGCTACACGATTGATCGGCGCCGACACGTCTTCCTCGTCGATGTGCCCGGTGTGGATGCCGAACCCCGGTACACGACGGCTCCGTCAGCGGAGAATCCGAAGCCCGAGACATCCCTCGGCATCGCCGAGCCGAGGCGCCTCACCGAGGGTGACTTCGACCATGGTGCCCTCGCTTTCTCGCCGGACGGCGGCAGAATCGCGGTGGTCTCGGCCCGGCATCCGGATCGTGATCGTGACCTGGCCAACAACGTGTTCGAACTCGACCTGAGGACATCCGCCGGTCAGCTGCCGGAAGCGGTGCAGGTCACCGGCCGACACCGCCGCTACGGAATCTCGAGTATCGAGTACGGACCGGGGGGAGAGCTGTGGTTCGTCGGGGGAGAGCTGGGGGAGCACGGTGTCGACTTCGTCGGGCGCGGCAACCAGCTCTGGGTGCAGGATGTCCCGGGCGAGGCGGCGAGGCTGCTCACCGACCCGACGACCATCGACCTCGACGGCGAGCTCACCCTCACCCGGGACGGGGCTCTCGTGCACCGCCTCGAGCGCGGGAGGGTGCATCTGCTGCGGATCGCGCTGGACGGTTCGGTATCGCCGCTGGTCACCGGGGGTATCGAGGTGCGAAGCACGGACTGTGTCGACTCGGATTCTGTCGACTCGGTGATCGTCGTGGGCTACACCGCGCCCGCCTCGATGGGAGAGCTCGGCCTCGTGACCCCGGAAGGGCTCAAACCGCTCACGGATTTCTCGGCGGACCTGCGGGGTCTCGGGGTGACTGCGTTGGAGGAGATGTCCGTGCCGACACGCGACGGCGGTGAGGTGCACGGCTGGGTGCTTACACCGGTCGACCGGGGAGAGCCACATCCGGTGCTGTTGGTGATTCATGGCGGGCCGTTCACCCAGTGGGGGGTGTCGTTCTTCGATGAGGCGCAGGTCTACGTGGAGGCGGGCTACGCGGTGGTCATGTGCAATCCGCGCGGCTCGGCCGGCTATGGGGAGGCGCACGGTCGCGCCATCCGTCACCGGATGGGAACACTCGATTTCACCGACGTGATCGACTTTCTCGACGGCGCCCTTGCACGGCATCCGACGCTCGACCCCGCTCGCCTCGGAATTATGGGCGGATCGTACGGCGGCTATCTCACCGCCTGGACCATCGCCAACGACCAGCGCTTCGCCGGGGCGATCGTGGAGCGCGGCTACCTGGATCCCGAAGCCTTCGTCGGCACCTCCGACATCGGCTCTTTCTTCAGCGACGAGTACACGGGCACGGATTCGGAGCGGATGCGCGAGCAGAGCCCGCAGGCACTGGTTGGCCGGGTGACCACGCCCACCCTTGTGATCCACTCCGAAGACGACCTGCGCTGCCCGCTCGCACAGGGGGAGCGCTACTTCGCCGCGCTGAAGCGCAACGACGTGGAAACGGAGCTCCTGATCTTCCCCGGGGAAAACCACGAACTGAGTCGAAGCGGGCGGCCACGGCACCGGCTGCAACGCTTCGAGGCGGTGTTGGACTGGTGGGCGCGCTACCTCCCGTCCGCCCTGAATCCGCGGCCGTAGATGAAGAATCGACACCGTCTCACCTCTCGAATCCTGGTCTTCGATGAACGGGATCGCATCCTGCTGTACTTCACCGTCGGATCGGTCCCGGCCGAGCAGACGCGCTGGATCACGCCTGGCGGGGGAGTGGAGCCGGGGGAGACCCACGCCGACGGCGCACGGCGCGAGCTGTTCGAGGAGACCGGTCTCGACATCGCGCACCTCGGCGAGCCGATCTGGGGCCAGGACTTCCTGCCTGACTACGCCGGGGGAGACCACGACACCGGTCACGCGGAGTATTACGTGTTGCGCACCACCGCGTTCGAACCCTCGCGAGAGAATTGGACCGCCGAGGAGCAGTTCGACGTGCTCGAAACCCGCTGGTGGACGCTTGATGAGCTGGTCGCCACGACCGAGCCGTTTCGTCCTCCCGAACTGATCGACCTCATCCGAAGCCAGTTGCCGCTCCACTGAAAGGCTCATCATGATCGAAGACACCGCCGGCCTCATCGCCGAGATCGAAGCGCAGGAGGAGCGCCTCGTCTTCACCAGGTTCAGTAACGCTGATGCCTGGGAACTCGGATGCATCCTGGTCGAGCTCGGGACGGAACGTAACCATCCCATCACCATCGATATCCGCCGTGGTGACCAGCAGCTCTTCCACGCGGCGCTGGCAGGCACTGCGACCGACAACGACCAGTGGATCGAGCGCAAGGTGCGCACGGTGCGACGGTTCGCCAACAGTTCATTTCTCGTCGGGCTGCGTCATCGCGCCACCGGCACCCCCTTTGAAGCCCGGGAGTGGAACGACACCTTCCTGTTCGCCGCGCACGGCGGATCGTTTCCGATCACTATTCGTGAATCCGGCCTCATCGGCACCGTCACGGTCTCGGGACTCGCCCAACTGGCGGATCATCAACTCGTCGTCGAGGCCATCGAACGATTCCTGCACCTCGACGAGCAATAGATCCATCATCGCCGTTATGTCAAGTAGCTGTCATATCGCCAACGGGCGTCGATCAACTCTGCAGAAAGCCCGGAATCAGGGTGGGCGAGAACGACACGATGATGCCGATGATTGCAATGATCGTGACCACCAGAGCCATCACGATGAGGACTCCAATTCCGGCGGAGCGGACCAGCGAGAGGAACGAAGACATGTCTCAAGTATCCCTGATCATGGCGGCTCTTTCCGGCGCTGGGAACCCGCGTCCCGTTATCGGAATAAGTGCTGATAATGTTCATTATGTCAAGTAGCCTGAAGAACGTTCGTATCGGGTGCAACTGACCATTCCGCTGCGCGCGTGGATGCTCCGGACAGCACGTCGAGCTCACGGCGCTCCGCGCTCGGAGCTCGATCTCACCGACGTAGCGCGCCGCGGTGTCATTGAGCTCGCGCTTGGCGGTAGCGGCGAACACGAGGTTATGCCATCGGCACGATCCGTACCTCCGGCTGTGAACGAGGCTCAGACGGCGAGCTCCCCCGGCGCAAGACCGAGTTCCGATTCGACGGTGCTCACCAGAAGCTCGGCGACAGCGGTGTAGTCGATCTGCGCTCGGGTGGCGGCCCGGATGCTCAGACCGTCGATGAGTGCCATGATCCGGAGGGCCGTCGATGCCGCATCGTCGGTGCGGAAATGACTCGATTCGCGCCCTCGCGCGATCAGCTCCGCGAGCTGCGCGGTATCCGCCTCCATCTGGCGCACTACTTCTGCTCGTAGCCCCGGGCGACGACGCGAGGCCTGCCAGGCATCAAGCCAGAGCAAGCTGACCGGGTCGCGATCGAGGTGCAGGTACGCGGCAAGCAGCCGCTTCAGCTGGTCAGGCGGTGTCCCGCCCTCGGATGCAGCGTCGAACAGCAGGGCGCGCTCGGTTGCCGCCGCGTGGCCAAAAGCGGCCGCCACCAGATCATCGGCTGTTCCGAAATAGTGGGTGATCAGTCCCGGCACTACCGCGAGCGCCTGCGCGACCCGCTTCGCCGTAACGCGCTCCAGCCCCTCCCCCACGGCGATGAGGCTCGCGGCCACGACAATGTCGTTTCGGCGTTCGGCAGGGTCCATCCGGCGAGACCGTGCCGTGACTATTGACATCGCAATTCCTGTGAGATTGACTGGGCGAGACCGACCTATTGGTACACGTACCAATAGACTCTCCCCCACCCTAGACGAGCGGATCCCCGATGACCATACCCGCACCCACAGAGCAGTCGTGAACTGGCGGATGCCCGCCGAGACGGCGCACCACGAGCGAATCTGGATGGCCTTCCCTCGCCAAGGGGACACGCTCGGCATGACCGTCGCCGAGGCAGAGGCTGGCTACGCCGCGTGGACGAACGTCGCCCACGCGGTGGCGGAGTTCGAGCCGGTGACGATGGTCGTTGATCCCCTCGAGACGGATCGCGCGCGACAAATGCTGTCTGCTGACATCGCTATCCGCGAAGCTCCACTCGACGATTTCTGGATGCGCGATTTCGGCCCCACCTTCGTCTTCGACGAGTCCGGTACGCTCGGCGCGGTCGATTGGATTTTCAACGCCTGGGGCGGGAATTCCGCAGCGGCCTATGTGAACGATCGGGAGATCGCCCAATTCGTTGCCACGGAGGCCGGAGCCGAACTGGTCTCGTCGATGCTGGTCAACGAGGGCGGCGGCATCCATGTCGATGGCGAAGGAACGGTGCTGGTGACAGAGACCGTGCAACTGGACCCCGCTCGCAACCCCTACGCGGACCGTCTCCGAATCGAACGGGAACTCGAGCGCACGATCGGCGCGACGCACGTTATCTGGCTCCCCCGCGGGTTGACCCGCGACTACGAGCAACTCGGAACCCGCGGGCACGTCGACATGGTCGCGGCGATCCCCTCACCCGGCACTCTGCTGTTGCACCGTCAGGATAACCCCGGTCATCCCGACTTCGCCGTCAGTCGTGACCTCCGAGTATTTCTGGAGGACACCACGGATGCATCCGGGCGGGAGTGGAACATCATCGACCTCCCGAGTCCGGCCACGGTGAGCGACGATGCGGGATTCGTAGACTGGAACTACGTCAACCACCTCGTCGTCAACGGTGGAGTCGTGGCCTGCGGGTACGGCGAAGACCAGGCGGACGGCGCGGCGCGGGACATTCTCTCCGAGGCGTACCCCGGCCGACGGGTCGTTACCGTCGACGCGCGCGAGATCCTGGCCCGTGGGGGCGGCATCCACTGCATCACGCAGCAACAGCCCAGCCGCCCGCATCGCTCAACCGCCTGATGGACGTCTCCCCGGCCGCTTTCACGGTCGTCGACGCGAGTATCGATGAACTCGCCGCAGCCCTGACATCCGGAACAGTCACCAGTGTCGGCCTCGTCGCGCGATATCTCAACCGCATCGCCTTTTACGACCGTCGCGGTATCCGCCTTAATGCGGTTCCGGTGCTGAACCGCCAAGTCTTCACGGAGGCTTCGGCATCCGACGCACGACGCGCCAGCGGGAAGACGCTCGGTCTCCTCGACGGGATTCCCTACACGGCGAAGGACAGCTACCAAGTTCGCGGTCTGACCGTCGCGGCGGGCTCCCCCGCCTTCGAGCACCTCGTCGCCCGCGATGACTCGTTCGCGATAGGGCGCCTCCGCGCGGCCGGCGCAGTGCTGGTCGGACTCACCAACATGCCCCCGATGGCCAATGGCGGCATGCAGCGCGGCCTGTATGGGCGCGCCGAGAGTCCCTACAACGAGGACTACCTCACCGCGGCGTTCGGCTCAGGGTCCTCCAACGGATCAGGCACGGCGACCGCCGCGAGCTTCGCGGCATTCGGGCTCGGCGAGGAAACCTGGTCGTCGGGTCGCGCTCCCGCCTCGAACAACGCCCTCGTGGCGTACACCCCGTCGCGGGGCGTGATCTCGGTGCGCGGCAACTGGCCGCTGGTGCCCACCATGGATGTGGTCGTGCCGCACTCGCGGTCGGTCGACGACCTCCTCGTGGTGCTTGACACCATAGTGATGGATGATCCTCTCACCCGTGGGGATTTCTGGCGCGTGCAACCATGGGTGTCAATTCCTGCCGCATCGACTGTGCGGCCACCACGGTATCGCGAACTCCGGCAGGATTCCTCGCTCCGCGGCCGGCGCCTCGGTGTACCGCGCATGTACATCAATGCGGATCACGACGCGCCATCGCCCATCGCGACGCGTGCCTCGATCATGGCGCTCTGGAAAGATGCCCGACGTGCACTCGAATCGCTCGGCGCCGAAGTGGTGGAAGTGGATTTTCCGGTGGTGTCCAATTACGAGCGAGACCGGCCCGGAGCGCTGTCGATGGTGGACCGCGGAATCGTTCCGGCGGAATTCGCCGACCGTGAACTGTGGGAGCTGTCGATGCTCGCCTGGCATGACTTCCTTGCCAGTAACAACGATCCCACGCTGAATGCGCTCGCCGACGTCGACGGCGCCCGCATCTCTCCGCACCCTACCGGCGCACTCCCCGATCGCTACGGAGAGCTCGACTTCGACCTCGCGGACTACGTCACGCGAGCCAGGGAGGTCGGGGTCGCGCCCCTTGCGGACATCCCCTCGATCCAGGACGGGCTGCTCGGGCTTGAGGAGACACGGAGGGTCGACTTCGAGGAGTGGCTCACCGCACTCGGTCTTGACGCGGTGGTCTTCCCCACCGTCGCGGACATTGGCAGGGCCGATTCGGATCTCTCACCGTCGTCCGCTGACGACGCCTGGCGAAACGGCACCTGGGTGGCCAACGGTAATCTCGTTCCGCGCCATCTCGGAATCCCGAGCGTCACCGTGCCGATGGGACTGATGGACGACACGCGGATGCCCGTTGGGCTGAGCTTCCTCGGCGCGGCGTACGACGACTCGCGTCTGCTTCAATTCGCTGGTGCCTACGAGGCCGCGACCCGGTTGCGGGTGTCGCCACCACGCACACCCCCGCTCGACGACGCGGTCGGCGACGACTCTGCGGGCGCCGAATCTGCGAGCGCCGAATCTGCGAGCACCGAATCTGCGAGCACCGGGCCGCGGGGCTTCGCCTCGACCCGGTCAATCGAGCTGCGGATGGAGCCGCCCCGGATCGTCGACGAACCCGACGGCTGCCGCGTGATCACTGTCACGGTCGGCGCGACTTCGCCTGGAGGCAGCCTGTCTGTGCGGGTATTCGTCAATGGGACCGAAGCGGATGTCTTTCAAACGGGAGACACGTTCACCGCCAGCATCCAGCTTTCCGCGTCCGAGATCAATCCGCCACACAGCGAGTGGGTGCCCCCGTACGGGCCGATGATCGTGGTTCTGGCACGGGACGGGTCGGGGGCCGAATCGGGGCACCTGACCGAGGTGCCCCAGGGCACAGGAAACGAGCACCGGCTCAGCGGGTAAACGATTCCTCGGCCGTCTTCGTGACGGCGGCGGTGCGACCGGGAGCTCCCTGAAAGCTCCAATACAGGTTCGTGTGGGCGATCACCTGCTCGGGGGGTGGTGCACCCCACTCGCTCTGATCGTTGGTGGTGTGAGCATCACCCACGAGGGTGACGTCGTAGCCGCGCACGAACGCTCCATGGATGGTGGAGCGGATGCACGCATCCGTCTCCGCGCCCGCCACGACCAGGCGCCCGACCCCGACCTCGGCTAAAATCTGCTCGAGGTCTGTGCCCTCAAAGGAGTCGCCGTACTGCTTATGAACCAGCGCCTCAGACTCACGGCGCGTCAACTCCGGCACGTACTGCCAGGCTTCACTCCCGCGTTCCAGTCCGTCGTCGGAGTGCTGCACCCAGACGATCGGAACACCCTTATCGCGGGCTTTATCGACGAGGGTGTTGATATTGGCGACAACCGCGTCTCGCTGATAGGCCTCGTCAACGACGCCATTCTGCACGTCGATCACCACGAGCGCGGTGTTGGGCCGATCCGAAAGCGTCGTCATGGCGAACTCCTCAATGAGGGGGAATTTCTTTCCGTGACGGTTACGCTACGCCGATCCGGGAACATCCGCCGGCGCGGTGGCCGTTCTCGGCAGTGCATCCACGAAGACGATCGAGTCCTCCATCTCGACGGAGCCGTCGCGACGCATCCCCCGGAGGTTTTTGGTGTGGACCCATCTTCCAGCGAAGGCCGCGGCAGTTGCATCTGCGCCCGCTCGGCCGGATCCCGGGCACCCCACGCCTCCTGACATCAGCAAATGGGAAACGGCCCATCGGCCTCGGTGAGTCCATGAACGTGTGCCACTGTGTCACCCAGACGTTCCAGACGTTCCAGACGTTCGAGGCGTCCGATGATCGTTGGCAATGGCGGTGCTCCGGCCGTGGTGATGCGCAGCGGATGCTCGAGCGGAGGGGCCCCGACGACATTGGCGATCACGCTGCAGACTGGGTGCGCCCCACACCGGGTGGTTACCCCGAGGCCGTCGATGGCCGCCCAGAAGGATGCCGGTCGCAGGGCGCGCAGGCAGAGCGGGGTGCCGCTCGCTCGCAGTCGATCCCCCAGCGCACTGGACTCTCGCTGGCTGCGGTCGCGGACCCACAGTCTCTGTATGACTCCTGACCGATCGTGACCCCGCTCTTGGCACATCCGAATTCCGCGTCGGGGATCTCGACGCCGGCCGGCGGTACTGCGAACTTCGCGATGAACATCTCCGACGTATTGGGCGAGAGGAAAACCACGCGACCTCCCAGCAGGATTCGGGAGCGGATGGCGCGGGCGAGTGCCCCTGCCGCCAGGACGGACCGCGCACAGGGGTGACTTCTGGCGCCACAGACGATGGCGGGCTGAGCGGGAAAGACCTTGGCCGAGCGCTCACGAAAACGTCAGCGTGTCTATATCGAATCGTTCGGCGAATCGAGAGGCAACGGGGACATCGGCATGGAATTCCTCCGATGAAATGGTCATCGTGAGCGAGTCGGAGGTGGGCACCTCCGGCCCGTTGCGGTGCTGGCTAGGGAACATCGAAGTGCCCGACGAGTGCCGGGGATGTCGTGATCTGTTCGCGGAACCCCGTGGGATCGGCCGCGAAATCAACGACCCACGGGTCGCACGTCGAGTCGAACTCTCCCGTCGCACAGTCAAGAGTTATTTGTCCTCCGCCATGCCAAGGCTCGAGGCCGGCAGTCGGTACGAAGCGCTGGTCTCCGCCCGGCGGGCCGGGCTACTCCCCTGACACTGCAGGTCAGGCGGTGCGTCGATAGCATTCCACGATCAGCTCGCCCCGTATCTCGCACAGCCGCTCGATGACCCGGTCTACTGTCTGTGCAGAGACCCCGCTGGCAACGACATCCCACGGGCCGATCGGCTTCAGCTTGCCGCACCGCACGCGGATGACCTCCCACCCCGCCGCCCGCAGTAGCCGATCCTTTCGCCGGTCGGTCTCTTCTCGTCGGCCGACATGCTCGAGACCGTCCCGTCCGGTGGTGTCGTATTCGATAGCGACCCGAAGTTCCTCGATGACGATATCGGGCCATACTTCCAGATGCGTGAAGAACGGTCGGGGTACCCGCACCGCGTTCAGCCCGAAATCGACATCGAGTCGCGTTGCGAGTCGATGCCGCAGTTCCCCCTCGGCGGCCGAGGCGGGTTTGGGCGCGAGGCGGCTCAGGAAGGCCTCGCCCACCACACCGGTCGGCGGCACCAGCCGTAGCGGCGCGCGCGGGGATCGAGGACGCACCGGCGCCAGGCTGCGCGAGGGACCGGGTGCGCGGTGTTTCGTCGCCCCGGCCGCGCATTCGGGGCACCAGGTCGACCTGCGCCTGGACTGCCCGGGCCGTTGTCGCTGCTCGTCGGGTGTCGCCACGAATCGATGACCGGCATCGCACTGCCAGAGGAGATAGACCTCGGCGGCGGGGGGTATCTGGGTCAGGGTGATGCCCGAGTTCAGGTCGGGGTGATACTGCCGCACCAGCACCGGGTACCGCTCCCAGTCTCCGCGATAGCTCCCGATCGGGTAGGGCACGTCCGTGCCCTTCGACCACTGGCGCCGCGCCCACCATGTCTTGACCGGTTCTGCCATGGCATCAGGATGCCCGATCCGTCCGACACTGCAGCCGAATGATGCACGGCCACGAGTATCCGCCCCGCGGCACTACGGCTCCGCGGCTCTGCGGCTCTGCGGCTCTGCGGCTCTAGGAGAGGATGTCCTTCGTCGTGAACCGCCCAAAGGCGAGGGCGCCGAAGACAAGAATGTAACCGGCTTGAAGAATCGCGTTGTTGCCGAACGAATCCCACGAGATCGGCTGGCGCAACAAGTCGGCGAATCCGAGCCAGTAGTGACTGAATAACCAGGGGTGCAGCCAATCGAGCTGGGGAAGGGAGTCGAGCACTTGGGAGACGACGGAGAGTACGATCGTCGTCGCCATGGCCCCGACCGGCACGTCTGTCATGGTGGAGATGAACAGTCCGATTGCCGAGAGTCCGAGCAGCGAGACGGTGATGTACGCGGCAATCAGCAGCGATCGCATGATCGAGTCGCCGACCGCGATACTGTCCCCCGAAAGTAGCGTAACCGGGCCGATCGGGAACAGCGCGGCTCCGATTAAAGCACCGGCTATCGCCACGGCGAGCGTCGCCGCAAGACAAAAAACCGCTGTGGCGAGATACTTCACGATGAGCAACCGAACGCGACCCGCTGGAGCAATCAGCAGGTAGCGGAGGGTGCCAGCACTCGCCTCTCCCGCGATCGTGTCGCCGGCGACCACCCCGACCGTCAGGGGTAGGAACAGCGGCACCGAGACCAGTAGCCCGACGAAGCTCACGAAGAGACCGTTCTGGCTCACTTGGTCGAGGAATGCGGGCCCCCGTCCGGATGGGGGGCCGGAGGAGGTCAATCGCACGGCCAGCGCGATCAATATCGGGATCAGGGCAAGAGACGCGAGCATCGCCCAGGTACGCCGTCGGCGGAACAGTACGGAGATCTCGGATGTCAGCAATGACAGCCCGATCGCCGGGCGGGAGCGCCGGGCGAGAAGATCAGCCCGCGACATCGAATCCCTCCCCAGTGAGATCCACGAACCGCTGCTCGAGGCTCGGTCGGTCGACGGTGAACGACCGCACCCGTACCTCCGCGCGCACGAGAGCGGCCACAACGGTGTCTGGTTCGGGTTCCTTTTCCCCAAAGGAGGCGAGCAACTCGCCGCGGTCGGACCCAGCACCGGCCACAGTCATCCCGAGGCGCTCGAGAACAGCGATTGCCGAATCCCGGTCAGGACTCTCCAGCCGCACGCGCGCGCCGCCAACCCCTCGGAGCTCCGCGATAGTGCCCTGGGCCACGAGTCGACCCGCGCTCATTACGGCAGCATCTGTGCAGATCTGTTCGATCTCAGCGAGCAGATGACTCGATACGAACACCGTAGTCCCCTCGGCCGCGAGAGTACGGATGAGACTGCGCACCTCTCGAGTGCCCTGCGGATCGAGTCCATTCGTCGGTTCGTCGAGCACGAGCAGCCGACGCGGGGTGAGTAGCGCATTGGCGATTCCGAGCCGTTGCTTCA
Organism: Lacisediminihabitans sp.; assembly: GCA_046597035.1. Lineage (GTDB taxonomy): Bacteria > Actinomycetota > Actinomycetes > Actinomycetales > Microbacteriaceae > Lacisediminihabitans. The sequence continues at coordinate 12,962 of JBKJLH010000124.1, forward strand.
TCCCGAGGGAATATGCTTTGACCTTCTTGCCCGCGGCGTGGGAGAGCCCGACGCGCTCGAGAGCATCATTTACCCGCGCGCGGCGGGTTGCGGATGACACGTGCCGATCCGCGGTATCCAGGCGATGCAGGTTGGCCAAGCCCGACAGATAGGGGTAGAACCCGGGTCCCTCCACCAGGGCCCCTACCTCGGGGAGCACGGAACGGAGAGCCTCGGGCATCCGCTGGCCGAGCACCTCGATGCTTCCCTTCGTCGCAGAGGCGAGTCCGAGCAGCAGACGGATTGTCGTGGTCTTCCCCGACCCATTGGGGCCAAGGAATCCGAAGACTGAACCGGCGGGTACGCGCAGATCGACGTCATTGACCGCGAGCTGCGCTCCGAATCGTTTGGTGAGGCCGTCCGTCCGGATCGCGAATTCGCCCACCGGCAGGGTCACTTCGCGGTGGCGGCAGCCTGGAGCTTTGCCACCGGAACCGAACCGGCAAATATGCGTCCGTCATCCGTCATCAGCACGTTGACGAGACTCGTGTGGAACACGCGCCCGCCAGTCACGAGAGTGGTGAGCCTGCCGAACAGGGGCGTCGAAAGGGCGCTTGACGAGCCCTTCGACGCAGGCACGGCAACGATCGCGTCCCATCCCGTTCCCGAGACTGTCGGCTTGGGTGACTCGGCCATCGGAGCAGTGGTTGGCGCGCTCTTGACCACCGGCGCTTTTTCAGTAACTGTCGCGCCGGCCGGCGGAGTGAAAGTGAAGAGGCTGGCGTCGGGAGCACCGAGGTCGATCTTCGAGAATCCAACGCTGAATGCGGGGGTCTTCTGTGCATGCGCGAAGACGTCGACGGAGAGCGGAATCCCGGTTGCCGAGTCGACTGCGATCGAAACCGAACCGATGAGCGTGTCGGTGGCCTTCGGGGTCAGCAGGAGGTCGTAAGCGGTGCGGCCAGCAATACGGAGGTCAGAGCCGAGCGAGACCGTCGTGCTGGAATCCACTGCGGCGAGGAACTTCGTGGCGAGCTGGTCGGGGGTTGAAATGCTGCCGAGCTCCTGCGAAGTCTTGGCGGAGTGGTCCGAGAGAGTGGAATGCACCGCCGTCTTCTTCTTCGAGTCGTACAGCCAGACATCCGAGCCGTTCCGCACCAGATCGCGCTCGGCCATCCTGTCGAGCACCTGGACGCGCTGCTTCGCCGACCCGTCGGCAAAAAGCCGGGCAGTGTGCGATCCGGTGACCAGTTCGAGGGCCGAACCCGCTGACGCATCCGCTCCGGTTGTGGGCAGCTGGGGAAGGCCGAGGTTCGACGCCTGCGAGATCGTGCCCGAAAACGCGGTCACGTGTTCCCCGGCGACGAGGGCGAGTACTTGCGCAGGAGTCTTCGCGGCTAGGTTGACCGCGGCATTCGCTGAGAAGGGGACCGCGACGGCGGCGGATGCAATCAATACGGGAACCGCGACGGCGGGAACCCACTTCAACCAGGTGCGTGACATGGCACAAAGCTACTCCGTGATACCGACAGTTCGCTGCGTACCGGAGGGCTGATTCCCTGCAATCCCCGGTACGAATCGCTCACGGAGCATGCCCGACCAAGGCGCACGTGTGAGATATATTCGCCCAATGGATGAGTTGCGTCGATTGAATGCCACATCCGATTCCTTGGATGAGCCGCTCGCCTACCCCCTCGGTCGCACGGCGACGCGACTCCCTCGACCCACCGCCAGCCCGCATGCTCCGAGCACCGACCTCGTGATATCGGTCATTCCGATCGTTCGTAATCGCGCGAGGTCGAGGTTGGGATGGTTCATTCCCCTCCACGGAATCGCGACGACGGTGATCGCGCTGTTGATCGCCACAGCGTTCACCAACGTCACGGTCGGAGGCCCCCCGCTGTGAGTGACCGGTCCGGGCGGATATCACCCATCCAGCCATGCCCCTGCCAGCGCGGTGACAGCTACGCCGAGTGCTGCGCGCCCTTTCATCGCGCAGAGAGCTGGCCGTCGACGGCCGAACGACTCATGCGGTCGAGATACTCAGCATTCGCCGTCGGCGACAGTGCCTACTTACTCGCGAGCTGGCATCCGGACACTCGACCGGTCTCCCTCGGACTCGACCCGAACGTGCGCTGGTACCGGCTCGACGTCGTCGGACGAACCGCGGGAGGGCTGCTCGATACGACGGGCACTGTCGACTTCCGCGCCTACTGGCGGGCATCGGATGGCACGGCCGGAGTGCAGGCGGAGAACAGTCGATTCGCTCGCGTCGAGCGCCGCTGGGCCTACCTCGGCGAAGCCTGACCTGCGACCTCGCCACCGCCACGCCGCCGCCCGCCGCCCCGCCGTGCTCGACCGCGCTCGACCGCGCTGTCGTTCGTCAGCCATGCTCGCGAAAGTAGGGGCGCCTGGCTGGCGAACGGCAGCGCGGTCTCCGCGGAGGCCAGCCGGCGGCAACTCAGCGGCCGCTGATCCGGCGCGAGAGTTCGGCCGCGACCCTACCGATCTCGGCGGCCAGATCCGGCCAGCGCTCGACCGGTATCGCGTCGCGCGAAAAAGAGACCGCAATACCCGCGGCCGGCCAGCCAGCGTGGTCCCGTACGGCGACCGCCACGGAGGCGATGCCCTGTGTGACATCCTCGTCTTCCGCGGCGAATCCCCGTTCGCGCACTCCGTCCAGCAGACGGATGAGCTCCGCGTAATTGGATGGTCCGGAACCCGAGCGATACACAAAGCTCGCGCTGGTGGGAAAAAGCGCGCGCAACTGGGACTTCGGCAGGGTTGCGAGTAGCGCCCGACCGCTCGCGGTAACGTGGCTCGGCAGCCGCACCCCGACATCCGTCACCAGATGGGGGCGCCGCGGGGCCCGCTCCTCGATCAGGTAGACCACGTCGCGCCCGTGCAGCACCGCAAGATGAGCGCTCTCACCGAGCCGGTCGACGAGAGCGGACAGGATGGGCCGGCCCAGCCGGGTGAGGGGCTCTTGCCGCATGAATCCCGAACTCAGTTCGAAAGCAGCGAGGCCGATTCCATAACGTCGCGCTTCCGGAAAGTGCAGCACGAAGCCGTGTTCCTCGAGCACACCGAGTAGTCGGTAGACGGTCGAGCGCGGAAGCTCGAGGGTGTGTGCGATGGTCGATGCAGCCACCGGACCGCGCTGGGCAGACAGCAGCCCGAGGATGCGGAGGGTGTGATGCGCAGCCGGCGAGGGCTGCGCTGCGCGGTCATCCATTCCGTTCTCCTATCTTCTATCGATCACGCTTCCCACTGTCCCGTATTTGGGACAGTGGTCAGCCTAACCCTGTGGCGCATCGACCTCCGAAGGACGGCGATCGTGCCATATCGACATCGTGCTTCCCGCGGCCGTGACCGCGAGCCGGTAGACGATCGAGTTGCTTGCCAGCGAACCCCCAACGGAATCTCCATCAGTTCTGGTGCACTCGCCACGCCTTCATCGCGGTGGAACGTCACGTGGCGAGGCTCCGGTCACGACCGGTTCTTCCCTCGAGATGGAGGCGGTAGCGGGACTGGCGGCGGCGGGCACGGTCACGGATGCCGCGGGCACGGTCACCGCTCTGCTGCACTGTGCCGGGGTCTGGCTAGAGCGACGGCGGGTAAGCGTCGCGGGGTATTTCCGCGCCATGATGCAAAAATACCGATCCCGCTGTCACCCGAACTGGGGGTATCTCGATGATGAATCGTGCTCCTGACCCGCGGATAATGAAGCCAAACGCCCCAAGCCTGAATTGGGGTGCACAGCAGAACATCAGGTATTAGGTCCATTCCACCGACTCCCCGCCCTCGGAGTGCCATGATCCGGATCCTCATCGTCGACGACCACACGACCTTCACCGAGCTTCTCACGGAGGCTCTTGATCGCGAACCGGACCTGTGCACGGTCGGCTCGTCAGACAGCGGCCGAGGTGCGGTGGACCTCTGCCGAGAGTTGAAACCCGACCTGGTCGTTTTGGACTATCACCTGCCCGACCTCAGCGGTCTCAGCGTCGCTACCCTGATCCTGGCGGAGTCTCCGACAACCCGGATCGTGATGCTGACCGGCGATCCCACTATCGAGGCGCTCGAACATGCCGCCAGCATCGGGATCTGCGCCTTCCTTCCGAAGGACGGGTCGTTGGCAGGCATGCTGGACACCCTCCGCAACGCTAGGCCCGGTGGTTTCCTGGTGCACCCGTCTCTGGTCGCCCACTTGAGCGCGCAGTGGCGGCGGCACGACGACCGACGCTCTGTCCAGGCCCTCACCCGGCGCGAGCTCGAGGTGCTGCGATTGATGGCGGCAGGCAACGATGTACGGTCCAACGCTATTTTCCTGGCGATCTCCGAGAACACCTGCCGCGGCCACGTGAAGTCCATCCTGTCGAAGCTCGAGGTCCACTCACAGCTCGAGGCGGTCGTCAGCGCCACCCGGCTCGGCCTGGTCGGCGAACGCTGAGATGTTCGGTCCGCGCATTCTGGGGACCCCGAGCTCACCGATAATTCCGCCCCACGCATCACTCCACGACGAGGACGGATCCGTCGAACGCTCTGAGGTACGCACCGCCGTCACCCGATTTCTCCTGACGGGTCTGATCACCCTTCTGGCGATCTCTGTGCCGGTCGCGCTATGGATCCGCGGCCAGGCTGAGGGACACACCCTGGCTGCAGCAATCCAGCGAACCCACGATCTCGCCGACCACGCTGTCGCCCCGCTCCTCACCGAGGAACTCCTGGCCGGCGACCCTGCCTCCCTGCGCCTGCTCGACGAACGGCTCGATCGCTGGGCGACCGGTGGCTTCGTGATGCGGGTTAAAGTCTGGGACCCGACCGGGCTTGTCGTCTATTCCGACCTTCCATCGTTGATCGGTCGGACCTTCCCGCTACCCAGCTGGAGTGCGGACCTGCTTGCTGGGGGCACCGACCGCGCGTCGTTCGGCACCGAACATCGACTCGACAACAAGCAGGATTCCACCTTCGGCCAACTCGTAGAGGTCAACGTGCGCGCGGTCGACGCCTCTGGCCAGCCGGTCATCTTCGAGGCCTATTTCGACGACGCGGCCGTGACCGCCGAACAGCTTGCGCTCGTGCAGGAAATCATCCCGGCCTTCGCCCTGTCGCTGATCGCCCTCCAGCTGGGCCAGCTTCTTCCGGCGATCCGGCTGGCCAGGCGCATCCAGGCCGATCAGGCATCCCGACGTCGACTGTTGCAGCATGCAATTTCGGCCTCGGACCTTGAGCGCGGGCGGATCGCCAGGGAGCTGCACGATGAGGTCATTCAGGACCTTGCCGGGCTCTCCTATGCTTTCGAGGCGGAAGAAGCACACGGGCCGCCCGGAGAGCGCCCACTGTTCGGCCGGGCGTCCGCGATCCTGCAACAAAATCTCAGCACACTCCGGGCGATGACGACCGAACTATACCCGCCGGACTTCGCGCGGCTCGGCCTGGCCGAAGCCCTGTTGAGATTGACCGATCCTCTCGTCGGCCAGGGAATCAGGGCCACCGTGTCCCTACCCGAACGGATCGATCTCGACCAAGACCGCGCCGCAATCCTCTACCGTGTGGCCAGGGAGGCCCTCACCAACACGGTCAAACACGCCGGCGCCGGCGCCGTGGACCTCACTCTGACCCAGGATGGTGAGCACACCACGCTGATGGTGCGCGACGACGGTCGCGGGTTCGACACGGAGTGCGCGTCGCCCGACGGCCACCTGGGGCTACGGATCATGCGGGATACTGTGCGAGTCGTGGGGGGCGACCTCTCCATCACTTCCCATACTGGCGATGGCACCACCGTCGTGGCCACGCTCAATCGCGTCTAGCCGTGTTGAAGGTTGTGAGGCTCAGCTGAGGGCGGCGTTTTCCCCGAATGTCCCTAGGGGATGTCGAAGGCGTCGATGTTGAGGCTGCTGGAGGTGCCGAGTCCGTGTGCGGTGCCGTCGAAGTAGACCGACCAGGTACCCGCGTTGTAGTAGACGACATCCTCGTCC
>JBKJLH010000151.1:0-6409 GCA_046597035.1 Lacisediminihabitans sp.
CTAACGCGCCCGCATACGGCACTACGAGCAAACCGTTGGCACCCTGTGGTTATACCCCAGCGCAGGTTCGCGGCTTATACGGTCTTGATGCGGTCAAGGCGGATGGCAGCGGGCAAACCGTCGCGTTCGTCGGCGCGAACGCCAGCCCCACTCTCCAAAGTGACGTGTCCACCTATAGTGCACTGCATAACCTCTCAGCTCCCTTGATCAGCGAAATCGTCGCGCCTGGCGTTTACCGGCACCCCGATACCCCGAAGCAAGTACCTGGCGACTTTTACGGCGAGGAAACACTCGACGCCGAAGCGATTCACACCACGGCACCGGGGGCGCAACTCCTTTTCGTCGGCTCCTCCAACGCTAATCAGGATTTCGACGCGAGCATCAACCACATCGTTGACAAGCACCTGTCAAACATTATCTCGATCAGCTACGGCTTCTCAGGCGAAAACGTGCCCCAGGGTTTCATCAACAGCCTCAACGGCACGTTCATTCAAGCAGTCGCTACCGGGATTGGTGTGTATGTGTCCAGCGGTGACAATGGCGATGACGCAAGTACGTTCGGCACGCCGGCCGTTGACTTCTATGCCGACAGCCCCAACGTCACAGCAGTTGGAGGTACTTCCGCCGCAGTGGTTCCGACCACCGCAAATCCCACCGCCACATACGGCTCGGTTGACACGCCCAGTTCGGCTCTGAATCAGCCCGGTTGGAGGCGCGACTTCGAGGTCGGCTGGCAGACGGGACGCGACGTAATCAGTCCAACTCCGAGCGACAATCTCACGACGGCACCCTTTAGTCTGGACGGCACGCTCGCCACGCCGCCTCCTGGTGAGTTCTTCGGTGGCGGTGGTGGTGGAGTAAGCCAGGTCTTCCCGCAGCCCGCCTACCAGAGTGGTGCAATCGGGTCCTTCTCAGGCAGAGTTGTGCCGGACATCAGCGCACTCGCCGACCCAAACACCGGTCTGCTCGTCGGCCAAACCCAGACCTTCAGTAACGGCACTTACTACGACGAGTACCGCATTGGCGGTACCTCCGTCGCGGCGCCCCTCACCGCCGGCATGGCGGCAGTTGCTGATCAAATCGCAGGATCACCGCTCGGGTTCCTCAACCCGCGCATTTATCAGGCGTACAAAACTTCAAAGAGTGCTTTTTACGACGTGGATCAAGCAGATACATTTGGCACCCTCACGAGTCCAATACCCTCCGTCGTCCGGGTCAATTACAAGAACAGCGAAAATCCGACCGGTGGACTGAGCTACAGTTTGCGGACCCTCGAGGAGCCGAACCAGACCCTTCACTCCACCCGAGGTTTCGACACCGCGACCGGTGTCGGCACCCCGAATGGATCCAATTTCTTCACCGCTGTTAGTGCACCACAGTAGAGAGACTACAAAAGCACTGGGCAGCATTACCGCTCCAGCTGAGCAAGGCCGAAATCCGGCCACGTAATCTTTCGTGAGTACGTGAAATGGTGCCCTGTAATCGAGCGTCTCACGGGCTGGCGAACCGGGCGAAAGGTGGTCTCCAGCGCGCTCTCCTGAGCAGTCGAAATACCGTCCGGTGGACGTCCGGCTTGCGGGCGCCGGTTCCGTTACGCAGTCTCGATCTCGGTGGCGTTCTCGTGGGGTGGTCCGCCTGAGAAGTTCAGATTCTCTTGATCTGGATACCCGAGCGTCGTGTGGCTGCGAATCGCTACGATCGGCAAGTGGGGGAACATCTACGGTTGCGGCGCGCCGGTGTTGAGGACGCACAAGCGTTGACCGGCGTGGCACGAGCTGCTTATCAGGTCTACGTGACCCGGATCGGACGGGAGGCGGCACCGATGCGGGCGGACTACGAGATACTCATCGCCACCGCCCGGGTGTGGTTGATGGAACGCGCGGGACACCCGATTGCCCTCCTCGTCACCCGCTCGATGGGCCATTACCTTCTCATCGAGAACATCGCGGTGATTCCGGCGGAGCAGAAACACGGTATCGGAGGCCAACTCCTGGATCGGGCGGAACTCGACGCAACCGAAGCGGGGCTTACAGAACTGCGTCTCTACACGAACGAGGCGATGACCGAGAACCTCACCTACTATCCCCGTCACGGGTTCACCGAGACACATCGCGCCATCCAGGACGGATACCGGCGGGTCTTCTTCCGCCGCTTCCTTCCATAACCCCACACTCGGATTCGGTTTGCGGATTCAAGTTTGGTTCAGAGTTTGGGTACTCGGCGATAAACGAATACTGCAGCGACAAGCCACAAGAGGCCCAACGGGATGTAGATGACCCCGAGTAATACGCTCCGGCCTTCGAGGAGGAGGAGGACCTCCGCAACGAGAAAGAAGAGTCCGAAAAGCGCCGCGATGACAACGAGGACTTTCCGAGTTGTCTTGTCTATTCGCTCACTGTACGGGAGCTAGACCCTTGATGCCGAGCTGAGGAGACTTGCGACGCAGGAGGTTCCGCTTGCGGGAGCCCGGTCGGGTCCAAAGGTGGTCTCGGGGGTGCCTCCGTGGTGGCGGGGAAGGCCGCTCGCTGATGGTCGGAGGTGATGTCTTCGGGCCAGTCACCTTGGTCGATTACGGGCTGACCGTCGCATCTGGAAGTTCGATTGGGCAACTGGCGATAATTCCTGTGCCGTGCGAGAAAGAGGAAATTATGAATGCTTGCGTGCCGATTTCGGACAGCGCTAACAAATGCCTCGGATCGCGCGGTCGCCGGCGCTGTTCCCGCGGCAGGGTACGGCAGTAGGATCACGACGACGAAGGGATTTGACGATGTCGACCCAGTCGATCTGGCACGGTGAGGTGCCGCTGGGCGCCCTCAGGGATATGAGCCGAGACTGCCTAATCGAGACGCTCGGAATTGAGCTCACCGAGATCACGCCTGATTCCCTGCATGGTCGGATGCCCGTCGATACTCGAACGACGCAGCCGGCCGGGGTGCTCCACGGCGGTGCCTCCGTCGCATTTGCGGAGACGCTCACGTCGTGGGCGGGATTTCTTGCCGTCGATCGAGACCGTTTCCATGTAGTCGGAATGGAGATCAACGCCAACCATCTTCGGCCGGTGGTGGGTGGATGGGTGATGGGGGTCGCTCGTCCGATCCATCTCGGTGGACGAGTCCACGTCTGGGAGGTGCGGATCTCTGATGACCAGGAGCGGCTTGTCTGCATCTCGCGGTGCTCGCTCGCAGTGATCGAGAAGCCGAGCGCGTACACAACACCCGAGTCGCGATCGTGAAACTCTCACGTCATCGACTTTAGGTACCGTCCGGTGATCGTTCCGCTTACGGGCTCCTCGGAGTGTGATTGGGCTTGGTGCAGGGTGGGCGTTTGGATCGAAGACTGCCGATCGGGACTGCGTGCACCAGGATTGTGTCTGCGATGCCGATTTTCGTCGCAGATATCCCGGGCTCGCGCTCGATGCGGCAGTTCGACATTACTTGGTGGGTAGCGGATCAACCGGCGTTGGTGTGACACGGGATCTCCATTTCAGTCGATCTGTAACGTTTCGACCTCCACCGGACATTCCGATACGAGATGGATACCCAGAATGACGAGGCCGAGCTTTGGTTGCGGGCGCGCCGCGATGACGGTGCAGCGTTTGCCGCACTGTTCGACCTTCACCAGGGGAGGATCTTCCGACGTGCCCTCAGACTGTTAGGCGACGCCCATGACGCCGAGGACACCACGGCGGCGGCGTTCTTCGAGCTATGGCGCAAGCGCCGCTCCGTGCAACTCGTATCCGGATCGGTCCTTCGATGGCTGCTTGTCACGACGGTCAACTTGTCCCACAATGCCCGCCGCACGGCCGCCCGATATCGGCGACTGCTCCACGACCTCCCGAGGGGCGAACCTGCGCCCAGCCCGGATGCCGATCGGTCGGAAGCCCGCCAGAGGCTTGCATCGTCATTCGGGCGACTGGCCCCCATCGACGCGGCGCTCTCCGTCCTCACCGTCCTCGAAGATGTGCCAATTACTCAAGCCGCGCAAGTTGTCGGATTGAAACCGGCGACCGCTCGAGTGCGTCTTCACCGAGCTCGCACTCGGCTTCGTAACGAGCTGCACGACCTGGAACTGAATGTCCGCCCGGCCATTGAAGGGACCCAACAATGAGCACCACCGAAATGGACCCGCAGCTCGCACGGGCACTACGCGCGGAACTCGCCGCGATCGGGACCAAACACAGCCGTCTCCAGCGGCACCAACGCCGTAGTCGCGCCCTTGCGGTCGGCCTCGGGGTTTTTACCATCGCCGGAGCGATTACGGGCGCCGCGATCGTGGTGAACAGCGTCCCGGGATCGACAACGGTGGCACCTCTCGGAGGGATCACCAGCGACTCCCACACAGGGACGGGGACATTGGATCTTGGTCCGGTGCCCGCGAGTGCTGGCGCAGTCATCATCGACCTCACCTGCCTCAATCAGCAAGAGACCTTGATTGTGCCAACCAAGCCGCAAGCCCCAGGTAGTCCCGAGAGCTTTGTCACCATCTATTGCTCGGGTCGGATCGATCCCGTCCACATCAACGACGCGCTCCTGCCAAAGCCCGGCAGCACCACGATCACCATCACAGCGGACCCTCAAACGAGATGGAAAGCCACCGCCGAATACGCAAGTTCCTTCACCTCGGCCTGGGCAGTGAATGCCCGCGGTCAGACCTACGGGCTATGCAACCACAACGGGTGCCCCGACCTCATGGCCGCTCGGATCATCGACGGTCAGGAGGCGTACATCTCCACCAAAGAGTCAACTGCGTTGATCGGCAGCGGATACCTCAACATCTACACGTCCGACGGCACCACCATCGTCGGGTAATTTCCCATCGGCATCCCCAACGACGGGCACCCCATAGCGACACCTGCCCCAACGACATAGCGGACCCGCCCCGCGAACGTCCCCCTTGCAGGCATTCGATCTGGCAATAACTGCAAAAATCCAGTGAAGAATCCTCGTGCTAGCCTCACCGCATGAGTTGGGATAATTCCGCCGTCGGATTCGTCTGGTTGACCGTCGCTATCCTCGCCGGCGGATATGCCCGCACGCGAAATCGATCTGCATGGACGTGGTTTCTTCTGACGCTGTTCCTGGGTCCCCTCGCGGCATTCTTGCTTGTTACGTGGCCCGCCCGTGAACCGAGCACGACGGATATCACAGAGACGACAACTGGGACATCAGCCCGCTGACCGTTCCGGATGCGGGCGGCCGATTCGGGCGGAAAGTGGTGCAGAGCGGGCTCTCGCGATGGCGGGAATTGCCGTCCGCTGATCGTGTGTTTTGCGGGCGCGCGGCAGGGGGTCCGATTGAAGAGACCGGCGACTTGACAGACCAGCGTGATGTTAGATTGTGCTCCGAAACTCAGCAGGTTTGATGTTTATGTTGCGGTGGAAAAAATTGGCTGGGTCGTACTCGGTTTTGATCCGCATCAACCGCGCGAGTTTGTCGGTGCCATAAGTGGCGGCCAGGAGGTCGTTGTCGTACTCGGCCATGCTGTTGACGTATGAACCGGCTCCTCGGGCGGCGGGCTGGAGCGCTTCCCAGAACGACCTGGCCCACTCTCGGTCGGGGCTGAGCGACTGTTTGTCTGGTGCAACGCCGATGATGAAGACCGAGTACCGAGGTGTTCGTTTTCCCCCGAATGCGGTGTCGTTCTCGGCGACGTCGCAGTAAGCTCCGTCGAGCCTGTAGATCAGGATCACCGACATCGGTGAGGTCTTGCGCGGGACGTAATCGGTGATCACAGCGACAGCGTCGTCGGACAAATCAGTCAGATACGTCGATTTTTCGTGGTTGAAGTGTCCCCAAGCGTTTGGCTCGTCGAGCAGTTGCTGGACGGCCAGGTAAGACATGGGGTTGACCATCTCAAACAGTGGTGGCTCGAACGCGCGGATCCGCGCAGCACATGCGGCGTGTTGTTCGGTGCCGCCGAACCCGGTGAGCAGCAACGCATAGCCGGGCTGGAAGTGGTACCTCTCGGGTACGAATGGCGCGGGTGGCGCGTTGAGGGCCGCGATCACAATGTTGAGGTCGCGAGGCAACGTCGCCATCAGATCTTTGACGAAGCGCAGCAGCTGGGCGCCATGATCGAGGCTCCAGAAAAACAGTCCGAAGTCCACCATCGGGCCAACCTCGAGCAACTGGAACTCGAACTCCGTGACAACGCCGAAGTTCCCGCCGCCACCCCGCAGCGCCCAGAAAAGTTCAGGATGCTCCTGGTCGGAGGTTCTTTGGATATGTCCGTCCGCGAGCACAATCTCGGCCGAAAGCAGGCTGTCGATCGTCAGTCCTGCTTTCCGGGTCAGCCAGCCCATCCCGCCACCGAGCGTGAGACCCCCTACTCCGGTGTGGGAAATCATTCCAGCTGGCACCGCCAGCCCATGTGCCTGACATGCAGCGTCCAGGTCCCCGAGCAGAGCACC
>JBKJLH010000159.1:0-4797 GCA_046597035.1 Lacisediminihabitans sp.
GAGGAACGCGACCGCCAAATCCGCCTCTGGAAAAAAGCCGTCACCAAAACCTTCGACTGGGTCGACGACGACGTCAAATAACCACCACCCACACCACCAGCACCAGCACCAGCACCACAAGCATTACAAGAACGCCCCGCGGCCCACACCCGCGGGGCGTTCCCACACTCACCCCACCGACGCCGCGACCCAGTCGTCGAGCTTCTTCGTCGCCGCTCCGGAGTCGATCGCCTCCGCAGCGATCGCAATCTTCGCGCGGAATCTCTCGAGGATGCCGAGTTGCAGCTGTGCGGGATCCCGAGCCAGGTCGAAGGCCACGAGGCCGGCGGCGGCGTTGAGCAGCACGATGTCCCGAACAGGGCCGCTCTGCCCCGCCAAGGTCTCTCGCGCGACCCCGGCATTGTGCGCGCCATCGCCCCCGAGCAACTCAGCGATACCAGCGCGCGGAATACCGAGTTCGAGCGGATCGAGATCGTGCTCGGTCACCGAACCGCGGGACACCTCCCAGATGTGACTGTGGCCGGTCGTTGTGAGTTCATCGAGGCCGTCATCGCCCCGGAAGACCAGCGCCGTGGCACCACGAGTGCGGAACACGCCGACGATGAGCGGGACCTTCTCGAGATTGGCGACCCCGACGGCATTCGCCTCACAGCGCGCGGGATTGACCAGCGGGCCGAGAAAATTGAAAGCGGTGGGGATCCCGAGTTCCCGGCGCACCGGACCGGCGTGCCGGAATCCGGGGTGGAAGAGCGCGGCATAGGCGAAGGTGATCCCGGTCTCGCCGAGAACACGCGCCACCCCGAGCGGATCGAGGTCGAGATTGAGGCCGAGGGCAGCAAGCACATCCGATGAACCGGAAGCGGAACTGGCGGCCCGGTTACCGTGCTTGACCACGGGAACCCCGGATGCCGCAGCCACGACCGACGCCATGGTGGACACGTTGACGGTGCCGAAACGGTCACCACCCGTGCCGACGATATCGAGAGCCATGGGGTCGACCGGCAGCGGCAGGGCGTTTTCGAGAATCGCGTCGCGAAAGCCGACCACCTCGTCTACGGTCTCCCCCTTCGCACGGAGGGCGACAAGAAAGCCGGCAAGCTGCGCGGGAGTCGCATCCCCGTTCATTACTTGCTGCATGGCCCATGACGCTTCGCTGATAGCGAGGTCCTCGCCATCCAGGAGAGCGCTGAGAAGGGCGGGCCAGGTCAGGTCGAGAGACATGACTGCGATCATAGCGATCGCCCTTGGCGAGCCTGATAGTTTGGCCGAACTACCGGTGCGAATGAGAAACGTACTCGCGGTGATCAGCCATAATGGAAAGGTGACCAGCACCTCGTACTCCCCCGGCCTCCGAACGCCCGTCGTCAATCGACCGAGCGTCGTTGCCGTCGGCACGATCGTCTGGCTGGGCAGCGAGGTCATGTTCTTCGCGGGACTCTTCGCAATCTACTTCACGCTGCGATCCACTTCCCCCGAGCTTTGGGCCGCTGAGACGCCAAAGCTCAACGTCCCATATGCTCTCGCAAATACGATCATTCTGGTGGCCTCATCCTTCACCGCACAGTTCGGCGTTTTCGCTGCAGAGCGACTTCAAAAGCGACGCACCGGCAGGAACCCCATCAAATGGGGGATGGTCGAGTGGTTCTTCGCAAGCTACGCGCTCGGCGCGATATTCGTGACCGGCCAGGTCTTCGAGTACGCAAATCTCGTCAGTGAAAACATCTCTCTTGCCTCTAACTCCTACGGTTCGGCCTTCTACATCACCACGGGATTCCACGCCCTTCACGTGACGGGTGGCCTGATAGCAATGTTGCTCATCATCGGTCGCGCGTACAGCGTGAAAAACTTCAGCCACAAAGAGGCGACGTCGACAATCGTCGTCTCTTACTACTGGCATTTCGTCGACGTGGTGTGGATCGGGTTGTTCCTGGTCATCTACGTCCTGAAATAGTTCGCATTCATTCATAGGAACCAGGGATACACCACAGCATGGCGAAGAACAGCAAGACTACGGGCGTCGGCACCATCGGCCGTCGCGGTCGGCGTCATCCACTTGCCACGATCGCTCTGATCACAATCGGGCTCGTTTCCACCGGCGGGGCGTATGCGCTATTCAGCAGCACGGCATCGGCAGACACATCGTCGGTGCACACGCAGTCTTCGGTCGATGAGGGCAAGAAGCTCTTCTCCTCGAATTGCGCGACCTGCCACGGCTTGAACGCCGAGGGCAATGACGGCGTCGGACCGAGCCTCTACGGCGTCGGAGCTGCATCCGTCAGTTTCCAGGTGGGTACCGGGCGCATGCCCCTCGCCAACCAGGGACCCCAAGCGGAGAAGAAGCCGGTGCAGTTCACCGATTCCCAGGTATCCTCACTTGCTGACTACGTCGCATCGCTCTCGCCCGGGCCGGCGATCCCATCGTCCAAGTACCTCCAGGCCAACGGGAATGCGTCGACCGGAGCAGAGCTTTTCCGGGTCAACTGCGCGATGTGCCACAACGTCGCCGGGGCTGGGGGCGCGTTGACCCAGGGCAAGTTCGCCCCTGCCCTCTCGGGCGTGCTTCCCGTGCACATCTATGAGGCGATGGTGTCCGGCCCGCAGAGTATGCCGGTCTTCAACGACACGAACCTGACACCAACGCAGAAGTCCGACATCATCACCTATCTGAAGTACCTCGATAAGAACCCGTCCCCGGGCGGATTCGACCTCGGCAGCCTCGGGCCGGTTTCCGAGGGGCTGTTTATCTGGATCTTCGGACTGGGCGCGATCGTAGCCGTAACCATCTGGATCGCGGCCAAGGCGAACTGACCCGCAACACGACTCCGCACCACGCAAAACCCTGCACCACCGAAAGGATCCAGAATGGCACAGCACGACGACGGCGGCACAAACTCCGCTGCCGGGTCGGCCGTAGTCCGAAGTGAGCCCCCCGTCGCCAGGACGGGAACGGCAGTCGTACCCTCTGACGCGTTCGAGAACCCGGGACTTCCACCGCATCGATTGCGAGCCACCGACCTCGATCCGCAAAAAGATCGTGTCGCCGAACGTCGCGTGTACACGCTGTTCTTCCTCTCGATCGTCGGCAGCGTCTTTGCCGTGGCCGCCTATGTGGCATTCCCGATCATCCCAGGCGATACCAACTCGGTGCGACTCAACACAGTCTTCCTCGGACTCGGGATCTCACTCGGATTGCTCGCAATCGGGGTCGGCGCGATCTACTGGTCGAAGAATCTCATGCGTGGCGACGAGATGACGGAATCCCGCCATCTCACCCGCGGCACCGAGGCCACCCGCGAAAAAGCCGTCGAGATCTTCAAACTGGGAAACCAGGAATCCGGTTTCGGGCGCCGCACCCTCATCCGCAACAGCCTCATCGGCGCCCTCGTCGCCTTCCCGCTTCCAGCGGTCGTGCTCTTCCGCGACCTTGCCCCCGCTGCCGATCCAGTTCCACAGCTCGAACACACCATGTGGGCTAAGGGAACCCGGCTCACCCATGACCCGTCAGGCACGCCGATCAGGGCTGCCGACGTAACTATCGGATCCGTCTTCCACGTCATCCCCGAAGGGCTCAACGACAAAACAGATCGACTCGAACAAAAAGCAAAGGCCGCAGTCCTCTTGATGCGCCTCAAGCCTGCGGATCTCAACATCTCAGCAGGCCGCGAATCCTGGAACTACGACGGTATCGTCGCGTACTCCAAGATTTGCACCCACGTCGGATGTCCGGTGGCACTCTACGAGCAGCAGACGCACCACCTGCTCTGCCCGTGCCACTCGTCGACCTACGACGTCACAAATGAATGCGAGGTCATCTTCGGCCCGGCCGCACGCGCGCTGCCGCAGCTGCCCATCGCGATCGACTCCGACGGCTATCTCATCGCTCAAAGCGATTTCCATGAGCCCGTCGGACCGAGCTTCTGGGAGCGAGCATGACCGTCACCGAAACCAAGCCCGCTGCCGCTCCTACCGTCACCGAGACGCCGGCGGCAGTAGCACCCAGCCGTGGGGCCCGATTCACGGGGGCCGCGGCCAACTACATCGACGAGCGCACGAGCATCTCTGGTTTGGTCAAGGAGCTCGGTCGTAAAATCTTCCCCGACCACTGGTCCTTCATGCTCGGCGAGGTCGCCCTCTACAGCTTCGTGGTGATCCTACTTTCGGGCACGTTCCTCACATTCTTCTACCAGCCATCCATGGCGGAGGTGGTCTACGACGGCTCCTACGTGCCGCTCAAGGGCATCCAGATGTCAGCGGCGTACTCGTCAACGATGCACCTCTCCTTCGATGTGCGCGGTGGCCTGCTATTCCGCCAAATTCACCACTGGGCAGCACTGCTGTTCATAGCGGCTATCGGCCTGCACATGCTCCGAGTATTCTTCACCGGCGCATTTCGCAAGCCGCGCGAGATCAATTGGTTCATCGGCTTCATCCTGTTCGTGCTGGCCATGGCAGAAGGATTCACGGGATACTCCCTCCCCGATGACCTCCTCTCGGGCAACGGCCTCCAAATCATCAACGGAATCATCAAGGGCCTTCCGGTTGTCGGAACCTGGATCTCCTACCTGCTCTTCGGCGGGGAATTCCCCGGCACCACGCTCGTGGCGATGTTCTACTCGATCCACATCCTGCTGGTGCCAGCCATCCTGGTCGCGGCGCTCGGTGCGCATCTCCTGCTGATGATCGTCAACAAGCACACCCAGTACGCCGGGCCCGGCCGCACCAACGACAACGTCGTGGGCGTACCGATCATGCCGCTCTTCGCCGCGAAGGCCGGAGGCTTCTTCTTCGTGGTGTTCG
>JBKJLH010000098.1:0-14936 GCA_046597035.1 Lacisediminihabitans sp.
GCTTGAAGCACCGCCCGCACGAGCTCTCCGGTGGTCGGCAGCAACGCCTAGCCACCGCCCGGGCTCTCGGTACCCGGCCCGACCTGGTCTTCGCCGCTGAGCCGACGGGCTACCTCGACTCTGGTACCGGACGAGAGGTGCTTGCCCCTCTTGGGGCGGCGAGCGCCGAATACGGTCAGAGCATCGCGATGGAGACGGCAGCATGAGGCGTTCGGGTGCCGAGCAGATTCCGAGCATCCTCCTCGCTACCTTGAGTGCGTCGTTCGGGGTCTGCCTGCTCGAGGCAACGAGCGTGTTCGGCCAGGTGATCTCGGCAAACAGCGTCACCGGATCGAGCAGCACCCTCGTGATGATGCTGCAGATCGTCGCCTCGGTCTTCATCGTGATCGCGGTCTACGTCGGCTCAATCGTCACCGCCAACACCTTCGCAACGATCATCGCCGGTCGTACCCGCACGATTGCGCTCTATCGCCTGATCGGCGCAATCGTTGCGGACCAGCGGCGGTCGATCGCCAGAGAGGGCCTGGCCGTCGGATTGGTCGGATCTGTGCTCGGCGCGGTGATCGGCACCGCTGTCACCGTCGGTTTCATCGGCCGGTCAATCGTGACCGGCCCGGTGTCGCAGCACGCTAATCGCTTCGTCGAGCCGATGATCGGGCTGCCGATCGTCATGGTGGTGCTGACGACCTGGCTCGCGCCCCGGATCGGCTCGCGCCCCGGATCGGCTCGCGCCGGGTACTGCAGGTCTCCCCGGTGCAGGCGACCAAAGGAGCCCGGAGGAGCGGTCGAGAAGTTCCTCGGCGAGGCAGCAGGCGGTCGTGGACGTAGCGTGATGGCCCTCGTATGCTCCGTGTTCGGGGAAAGTCTTCTCCTGTTGGGCATTCTCATCGGTCTGGTGAGTCCTCTCGGTGTGCCCGCACCACGATCGGACTCGTGATCGGGGTCACGCTTGTCACCATGTTCGCGGTCTGCGTGGAGACCTACCGGGTGATCATCATGGAAGCCCAGCAGTCACAGCCCGAGGTGTAACAGGGAGTCGATCAGACGCTCACCGTCACTATGGTCGTCTTCTCGGTGTTGATGGCATTCAGCGCACTCATCGCCGCTGTCGGCATGGTGAACAACCTCTCGATGAGCGTGCTGCAGCACACTCGGGAATTGGGCCTACTTCGAGCGCTGGGCTTCACTGCTCGGCAGGTTCTCTGGCTGGGCGGGAGCCCAGTCCCTGCCCGGCTCGATCACCGGGTCGCCCGGGCTCGTGTTTCCCGCGATTCCACTTGGCCTCCTGGGCGTACTGGCAGCATCGGCCGCGGTGGTCACACTTGTGGCATCCGTCGCCCCCTCGCGCCCGGCAATCCGGAACGCGCCCATCGCGGCTCTCACCGTGGAATAGTAAGGTTTGGGCGATGGTCACAGCCGTCGACCAGCTAACAGCCCAAGTTCTCTGAAGGCTCTCACAGGGAGAGCGTCAGGCCCGTTTTCTCCTCGGATTACCTGCGCATAATGAGGCTGCGCAACTGCTGCGCGTGTGTGAGGGGAACCGATGTCGCAACAACTGCTCGACCTTCCTCTCGAGACAGGACCATTCCCGATCATCGTCTACTCGGTGGCGGTCGTCGTGCTGGTAGTCCTGGCAACCCGTCGTCCCGTTCGCCGCTGGCTTCCGATCCAGTTGCTCGGCGCTTTGGCTGGTGCGGGCATCGGTCTGATCCTCGCCTGGTTGATCAGCGACGTGTGGAACACCTTCGGCGTGGCTCTCACGTTCGTCACCCGCCTGTGGTTCGCACTGGGGGTCGGCGGCGTCGGTTTTGCAGTCGCGGGCCTGTGGCGCGCTCGCGTCTGGCGAGTAATACTCGGTAGCGTTTCTGTCGTGCTCTTCGCCTTTGCTGGGGCCCTCGGGGTAAATATCGATGTCGCGGAGTTCCCGACCCTCGGCTCCGCCCTCGGGGTGAACGCGATATCGAAGTTGGCTCTTCCGGCGCGAACCCCCGCGGCGACGTCCGCGCCCACAAGTAAAGCCCTGGAAACACTCGCGCAGAGCTGGAACCCTCCCGCAGATCTGCCCAAAGTAGGAACGGTCGGCTCCGTCATCATCCCCGCAACGGTGTCGCACTTCGCCGCCCGTAGCGCTGTGGTGTATCTGCCTCCCGCGGCGCTCGTGGCGAGAGCACCGCGCCTCCCTGTGATCGAGATGCTGTCGGGGCAACCGGGAGCACCGGCCAATTTGATCACCTCCGGCGCGATGGCGACTATTCTCGACCAGTTCGCGGCGGCTCATCATGGGCTGGCGCCGATTGTGGTCATCCCCGACCAGCTCGGAGCGCCCCAGCTCAATCCGATGTGTGTCGATTCCATTCTTGGCAACTCCGCGACCTACCTCACCGTCGATGTCCCCAACTGGATCACTCACCACCTGCATGTGCTGCCGGGCCCCGCCGACTGGGCCATCGGCGGCTTCTCGCAGGGCGGCACCTGCTCGATCCAGCTCGGTGCGAAATATCGGGGACTGTACGGCAGCATCCTCGACATCGCCGGCGAGGTTGCGCCGCACCACGGCTCGATACCAGCCACGACTGCCAGTGCGTTCGGCGGATCCGCTGCCGAATACACGGCGGCCACTCCGCTGGCGTTACTCGCCTCAGGTGCGCCGTACCTCAGCACCCTTGGTATTTTTGTCGCCGGCCAAAATGACGCCCGGTTCGGCGCGGCATCCGTCACCATCTCGAATGCCGCACAGGCTGCAGGAATGACAATGCATCATTTAGTCTCGCCAGGCACGGCGCACGACTGGAAAACAGTACAGTTCGGGATCCGCACCGCGATTCCCCTCCTCGGCGATCGTTGGGGACTGTAGTGGCCAAGTGGATCGCCCAGCGCAGAGTGAGCCTTTCGCTCGCAGCTCTGATGCTGACGCTCGCTTTTGTGACCGGGTCGCTGGTAAGCGGGCCACGGTTGAGTCTCAGGCCGAAGATCGGCACGGGTATCGAGGCGTTTGTCGCGACACACAACTATTTCTCGCCCATAACTTCGGTGTTCTTCGCGTCGGGACTGCTGGAACTGCTCGTCGCGGTGGGGGCGCTGATTGTGCTCGTCGGCGCCGCCGAGCGACTGATGGGTTGGTGGCGCACGCTTATCGCATTCGTCGTGACCGCCTACGTCGGCGCGGGCGTTGGAATGCTGCTCCAGGCGGCAGGGCTGCTCGCGCGAGAGATCTGGGCGGTGCGGATCCAGGAGATGATCATTTTTGATCCGTTTACCGCGATCTCGGGCACGCTCCTCACCGCGAGTGCATTTGCCGGCCCGCTTTGGCGCCGTCGTGTGCGTCTCCTCGGATTCGCTGCGCTCACGATTGTCTTCCTGTATTCGGGGCAGCCCTCCGACCTGTTCCGCATCATCGCCGGCCTTGCGGGTCTCGGCCTCGGGATGCTGCTGGCCCACACCCGGCCCACAGCCCGATGGACGCGAAGCTCGCACTACGAAGCTCGCAGCCTCCTGTCGGTGCTGCTCATGCTGACGGCGGTCGGTCCATTTGTGAGTATCTTCACCCCGGCACGATACGGCCCGCTCCATCCACTTGGCCAACTCTTTCGAAATCAGCTGCCGAGTGCTCAGACGGCGGCACATCACTGCCTCGGGCACGCGGCCACGCAAGGCTGCCACTTACAGCTTGCGCTCGCGGGTATCAACGGACCGGGAACCGTTCTTCTCGCACCGCTGCCGCTCGTCGTTCTGATCGTCGCTGCGTTGGGGATGCTTCGGGGGCGCAGAAGCGCAGCACTCGTCGCCGTCGCCGTCAATATAGTGCTGGCTGTGTTGGCGGCGTTCTACTACGAGCTCCTTCCGAGCATCGCCACCGATGCGGTCGTCTCTGACTACGCCACCAGCGTCGAGTCGGTCGTGCGGGTCGGGGTCTCCGTTCTCGTGCCTCTGGTGATCGCGGTACTGATCTCAGCGAATATCCGGCACTTTACCGTGCGCATTCCACGGCGGAATGCCGTTCGCTTCATTGCGACTGTCGGCCTGACTTTCGTCGGACTCTGTGGGCTCTATCTCGGCGCTGGATGGCTCGATCGGCTCCAGTTCCGTCCGGTACCCAGTTTTACCCAGCTTCTGTTCGATCTGCCGGACCGCTTCGTTCCGGTCGGTTTTCTGCGTCTCGAGACGGTACCGTTCATCCCGGCCGCCCCCTTCACCCGGCTGCTCTACCAGGGAATCGGACCGGCCTTCTGGCTGGTACTGATTGCGGCGACCCTCCCCCTCTTCTTCTCGGATCGCGTGCGGTACAGCTTTGCCGAGCGCGACAAGGCCCGCAGTCTGCTGCTCGAGGGTGGCGGTTCCATCGGCCATATGGCGCTGTGGGACGGCAACGACTACTGGTTTAGCGCGGACGGACGCACGGCATTGGCCTATCGGGTCGTCTCCGGTGTCGCGGTCACCACGGGAGGACCGCTCGGCCGGCCGGAATTCGCGGCCGAAGCGGTGCAGCAGTTCGCGGTCTTCTGCGACGACAATGGCTGGACTCCGGTGTTCTACAGCATCGATAACGAGTTCCAACCGCAGTTCGCGTCAATGGGCTGGTCGACGATGGTGGTCGCAGAAGAGACCATCGTTCATCCCGCCACTTTCTCTACCCAGGGCAAGAGCTGGCAGGATGTGCGCTCATCGATCAACCGGGCCGAGCGGCTCGGGGTTCATGCCGTCTGGACCACCTGGGCCAGGCTCTCGATCGCCCACAGCGCCCAGATCGAGGCTATCTCCGAATCCTGGGTCGCCGACAAAAAGCTGCCAGAACTCGGCTTCACCCTCGGCGGAATGGATGAACTGCGGGATCCGGATGTCGCGGTGCTGCTCGCCGTCGGTGACGACGACGTCGTCGAAGCCGTCACCAGTTGGATGCCCCGTTACCACGAGGGTGAGATCGTCGGCTGGACTCTCGACTTCATGCGCCGCCGGCCCGGGAGTATGAACGGGGTGATGGAATTTCTCATTGCCTCTGCCGCCCTGCTCATGCAGCAGCGGGGCATCGAGTTCATGAGCCTTTCGGCCGCACCGCTTGCCCGGCGGGAGTCGACCACGGAGGAATCCGCTGGAACCGATCGCCTTTTGAATTTTCTGGCGCGCAGCCTCGAACCGGTATACGGATTCCAGTCCCTCTTCACCTTTAAACAGAAATTCAAGCCGCAACTGAAGCCGATGCTGATGGCCTACCCCGATCCACTCGCCCTCCCCGCGATCGGGGGCGCGCTCGGTCGCGCCTACCTCCCGACGCTCAGCCTGGCTCAGACCGTGCGGTTCCTGCGGGGCAAGGGATAATCGCCTGCCGGTGTGGGCGGTGCTATCCTCGCTACTGTGCTGTTCGGTCTGCTCCTTCTTAGCTGCCGCGACGAGTCCTAGCCCAGGCCTCCCTCGTCGCGGAGACTGGTGCTGCAATAGCGCCGTTGGCTGACCATCTCAGACCAAGCGAAAGAGCGAGACAATGAAAAACACTCAGTCGGCTTCTGCAATGCCGATCCACAAATACCGCCCGTACCACGAGACCGTGACCGTCGAGCTACCCGACCGCACCTGGCCGTCCAATCGCATCAGCGCCGCGCCGCGCTGGTGCGCCGTCGACCTGCGCGACGGCAACCAGGCGCTCATCGATCCGATGAGTCCGGAGCGCAAGCGCATCATGTTCGACCTGCTGGTCCGCATGGGCTACAAAGAGATCGAGGTCGGTTTCCCCTCGGCATCGCAGACGGACTTCGACTTCGTACGGAGCCTGATCGAGGACAACCTGATTCCGGATGACGTCACCATCCAGGTTCTCACCCAGGCCCGTGATGCACTGATCACCCGTACCTACGAGTCGCTCATCGGAGCACAGCGCGCCATCGTTCACCTCTACAACTCCACGAGCGTTCTGCAGCGGGACGTTGTGTTCCGCACCGACAAGCAGGGCATCATCGATATCGCTCTCGAGGGGGCCCGGCTCTGCAGAGCCGCCGAATCGATCACCGTCGGCACGGAGATCTTCTACGAGTACTCGCCGGAGAGTTACACCGGAACCGAACTCGAGTTCGCGCTGGACGTCTGCAACCGGGTTATCGCCATCTTCGAGCCGACACCGGAGCGCAAGGTCATCATCAACCTGCCAGCCACAGTGGAAATGGCGACCCCTAACGTGTACGCAGACTCGATCGAGTGGATGTCCCGCCGCCTCGACCAGCGCGAGAACATCATCCTCTCGCTGCATCCGCACAACGATCGCGGCACCGCGGTTGCCGCCGCCGAGCTCGGCTATCTCGCGGGCGCCGACCGTATCGAAGGCTGCCTGTTCGGTAACGGTGAGCGCACCGGCAACGTGGATATCGTCGCCCTCGGCATTAACCTGTTCACGCAGGGGATCGATCCGCAGATCGATTTCAGCGACCTCGACGAGGTGAAGCGCACTGTGGAATATGTGAATCAGCTCCCCGTGCCCGAGCGTCACCCCTGGGCCGGCGACCTGGTCTACACCGCCTTCAGCGGGTCCCATCAGGATGCGATCAAGAAGGGCTTCGAGGCGATGGCCGCGGATGCTGCCGACAAGGGAGTGACCGTCGACGAGCTCGTGTGGGCGGTGCCGTATCTGCCGATCGACCCGAAGGATCTCGGACGAAGCTATGAGGCCGTCATCCGGGTCAACTCACAGTCCGGCAAGGGCGGCGTGGCATACCTGCTGAAGAACGACCATGCACTCGACCTGCCGCGGAAGTTGCAGATCGAATTCTCCGGCGTAGTGCAGGCGAAGACGGATGCCGAGGGCGGCGAGGTCACCAGTGCAGAGATCTGGGAGATCTTCCAGGACGAATACCTGCCGGCGTCGTCGGTGGAAGACAAGTGGGGCCAGTTCGAACTCGCCTCAACCCGCACCCAGAGCGACATGTCCGGCAGCGTCTTGTTGCACACCGAACTGCGGGTTGGCGAGCAGTTCGTATCGACCGACACCACCGGCAATGGCCCGATCGCGGCCTTCCTCAATGTGCTCACCGAGCAGGGTGTCGAGGTCAAACTCTACGACTACGTCGAGCACGCACTCAGTGGTGGTGGAGACGCCCTCGCCGCCGCGTATGTCGAGCTCAATGTCAATGGTGTGCGCCTGTGGGGCGTCGGAATCGATGCGGACATCTCCACAGCATCCCTCCGGGCGGTCGTCTCCGCGGTCAATCGGGCGGTGCGTGAGGAGTCGGGTGATCGCGAGCTGGCCTCGGTCTAGGGCCTCGGCGTGCCGCTCGCGCCGCTGGCTCCAGAATTCCGGGTGATCGCGGTCCGTCCGGGCCGGCATGCCAGCCCCGACAGGCCCTAATCGGCCGTAAATTGCCAGCTCGGCCTCGAGCAGTTCGGCGGCGGCAGAGAACGTCCCTATTCCAACCAGACCAAGAGGACTCTTTTGTGAAGCGTATCGGCATCATCTTCGGTGGGGCGAACAACGAGCATGAGGTGTCGTGCAACTCTGCGCGCAGCGTGGCGTCCCACCTCGATCCGGAGCGCTTTGAGCCGATTCTCATCGGGATCGACCGTGCGGGCGGCTGGCATCGCCTCGAATCGGTGGATGCCCTCGCACGGGCCTCCGAGGGCACCCGTTTGCCTGATCTGGACGGCGTCGATGTCGCTTTTCCGGCGCTGCACGGGCGGTTCGGTGAGGATGGCACGGTGCAGGGTCTCCTCGAGCTTGCGCGTATCGCCTATGTGGGATGTGGAGTGCTCTCGAGCGCGCTTGCCATGGATAAGGTGCTCGCCCAGCGGCTGCTCGAGCTTGCCGGTATCCCGACCATCCCGACGCGCATGCTCAACTCCTCGACCGTGGCAGGCGCCGCCGATCTCGCCCGCGAACTCGGCTATCCGGTGTTCGTCAAGCCGAATCGTTCGGGATCGAGCGTCGGCGCCAGTCGTGCGAACAGCGGCGAAGCGATTGAGGCGGCAGTGGCTCTCGCACTCGAACACGATGACGACGCGCTCGTGCAGCAGATGATCGTGGGGGATGAGATCGCAATCGGGGTCCTCCAGGATATCGATGGGAGCCTGCTCGTTGCCGCACCATTGCGCGTCCTCACCGAGGGACCTACTGCCTTCTTCGACTACACCGCCAAGTACACGGCGGGTGGCGGTGCGACGCTCGAGGTACCCGCGCGGATCCCTGAGGAGTCGGCCTCTCGCCTGGTGGAATTCGCAAAGCTCGCTTTCACCACGCTCAACTGCGAGGGACTCGCCCGCGTTGACTTCTTCCTCGGGGCCGACGGCACCATCACCCTCAATGAGGTGAATACCCTGCCGGGGCTCACCGCGTTGAGCCAGTACCCGCGCATGTGGCAGGCCGTGGGCGTGAGCTACACCGAGCTACTGAGCCGTCTGATCGATCGTGCGGTCGTCGCGTTCAGCGGCGAGAGGACCGTCGTCGCCATCTCGGCATCCGCTCCAGGCGTCGCTGCTCCGGAAGCCTCCACTTGAACAATACGGCGAGCACCCGCACCCCAAAGGTGACCGCGACGCAGATTACCGCGGCGATGAACATCGGCACGTCGAGAGCGACGAGGAAGACCAGGGTGCCCGCGCCCGCGACGGCAGCCACCGCATAGAGCGATCCAACGTGCATGAGCGCGATCGGCAGGGTGAGCAGCAGGTCGCGCAGGATCGAGCCTCCGACGGCGGAAAGTACGCCGACGAAGATCGAGGGGATCTCGGGTAGGCCGAGGGTGAGCGCTTTCGTCGTTCCGATGGCACAGAACAGTCCGATGGTGAGAGCGTCGAGGCCGGTGATTACAGGACCGAGACGCTGGAATAGTCGCTCGAGTAGCATCCCGAGCAGTGCCGCGCCGACGGCGACCATGAGATACCAGTTCAACCGAAAGGCCACTGGTACCTGGTTGAGCAGGATGTCACGCAGCAGTCCGCCACCCATCGCTGTTGCGATTCCGATGAGTGCGATGCCGAGCAGATCGAGCCGACGATCGCGGAACTGTGCGGCAAACATGGCTCCCTGAACGCCGCCGACGGCGATGGCGAGAAGGTCGGCCCAGAGCGGGATGACGAGGGGGCTGAAGTGCACAGTCATTGGTACCACGGCACGGCACGCTGGTCCGCTCAGCCGGGGCGACGATAATTGAAGGATGCCTGTCTACCGTGACGAAGCCGTCGTGCTTCGCACCCACAAACTGGGTGAGGCCGACCGAATCGTGACCATGCTCACGCGGCAGCACGGCAAGGTGCGCGCCGTGGCCAAGGGAGTTCGTCGGACCGCGTCGAAATTCGGGGCGCGACTAGAACCGTTCATGGTCGCCGATGTGCAGCTTTACGAGGGTCGAAGCCTCGACATCATCACCCAGGCCGAATCGGTCGGGTCCTACGGCGCCGACATCACCGCCGACTACGGCAGCTACACGGCTGCGAGCGCGATGGTCGAGACGGCTGACAAGCTCACTGAAGGCGAGCCGAGCCTGCAGCACTACCTGTTGCTCGTCGGTGCATTGCGGTCGCTTGCCCGGCGCGAGCACGGGGCCAGCCTCACCCTCGACTCTTATCTGCTCCGCGCCCTGTCCATCGCCGGCTGGTCGCCGAGTTTCGACGACTGTTCGGTCACCGGGGCCCCCGGGCCCCATTCCGCCTTCGTCGTGCAGTTGGGTGGCGTAGTGGCGGATGCTGTCGCCCCGCCCGGTGCGCCCCGCCTTGACGCGAAAACCATCCTGCTGCTCTCCTCGTTGCTCACCGGCGAGTGGGAGACGGCGGATGCCGCAGATGACCGCACCCGCGCGCAGACGAGCGGCATCGTCGCCGCGTATACCCAGTTCCACCTCGACCGTGGGCTCCGCTCCCTCGAACACGTGGACCGGGCAGTGTCTGCTGGTCGAGCCCCTTCTGCTGGTCGAGCCCCTTCTGCTGGTCGAGCCCCTTCTGCTGGTCGAGCCCTTTCTGCTGGTCGAGTAGCGAGCGCTAGCGAGCATGTCGAGACCCGCATCGAGGTGCCGTGAGAAAGCCCAAGACCCACCGCGACGCGGTCGACTTCAGACCGGTCGACTGGACCGGCCTCTACCCCCCGAAACTCCCGAAAAACGCGGTACCGGATCACATCGCCATCGTGATGGACGGTAACGGACGCTGGGCGAATGGCAAGGGCCTCACCCGGGTCGAGGGCCACAAAGCGGGGGAGGCATCCCTCCTCGATGTCGTGGCCGGTGCTATCCAGATCGGGGTGCAGCATCTCAGCGTGTACGCCTTCTCCACCGAGAACTGGAAACGCTCACCCGACGAAGTGCGCTTTCTGATGGGCTTCAATCGCGATGTATTACACCGACGGCGCGACCAGCTGAACGACTGGGGCGTGCGGGTGCGCTGGGCGGGCAGGAAGCCACGGCTCTGGGCATCCGTCATCGAAGAATTGCAGTTTGCCGAGCAGCTGACAGCCGGTAATTCGGTTCTTACCCTCACCATGTGCGTGAACTACGGCGGTCGCACCGAGATTGCGGATGCGGTGCGCGCGATCGCTGACGACGTTGCCGATGGTCGACTGAAGCCCTCCGGAATCACGGAGAAGACTATTCAGAAACGGCTGTACGCGCCCGAACTTCCGGATGTCGACCTATTCGTGCGCAGTTCCGGCGAGCAGCGCACCAGCAACTTCATGCTCTGGCAGAGTGCCTATGCCGAGATGGTGTTTCTCGATACGCTCTGGCCGGACTTCACCCGAGAACAGCTGTGGGACGCCGTGGTGCTGTACGCCCAGCGCACGAGGCGCTTCGGAGGGGCGATCGACGCACCCTCGGCGTGATGTCACTCCCTGAGCGACATTAGACTGCGAGAAATTGTCGACTAAAGAGGGTGTTTTTATGAGCGATCTTCAGCCGTCCGCGCCGGTGCCAGTGCCCGAACAGGCTCTTGTAGTGATCGGAGACATCACGATCAGTAAGAGTTGGCTGGTCACCCCGGTCGGTTCGCGCCCGCTTGCTGGCACGGAGATCTTCGTAACCGATTTCTCTCGCACCGAGACCAAGATCCCGACCTGGGCTGTCGTGCTCGCCATACTCGGTGCATTTTTTTTCCTACTCGGCCTTCTTTTCCTTCTCGCGCGTGAGACGGTCACGATCGGCAGTCTCCAGGTCAGCGTGCAGAAAGACGATCTGGTGTACGCAACGCAAATCCCGGCCCTGAACGCGCAGGTCGCCCAGGATGTTCATGCTCGCGTCCACTACGCGCGGCAGCTGATCGGCGCTGCGTCTGCGGGTTAGGCCACCTGTACACCGACGTACGGGGCCGGAAGGGCTGGCCCTGACCTCGTGCAGTGACCTCGCACCCCCACGACCTCGAGCTGCGGATGGCGCTCCGCCGTGATCGGGACGGGTCACCGGCGGCCGCGGAGGATCGTTCGGCGTACCACGCGAGATACGGCGACCGGGAAGGCAGGTCGAGCCAGATCGGGTGTCCGCTCGGAGTCGGCTGAACCGCCACGCCGGGCGTATCCGCACAGCACGGGCCAGCACGCCGGCCCGGGCTGACCGCGCTCGCCCGGATCAGAGCGCTGAGTTGTCGAAACTGGAGAGCCGGCGTGATGGGCCATGCGACACCGACGATCATCCCGTGCCCGCTGGATAGTCTGGTCGCATGACTGACATCACCCCCATCCGCACCGGAATCATCGGCTACGGTCTCTCCGGCCGCGTCTTCCACGCCCCGTTCATCGCCGCGAACCCCCGGTTCTCTCTCGAGATCGTCGCCACGAGCCACGCCGGACGTCAGACGGTGGCTCGGTCCCAGCATCCGGCCGTCGAGACCGTCAACACGCCGGGCGAGCTCATCGCGCGCGGGCTTGACCTGGTGATACTCGCCTCTCCCGCTCACGCTCACCTCGAACAGGGGCTCGCAGCACTGGCTGCCGGATCTGCCATTGTCGTCGATAAGCCGTTTGCGGCGTCCGTCGCCGAGGCCGAACTTCTCATCGCCGCAGCTGAGGTCGCCGGTCGTCCGCTGATGGTGTATCAAAATCGTCGCTGGGATGGTGATTTCCTCACCCTGAAGAAGCTCCTGGCAGAGGGTGCGCTCGGCACCGTTCATCGCTTCGAGTCGACTTTCGAACGGTGGTCCCCTGGGCTCCGCGATCGGTGGCAGGACACGACCACCAGCGCCACGGGGGCCGGCATCACCTTCGACCTCGGCAGTCACCTCATCGACCAGGCACTGCAGCTCTTCGGACCGGCCACGATCGCGGATGCCGAACTCTCGATTTTGAGGAAGGGTGGGGTCAGCGACGACGAGGCCTTCATCTCACTGCGTCACACCTGTGGGGTGCGTTCGCACCTCACCATCAGCCGTTTCGCCGGGCAGAACGGCCCCCGCTTCCGGGTGCTCGGCGATCGGTCCGCATTCACGAGCTACGGACTCGACAGCCAGGAGCCGCTCCTCGGTGCGGGCGGTTCACCCGCCGACCCAGGCTTCGGGATCGAGTCGGAGGACAGCTGGGGCACCCTCGGAATAACCGGTTCAGAAGAGGAACCCGTCACGAAGGTACCGACCGAGCGCGGCAATTACGCGGCTTTCTACGAGGGGGCAGCCGCCGCCATCCGGGATGGCGCACCGCTACCGGTCGATCCGCGAGACGCGCTCGAGACCCTGCGCATTATCGAAGGGGTACACGACTTTTCGGGCTGACATCACACGGTCACGAGTCCCCAGTCGTTGCCGTCGAGTCCGTGGAGCACGCGGTTGGTCGCCGCAAGGCTCGGAACCCGCCGTGCACCCTCGTTGGCGATCAGATGGATGCTGCGGGCACTGGCCGGCGTATGGGAGCGGATCACCGCGCCCGGCGGTACGGTGGCGGCCACCAACGCGAGTCGAGGCAGTATCGCCACGCCGAGTCCGCTCGCCACCATGTTGATCACCGCGCTGGCGTTGTCTGTCTCGAACGCGATTGCCGGGGCGAAACCGGCGAGTTCGCAGACCGCGAGGAGGTGGCCGCGGCATCGCGGACATCCGGCGATCCACCGCTCGTCGCCGAGCTCGGCAAGGTCCACCTCGAGCTGCTCGGCCAGCGGATGCCCCGTCGGGAGTACCATCACCGTGTCTTCGGTGAAGAGCGTGTCGGATCCGAGGCCATTCGCACTGTCGACATGAGGGTCTGATCGGTCCCCGGGATAACTGAATGTGATCGCCAGGTCGATGCTTCCCTCCCGGAGCATAGCGACGGCCTCCGGTGGTTGGGCCTCGACGTAATTGACCCGAACCCCGGGGTGCTCGAGGGCCATGGCCGCGAGTAACCGCGGAACGATTGTCGATGACGCGGTGGGAAAGGCGGCCAGGCGCACGGTTCCCGTACGCAGCCCGGCGAGATCGGCGAGGTCTCCAGTGGCCGCTTCGAGGGCAGAAGCGATGGTGAGAGCGTGTCGCGCAAGCACGGTGCCCGCTTCGGTGAGCCGCACCGAGCGGCCCACCCTGGTAACCAGCGGCAGGGTGAGTCGCGCTTCGGCACGCTGCACATGCTGGCTCACCGCTGGCTGGCTGTAGCCGAGCAGTCGGGCGGCTCCCGTGATTGTGCCGGCGTCGGCGATCGCCCGAACGATCCGGATCGTCTGCAGGTCGAGTTGGGGATCGAACGAGAGAGTCATAACGCCATGTTATAGGTTCCATCGAAAGTATGCTCTTGTCGCATGGTTGCACCGCCGTCATGCTGGGAAGATGACGACTGCCACCCGACTCGCGCTTTCTCCCGAACTCCAGCGAGCCCGGGCGCGTTTCGCGCCATCCAGTGGTTTCCTCGCGGTCGCGTCGATCGGCATCCCGACCAGGGAGACCGTCGCTGCCCAGAAAGCGGATCTCGACCTGTGGGGATCAGCTCGTCGCGACCCGATGGACTACGACGGCATTGTCGAACGCACCCGTGGCTCTTACGCGCGGCTGGTTGGGGTGAGTCCAGACCGCGTCGCCACCGGTTCGCAAACCTCGGTGATCACCAGCCTCGTGGCAGCCGGGGTGCCGCAGGGCGCCGAAGTGCTGAACGTAGAGGGTGATTTCTCTTCCATCGTCTTTCCGTTCCTCCAGCAATCGGGTATCCGCGTTCGTACCGTGGCCCTCACCGACCTGGCCACGTCGATCTCCGCTGACACCTGGATCGTCGTGTTCTCCCACATCCAGTCGTCGACCGGAGTCGTGGCGGACGTCCCCGCCATCATCGCCGCAGCCACCGCTCACGACACCTACACCTTCTGCGACACCACGCAATCTGCAGGGGTGCACCCTGTTGACGCCTCGCTATTCGACGCGACCGTCTGCCACAGCTACAAGTGGTTGTGCGCACCCCGCGGCGTAGCTTTTCTCACGCTGAGCGAGCGTTTTCAGGCGCGTCTGCGTCCGGTACACGCCGGGTGGTACGCGGGGGAGCAGGTCTGGCAATCCTGTTACGGACCGAACATGACTCTCGCAAGCGACGCTCGCGCGTTCGACGTCTCGCCGGCCTGGCCGGCCTGGGTGGGAGCGGAGCCAGCCATCCGTATGTTCTCAGAGCTCGATATCCACCAGGTATGGGCATACACGAGCGGTCTCGGCGATGCGCTGTGCGATGGTCTCGGTATCCCACAGCAACACCAGGCGATCGTGACCTGGGCGGACCCGGATTCCTCCGACCTGCGAAAACTGGTCGCCGCAGGCATCACGGCGTCAGGTCGAGCCGGTCGGCTTCGAGCGGCTTTCCATCTGTGGAACGACGAAGCGGATGTCGCGGCCGTTGTCGCTGCCCTCCGCCCCTGAGCCGGCCCGTGCGGTGACCGCGATCGATATTGGCGGCACAAACTAAGCTTGTGGTTTGCCCTTCGACCGCGCACCCAGCGCGGCTGACCTTTGGAGTTCTTCGTGGCCAACGCCTCCCCGCTCGATCCCGTCATCAATCTCGCCAAGCGCCGGGGGTTCGTCTTCCAGTCGGGGGAGATCTATGGGGG
>JBKJLH010000167.1:0-7895 GCA_046597035.1 Lacisediminihabitans sp.
GACACGACCTCGATGACGGTGTGATCGTCGTTGACCTGCTGGATGAGCCCGAACAGATTTTTTCGTGCTTCGGTCGCGGTGATTGCCGACATAGTCGCCTCCGGTGAGTAGTACTTGATAGCGTACCACTCAGTAGTGACGTAGTGACGTAGTGACTGTCCCGTGCCACTTAACTTGTCGTTGTGCCACTTAAGTTGTCGTCTGTGCCACATTCGTGTCGTTGTGACATCCAACATGTCGCCGAGTCGCGCGCCGCTAGGGACCACTGTCGGTTCAGCCCTCTCGAGCTCGTGCGTAAGACGCCCGTTCATCGGGCTTAATGTCGGGCGGGTCAAACGCACGACCGCCCAACCGTGGACGCGTCGACACCAATAGGAGCTTGAGTGTGTCCGCCCACCGTCCCGCTTACGGTGATGCTGTTTGACTGCTTGAGCTGTCCCGCTTCACTCGGAGCAGTACTTTGGACCGATGCACCATTTCGTCATCGTCTGCCCGCTCGAGCCGCTCACCGCCGGACAACAGTTCCCGGTTGGGCAATGGCCTCTGCATGTGACTCTCATCCCGAGTTTTCGCTCTCGGTCAACATCCTTTGATATCGGGACAACGATCGGATCCATGCCGTCACCAGCGCTTGACGTGCGGGTTGGTGGGGAGGAAATGTTTGGACCGTCGGGTTCAATTTTGGTGAACATCGTGGTTGACGATTCGGGCGCACTCGTTCGGCTCCACAATCGGTTATCTACAACCCTCAAGAATGAGTGTGGTCTCTTACCGGTTGATCCGCAGCACTTTCGTGATGGCTACCGCGCTCACATCACTGCTACCCGACAGGCCCGTGCTGCGCTGGGGGCACTTATCCATCTGAACCAGCTGGCGCTGGTGGACATGGAACCACTCGGCGACGCAACTGACCCCACTGTCGTGTCAACGACTGATTTTGCTGCAATCGGCGATTGAAACTCCATAACGGCATTGTTCCCATCCTGAGAGGGTCCGGCATCCGGTGTGTAGATCACGCTGCAGGCCAGTAGGAAAAGCGATGGAGTGTCGTTGCTCGCGGTTCAGGTGAAAGGCTTTCCCAGGTTCGGGGCCGGCTCATGTTTTTCGTTGACGAGGTCACCGTCCCACGACATGTCGTCGCCGGGGTCGACCTCGAACACCTCCAGAGTTTCCGAGCCCAGAATATGGTCGATTGCTTCGCGAGTGCCGCCGACAAGGGTGAAGCCGAAATCGATCTCGGTAGCAATGCACCATGCGGCATCCCGAGGCCACACAAGCTGCGGCATCACCCCCGAACGTGATTCTGACCAGCCGATACCCGCCGTGATCGGCCATGTCGGATCGCGAAGCTCGTTGGCCGAAGTCGTAAACAGCAGGTAACCGCGTCCGGGAAGATCCATCACAGAGGGGTTCGGGCGTTCGGCGCGCCGGCGGAACCAGCGACCCGGTCGTTGTCGGAGGTGTCCCAGTACCTGCTGAACCTCGGGGGCGATCCTGGCTCTGGCTTCGGCCTTGTAGTCGGCCTGAGCCTCGGCATTCGGGCGACCCGATTCGGTGAACACGACTCCGTTCGCATGAAGCTCGCCCCAGCCTTCCCAAATAGCGACGGTGAGGTCGTCCGGTGTCGAGGTGGTCTCTGCAAGATACCCCGCCAGCTCCGCGAGCAATCCCGGCTCGATGAATCCCTCCCTGACTTGCTCCAGATCCCAACCCTCGTCAAAGGTCGCGCGGGAGTCATCGTCCGTCAGGCGCCGCCACTGGACAAGGGGGTGCATCTTCCGACCGTTCCGGCGTGCCACCTCCCACCACCGCCACGTCGTCTCCTCGACGATGTCACGAATGCCATACCGGTCGCGGTGGGACGGATCCAGGTCGAAACGGCGCGAGGGGACCGGATGAAGGATCCGCGCGTACGCCTGAAAACCAGAGCCGACGGTGCCTGCAACGGTCGCAGACAACTCCAACCGCCCGCGCATCCAGGAACCACGCGAGAGATCTGAGGTGAAATGCACAACCGAAGTCTGACGCAGATTCAGGCTACAGTCGTGAAATTCACGGAGCGCTCAAGGTCCGGCTCACGGGCGTCCGCGTCCGGAGTTCAGGTGTTGGGTCTCACTTGGGCGAGGGCATCTCGATGACGAGTTTGGTGTCTCCCGCCTCCGGTGATGTACCGATAAATGTCAGCGAGCCGCCGCTGGGCCTTGGCCATGGCCATGGCCATGACCATGACCATACAATTCGCCATTCGGTCCCTGATCCCCCAACTGAGACTTGGCGGTCAAAGTTCACTCCCGGACTATTTTTGGTCAGCGTTACCTCGACGCGGGTCATCATTTCACCAGGCCCTCGCGGCGGTTCCCCCGCGGCTTCCCAACCTTGTGCCTGTTGCACGTGGCGCCAGCGCTGGCCTGCACCCCAGAACTCAGTTGTCAGCTGCTCAGTCGAGCTGTTCGGCACGGCGCGCGCGTGCAGCCACACTCGCTCCTCTGTTAAGTCGATCCGTTCGGCAACAACTGTTACACCCTCGACCTTGCCGAGCACGTGGATCCGGTTGAGCAGTACGGAAAGGCGAGTCTCTGTGTCGGGGATCAGGGGATGGTCGGGAACAGACATGGCCGAGACTCTAGCGCCCCGCTTTACAAAGCGGCCTTTCTTGGTTGAAGATAATCGATCAAGGCGACGGGCAAAATGGCAGCCGATCAATGCCGGAATGTGTGCCAGTAGAGGTGCCACCTGCGGCCGGTAGCGCGACTGTCGGTGGAAGACTGGAGCGATGGTGTGGCCAGCGCCCCAGCGGGTGGAAACGGAACAGTTCTCGTTGGAACCGGTTTCCGTCAACCATGCCCGAGAGATGGTGGTTGTACTAGCTGACCCATCGCTGTATGAGTTCATCGGTGGGGAGCCGCCCACTCTCGAGGGGCTGGTCCGGCGTTACACCGCCCAATCAGTTGGTGAGTCGGACGACGGATCCCAATGGTGGCTCAACTGGGTCATCCGAGATAATGCTTCCGGTGCGCTGGTCGGTTTCGTTCAGGCCACCGTTGAAGAAGACGCGGGGAGGCTCTGCGCTGATATTGCGTGGGTCGTGGCACCACGAGCTCAAGGAAATGGTGTGGCTACCGAAGCGACGCATGCAATGATCCGATGGTTGCGGGAACACGGCGTCGACTCCATCGGCGCTTTCGTGCACACTCAGCATCGGGCCTCGATTGCGGTTGCAAAACATCAAGGTCTCAACCCAACGAGCACGATTCAACAGGGCGAGATTCGATGGGAGCTGAACCTTGCCAGCGTCCGGTAGCCGTTCGTTTAGCGGGAATGGCTGATTACTGAAGCGAGCACTGCGTTCAAGCTAAAGCGGTAATCGAGATTGCCGCTGCGGACAAACTGGGAAAACGCGCCGAGGTCCTCGCTCTCGACAAATACTCGGAATAATGATTGACAAATCTCAGGGTCCGAGTAAAAACCTCTATTACGTAATAGATGAATCGACCTGGCCAAGAGACATTCTCGCGCTCGAGTTCGGTTTATTGTCAACAGCAAGGAGACAATGATGACCTCTAGACGGTTACTCAGTGGTGCAGCAGCAATTATTTTTACGGCCGCTGTTCTCGCCCTCGTGCCTGGCACTGCTCAGGCGGCAACCGCTGCCCCGACCCCGGGGCCAGCTCCGGTGATTATGAACACAGATCAGGCAACGGGCGGCTATCTCGACCTTCGAGGCCAGGCACCGGATGTCAGGTTGACTGATCGGGGAGCAAGTCCACTCGCGATCACAGCATCAGTCAAGTGCACGCAGAATGCCAGCGTCAAGTCGTGCACTGTAACTGTGCCTGGAGGCTATTGCGGATCGTCGCGTCAAGTCGGAGTTGGGGTCACTACAAAGCTCAAGGGTGGAATTTTATTGAATTTTCCCACCACGCAACTGAAGAGGTGGAACGCGACCTCAACAGCCAAGAGCTATATGGTCGTGGTCGGAACAACCTTCTCTGCTGTCGTGACGCTAAACGGAACAACCGCTGACAGGCCATACCCGACCTGCTCGCAGTAGCAAGACACACCGCGTGCTGTGTTGCCCCAGCAGACGAACTTTGTCGGCTGGGGCACTTTCCTGCGCCAAGGCTGGTTCGGTCGAGCACCTAATGACAGGTTTGGCGGTTGAGGTACAGCGAGAACGATGGTTCGATCAGTCATATTCAGTTTTCGACGTAGACGACTCGTAAGATCTCTGCAAAATCGGAACCTGCTGAGCCCTTCAGCGGGCAACATCTCAAGAGCGAACAAAGTTCCGGAAAGCAAAAATTTCTCGCAAGCACTTGGCGAGGTGCTTCACATGAGGGTTGGCTGAACTCAACGCCTGCGGTCGCGGAGCCCGGTTGACTCTAGGGCGACCGCGCTTAGTGCCCGGCCGGAGATCCCGATCGTAGATCGTCCTCAATCGATAAGAGCGGCCTGCACGCTAGGGCCGGTATGGCGCCCAGAGGCGCTCCTTGTCAACGTGGCCGTTGGACCGCACCGAATACAAATACTTCTGCACACCGTTGCCCCTGGCTGGTTCGAGCGCTCTTCTCAGACCGAGCATGCCAAGCACAAGAGTGACAGCCTGCGATAAAAAGCCGGGGCCACCGGCGTCCTGAACCGTCAATTTTGTGGGGTCAAGGACTTCAAAGGACCAATTCCTCGCAGACGCTTTTGCGCGGATCGGCTCAAGCTTGGGATGTAACTCAGCTAATGTATTTGCCTCGTAATTCATAGCCGTGACTATACCCTGGCCTCACCGAGACCGCCTATGTGTCTCGAATCCCATGGGTGGTTCCAACGCTCTTCTTTTGTTCACATTCGTGGCATGAAAAGTTCCAGTCCGGCCTTTGATAGGGTCTTCACCATTACGTCGATGTCGGGGATGGAGACCTGAAAATTGATGTCCCGACTAAGGGGCGCTTCAAGCTCAGCGGTGAACCAGTTCCTGCCGACGCCGACCTGTTCGAGCATCAGGTGCGCTGCACAGAGGGCGATGTAGGCGAAGCGCTCTTCTGGTCGCGAATACCGCAACTCGAAGCCACAGATCTCGTACCAGAACTCTAAGCTTCGATCAATATCACACACCAGCAACTCGGGCACGAGTGCAGGTTCGAATTCCTCGCTCACCTGAGTATTTGCGCTTGTGGGGGCCACCGGTATTGACGTTCGGGGCCATTGGTCGATCCGGCGAGTAGCGCGGTGTGGGGCCACCGAATATTTCCGTTGGGGGCCATCTGCTTAGCTCCTTCCGCCGCGTGTACAGGCCCGCGGCGGAAGGAGTAATTGGTAATGGTACGAAGGATCAAAGCGAAACTGGTGCTTGAACTCCGCGCGGAGGGCATGGCGGGGCGCGCGATCGCTCTCGCGCAGGGCATGTCGCGCAAGAGCGTGCTGGCTGTGTTCGATGCCGCTGAGGAGGCCGGTATCGGCCGTGACGGTCACGTTGGCCGCACCGATGCTGAGGTGTATACGTTGCTGTTCCCGGGTCGCGGCGAGCATGAAAGTGTGTTCGTGCAGCCCGATTGGGACGCGGTGCATAAAGAGCTCGCCAAAGTCGGGGTGACGCTGAAGCTGCTCCACGGCGAATACGTCGACGGGTGCGCTGTGACTGGGCAGCCGGCGATGGGTTATGACCGGTTCTGTAAGGCATACGCGACGCATACCCAGGTCACGGGGGCGGCGTCGCGGGTGGGTCATAAGGCTGGGCGGACGGTCGAGGTCGACTGGTCGGGGCCAACAATGCAGCTCACTGACCCGGTGACAGCAGAGACGTCTCGGGTGTATTTGTTCGTCGCATGCCTGCCATTTTCGAGGTATGCGTTCGTTGAACCGGCCCTGGATATGCGGCAAGACACGTGGCTGCTGGCCAACGTCGCGATGTTTGAGTGGTTCGGCGGAACGGTTCCCCGGATCGTGCCCGACAACCTGAAGACCGGAGTGATCAAGCACCCTCGAGAGGGCGAGATCGTGTTGAACGACGCATACCGCCAGATGGCTGCGCATTACTCGGCAGCGGTGCTGCCGGGCCGACCGAGGGCCCCAAAAGACAAAGCGAGCGTGGAAAATACGGTCGCTCATGTTGCCACCTGGGTGATCGCAGGTTTACGTCATCGGAGCTTCGGAACGCTGCCCGAACTGCGGGCCGCGATCCGGGAGCGGATGGATGCCTATAACCGGGAACCGTTCCAGAAACGCGCCGGCTCCCGCCTCAGCGTGTTCGAAACGGAGGAGAAGGCGCTGCTGCGGCCGCTGCCGTCGGCCCCCTACGAGATCAGCCGGTGGATCATCGGGCGCCGGGTGCAGAAGAACGGGCATGTGGTCTGGGAGAAGAACTTCTACTCCGCCCCCTACGCGCAGATCGGCCAAGGCGTCG
The DNA here is from genome assembly GCA_046597035.1 of Lacisediminihabitans sp. GTDB lineage: Bacteria > Actinomycetota > Actinomycetes > Actinomycetales > Microbacteriaceae > Lacisediminihabitans. The sequence goes on from JBKJLH010000167.1 coordinate 6,395, forward strand.
ATCTGCGCATCACCAGCCAACTGCTGGAGATCTATCGCAACCATGAGCGGCTCACCAGCCACCTGCTGTTTGGCGAGCATGTCGTCAACGAATACCGCACGAACGATGCCGACCAGCCGCAAGGAGAGAAATATCGGGAGTGGGACACCGTCAGGATTCGGGCGTGGGCGGAACGTCTCGGCCCGCACATGGTGACCGTGGTGAACAGGATCTTCGAGGCCGTCCCCGTGGAAGAGCAGGGCTTCGACGCCGCCCTCGCAGCGTTGCGGCTGAGCCGCCGCTACTCCAGCGAGCGAGTGGAAAAAGCGTGCCAGATCGCGCTGGACGGTCGTGTTCGCTCGCCCCGGTATGCGCACTTGCAACCGATCCTGGAGACCGGACAAGACAAAAAAGGCACCCGCAGGATTCCGCGCTTCGAACCCACCGAACCCGAATCCGGTGGGTATGTCCGCGGCGCCGACTACTACGCCGGAGGCGGTGCACGATGAGCCGGATCGATATCGAGACCAAACGCAAGCTCCGCGAAATGGGCGTGGCCACCCTGTTGGACGCCTTCGACGCCCAAGACGACACCCTCACCCTCGGTCTGGCATTCGAGGAGAAGATCAAACTCGCCGTCGATGACGCCCACTCCGTCTTCACCCAAACCAAGGTCGAGGGGCTGATCCGCCGGGCGAACCTGCGATATCCCAACGCTGACCTGCGCCGCCTGGACCTTGTCGAGGAACGCGGCCTTGACCGGTCCATGCTCGCGGGACTGGGCACGTGCTCGTTCATCGACCGGCAGCAGAACGTCGTGTTCCAAGGCTTCACCGGGTCGGGGAAATCGTATCTGGGCTGCGCGCTAGCGAAGGCTGCGTGCCTGCACCGGGTGCGAGCACACTACATTCGGATGCCGGAACTCGAAGAGGCCTGGCAGCTGGCCCGCGATAAACCCGCCGGGACGACGAAGTTTCTGAATAAGTACGCCGCTTTCACACTGTTGGTGATCGATGAATGGCTCCTCGACGAGCCCGACGAGAGCACCAGGAGCATGCTCCTGGAACTCCTCGAGCGTCGTTACGACCAAGCATCAACGGTGTTCTGCACCCAATACGCCCAGAAAGATTGGCACCAGCGCCTCGGCTCCGGCGTTCACGCCGACGCGATCTTGGACCGCATCGTGCACAACACCATCTGGGTCGAGACCGGCGGCCACAATATGCGAGAACACACCGCCGGCCAGGTCAAGGCATAAAGGCTCGCGCGGTCGGGCGCCAGTGGCCCCCGACCGCGCGACAGCCCGGCACCGCAAGGCAATACCAGTGGCCCCCGAAGGCAATATTCAACGGCCCCCGAACCCGCAAATACTCAACTGCTCAGGGCGTTCGCGTGCGGCATCGCTAATTGGGACTCCATCGCTGCGTTTTCAACCCTGGCAGCGATTCAGGATTGACCGCCATGAGTGATTCATTACTGTGATCGAGGTCACGGCAATGAGGCGTGTCTACCAGGACCTCGT
>JBKJLH010000196.1:0-8280 GCA_046597035.1 Lacisediminihabitans sp.
TGCTCGAGCGGCTGCTCGTGCGCGCAAGGCAAGCGGAGCATCAGCTTTACCTGCCCGTGCAGGTGTGATCCGTCGCCAAGCCTCCACGTGAACTGAGCAATTGCTGCTGCCAAGCACCGCCGACTGGCATTCTCGGGAAGGTACCCGCGCTGATGCGGTGCTCGGGATACCGTCACGTCATCTCGCTGGAGCGCCAGTCGCTCGTGCCCTTCCGCGCGATGACCGGCTTGAAGTGAGATTAACTTCTTGCGCAATCGAATAGCTGTTTATCCAACTTTGTGATGTTTAACTGCGACGGAATTCAACATCGGTACGATCCTGATCCCTGCCGGTGCCGCGGTGACCGGGGTGAAAACTGCGGGCATGGCCGCGCGGGTACTGACGGCGACCGCGCGGGTGATGGATGCCGTCGACCCCGGCGAGTGGGCGGTCAAAGGCAGCCTTGCCGGAATCAAGGTCGTCGTCCCGTCCGTTGTCGATCTCTCCGAGTTCCTTCGCGGCGCTGACATCGACGGGGTCGGCAACACGGTCCCCGAGATCCGCATTCCTGATGTGGGCGGCAACACCCTGGGCTGGCACCCCGGCCACAGCGGTATGGAAGCGCCCGGTTTCGCGACACCCAAGCTGGATGCGTCGACGATCGATACCCCACGGCTGGATGCGCCGGGCGTGGCCACCCCGAAGGTGGACTCACCTCCGGCGAATGTTCCCCCTGTTCGCGAACCAGCACCCGTCGGTGCCACCCCCGACTCTGCCGCGCCAGTCGTGCGTGAGCCGGCCACGGTCGGCGCGGACCATAGCCCCGCCGCCGATCTCGGAACCACGCTTCAGTCCGCGGAAGTGGCTCCCGGCGGCTTGGCACCGGACGCACCCCACAGCGCCGCTGGCCTCCACGGTGGCAGCGGCGACACCCAAGTACTCGACCACCCGACACCCCACAACGACGGCAGCAGCACAACCACCGGGCACGCCGACGGTGGAACTCACTTTGGTGCCGACGGTCCTGCTGGCGACGGCGGGCGACTCGACGACGCGAGCCCACCTGATGCAGGGTCACGCCTCACCGAGACCGCCGGCGGCGATGGCTGGCAACCGCTCACCCACGAGCAGATCGCCGAGCTTCCCGTGGTACGCGACGGCATCCACCTTAACGCGGATGGCACCCTTCAGCCCGATACTTGGTACCACGCAGGCGAACACGAGTACCCCTATCACACCGATGAACACGGCCATATCGACCACGTCATCGCTGGAGACCTTCATATCAAAGACCACGACGGGCGCCTCAGCCATAATCCCAACACGCCCGGCAAGCTCCAGGGTGATCACGCAGGCCAGCTCCTGGCGGATCTGTTCGGTGGATCCCCGAAACTGGACAACCTCGTCTCCCAGCTCTCGGACATCAACCTCAGCAAATACCGGAAAATCGAAATTCAATGGGCGGACGCTCTGAGGTCGGATGTGCCGGGTACGGTGAGCGTTGACATGCGCATCGTGACCGATCCAATCTCAGGGAGACCGACTCGATTCGACGTCAACTCGATAGTCAACGGGGATAGGCTCGACCGCGTATTTCGTCAGTAAGGAGTCTCAATGCCGCAATCAGAACAACTCATAGTGAACGAGCTGGTTTCAAAATGGCTCTCCTTAGGGAGAGAGTTCGCGGCCGGTGCTGGCGACCTTCGCGGCATATACGTCTATGCGGTGTCGGAAGAGGGTGAAAGCTATGGCGAGATATTTTTCGACCAAGCTGGATTTATTGACTATCCAGGGCGACTCAAGGGCGTCGAAATCGATGTTGATCGTGTAGGTAGACTCCATCATTTGCTCTTTGAAGACCTCTTTGCGGCGGAAGAAGAATTCCGTCGCCTCGGCGTCCCGATCCCGACGGAGTACAGAATTTTCTGCGAGATGCCGTCGGGTCGCCTCGACGTCCAGCTGTCTCGCGAACTCAAGTATGCGAATCACCCGACGAAAATCATGGAGAACGGTCCGCGCGACTGGCTGGGTGAGCGAGTGCCAGACGTGTTCAATCGCGAGGCCAATAGCTCCTGAAACGACGAGAAGAAGCGCTCCGATTGGGCGGGTAGGCCAAGTCTTCAACCGTGGACTTACCTAGGGTCCTGTGCGCGATCGACGTCGACGGTCTTCTCAAGACCGTCCCCGAAATCAAGATCCCCGACATGTCAGCGAGTGCCATCGGCTGGAACTCCGGTCGCGCCGATACGGACACTCCCGCCTTGAACACGCCACGGTTGGATGCGCCCCACAACGCGGCCGGCCCCCACGCTTAGGAAGCGTTTTCGCGATAGTTCTACTCCTCGAGCAGCACCGTAATTGGGCACCATAAGTGCACTCGTGGAGATGTGCTGAGGCAAATATCGATGGGGTCAGCCACGCGCACGTGTTCCACACCGACCATCTCGCCCGAGTCGATTGCGCTCACACCGACGCGTTTTCGCTCGGCTCCGCAGACCGATCTGAATGGGTGCAGACCCAGGTCGGCGCCCGCGGCGGCGCCGGGTATGACGGCGGCCATTCCTTCGCCAACTTCGCTGGCGGAGGTGGGGAGTACATAAACATGGAGGCCATGCTGCGGGATCTGAACCGTGGCGCAGGCGACTCGTTCTTCAATATCGAGAACGGTTTGCGTCGCAGACTCGATCAAAATCCTGCTATTCAAATCTCCATGACTATTCGGAAGTCATTCTCAGGAGATGGCCTCGTACCTGATGCCTTCACAGCCGTGTATTCGATAGACGGCGGCACTCCCATCATCAAAATATTCGAGAATGGCTAACATGTCGTCACTGACTGATCAACAGGATGCCCTTGAGGCTGTCAGACAAGAGCTTGTTGCGTTCTTGCCACCGGGTAATCGAGGCGGAGAGCTCTCGGGGATATTCTTGACGTCAACGGCCCAGATTGTGTCTCATGCGTATCGTGAGAATGGAGAGCGCGAGGGTGTTGGCGGAGATAGCTATCGGCTGTACAAGGAGATAGCCCGTTTGCGCGACATCATGTTCGTACCGGGGGCCGGCACTTGGTTTTCGACGAACATCTCTTTGGATGCGGACGGTCATCTGTCGAGTTCCTTCGACTACGACTCGGAACCCGATTGGGATACCGCGGACGTGGACCCGGTCGCCTACGTCAACGATGCAAAGAAATTCCCTCGTGATGAGGCCAACCAACCACATTGGCTTAGGGCGAGACTGGCAGAGGGTCGGAAGCGTATTGCTGACGGGGGGCCGCGTCAGCGCGACTGAAGTACGACGCGAACAATCCAAATATTGTCTGTGCCGATACCCCCAACAATCGGCTTAATTTCTCGCCAGACCAGATCGGGCAACCACTTCAGGGGAGAATGCTGCTGAAGATGCTTGTGTTGCATGATCGATCCCACCGAGAGTGCTCGACCTCGCTAAGGACTTGAGGATCGAGATCGTTGATGTCACCGGGAAGGCTTACCGTTAATTGAGATGATTGCTAACGAGACTGCACTTCCCGCCTATGCCTACACGACGGGGTGGAATGAGATGACGTATCGACCCGTGCTCGGCGAAGTGTGGCTTACCGAAGATCAGGCGCGGGAGCAATTCAAAGCCGCCCCCAGCTACTTCCAGGTTCTTGACCCAATCGCGCTGAACGGCGAGGCGCCGTCTTTCATCCTCGAAATACGAAGTGCGGCGACAGGTCGGCTAGCGTCACACCGCTACAACTCCGCTGGCTCCATCATGGTCAAGGCAGATTTGCGTCCGGAAAATGGCCGCTATTTTCTAGACCAAGTCAGAAGCTGGACCTACCCTGACGCAGAGACTCGCTACAGCATGAGCGGATCCACCTCGATTACGACGGTCACATTCGAACCCGACGGAACCGGCACATTCACCCTGAAAGACAAGCTAGAACCGGCCAACAGCATGCGGCTGGAAGCGCGGGATATTCCGGTGGAAGATAACTGGGTCGACCGGTTCGTTTTCGGTGATTGGGATGTTTTGCGCAATCTTAAAGCCCTGGAGCCCACCAGCTCGCTGTTGCCACCTCGGTAATCAACTTCCTCCAATGCTGACCTCGGTGCGTTGTTCTTTACCCTCGGCACGATCCTCATCCCCGCCGGTGCTGCGATCACCGGGGCATAAACCGCAGGTATGGCCGCGCGGGTGCTGACTGCGACCGCACGGCTGATGGATGCCGTCGACCCCGGTGTGTGGGCGGTGCACCCGACGATCACCGCACCGATCGATGGGGGCAGCCACGCGCACATGTTCCACACCGACCAACTTCGACGTGACCGCGGATGACATCCGCGTCATCTACGCTCCGAGACAATGAGCACGGTGACGGGCGTGGTGCCTTGGACCTCGATCGAGACAGTCCTAATGACGCGATGGGATGCGCGGCGTGAGTCAGCGGAGCAGATATCAGGGCGTCTTGGCTCGACGTTTTTGGCAATTGATCATGCTCTTGACGGTGAGTTAGCGTGGGAAAAGCTCTCCACCGGCGCGCCGGTCGATCCCTCAGACACAGTTGCACTTGAGCGGATGGTGTCCGAATCAGTGTCCCGTGGAGACTTCGGTGATGTCCTCCCTGACCCACGGGTTCGAGTTGACGATGTCGGGCCGCAAAGGACAGACCGTTGTCATGGTCCGCATGTTCGTTGGCTCAGCAATATCCGGGCGGCGCAAGGCAAGCAACAGCCTCTCCGTTTCCTTCAATCTCGGGCCCCGGCCCGTGGAGGAGGTCGAAGCGATCATGGCAGCAGTGGTCGAACATTGGCAGCCGTCCACCGCTGCTGCGCGCGACACCGCGACAGCATCACTGTCCGGTGGTCGCGGTCATTTCGCCCCGATCATCGGCCAACGCACATGGCTGCGAGATGATCTCGGCACGATCACCGTCGCACCAGACGGCGTGCACATAGGGGCGGTCGCCGGAGGAACACTGCTGCTCGCGGACAACGGCTGGCAACCGCAGCAGGTCATCGACGCGATGGTCAAGACGCTCGCACTCAACAGCATCACGACCATCTCCCGCGGCCCACAAACATAACTCTTGGATAGTCACGGCCGGATGGAGGCCATTGGAGCCATCCGGTCCGGCGGAACACACCCGCACGCATAAGATCCTTACGCTAGAAGTGGCGGGTGCTTCACTCGGCTACGTCGGAGAATGATTCGCTCAAAAGGATGCGGCATCAAACCTGGGGCGCTTCATCCGTGTGATCTACACTCCAAAACTATGAGGATCGACAATCGGGTAGCGCGCTGGAGCGCGGTTGAGCCTTTCATGAACGCTGATTGGGACGCTCGCCAGGAGAGTGCGGCGCAGATCGCGGGGCGTCTTGGGCCGACGATGACCGCGATCGGCGCAGTGTTCGGCGGGGGGTTGGCGTGGGAGGGAGACGAGCCCAGTACACACATCGATCCCGATAATGATGCAGAGTTGGAGCGGATCATTCAGGAGGCTGTCTATCGCGATGACGATGGCGACCTCTTCCCTCAAAAAGGTTTTCAACTCACCGTGTCGGGGCGGAGAGGGGGCTACATTGTGAGTCTCCGGTTGGGTGTGGGGTCGAGTGTGTCCGGGCGCAACAGACCAAGCAACCGAATTCACGTGAAGTTCAATTCGGGTCCTCGCTCGGTCGATGTGATGGAGGCGACACTTCTGGTGGTGGCGACCTGGTGGCAGCCGGCCTCGATCGCGGCAACGGACCACGACACGATCACCCTCACCGGAGACATGGTGAGGTTCGCTCCGGCCATTGGCCAGCGGATGTGGTTACGGGATGATGTTGGCACGATTTCCTCCGCCCCGGCCGGTGTGCGGGTGGAACCAATCGGAGGGGGCACTCTGCTTGCCACCGACGATGACTGGACCCCGCAGCAGGCAGTCGATGCGATCAAAACAACGCTGGCGGACAACAACATCACCACCATCCCCCGAGGACCACAACCGCAAAACTAACTGCGCAACAGGGTCGCTGGGCTGCTGACGGTGCACTGCGCAAAATAGTGTTGGCCCGCAGAAGACGATCGTGCGGGCACACTCGAAGTGGGTGTCATTGGATTTGGAACACTCCAGAGGCGCGCTGCGGGCCCAACTTCGCTAGCCGTTGTGGGGAGAACATCGATTTCGATGCGATGCGCAATGCGCGACGTCACGAATCGAGGCGCCGGCGACAGCGTCTTCAACATCGGCCGGGCCACCGTCGAAGACCTCACGTTCAAAAACCATGACAGGCGCCTCACGCACGACCCGACATTAGCAGTCAAGCTCCCCGAGATCACGCCCGGCACGTCTTCGGCGATCGTTACGGCGGATCCCCGAAATTCGACAACCTCGTCTCCCAGCTCTCCGACATCAACCTGGGTAAGTACAAGGTCATCAAAAATGAGTGGGCACGCACTCTCCAGTCGGTGCCACCCGGTACCCTCGGCGTTGATATGCGCATCATCACCGACCCGTTCACCGGGAGACCGACACGATTCGAAGTGAACTCTGTCGTGAACAGTGAGCCGAGATCCAATCGCTTGAACCAGTAGGGAGCCACGAATGCCGCGAACAGAGCAAGAGATCCTGAACGACCTGATCTCGAAATGGGTGCCACTCGCGTTGGAATATGCGAAGGGGGCGCCCGCCGTGACAGCGGTCTATATCTATGCGTCATCCGAAGAGGGCAACAGATCCGCGAACGCATTTTTCGAACAGGGCGATGAGACCCGATACCCCAGCAAACTTCAGGGCGTTGAGACCGGAACGCAGCGCATCCTGCAAATGCAAAAACTGTTCGTCTCTGATCTTTTCGACGCAGAGGCCGAGTTCACAGAGGCTGGTGTGCCATTGCCGACGGAATGTCGGGTTTACTACGAGCCCGCATCCGGGAAGCTCGATGTCCAGTTGTCGCATGAGATCAAGTACGCCAACGATCCGATCAAAACTTCTAGTCACGGCCCGGAGGACTGGCTCGACCGATTACCGAAAGTGTATGGGCAGTACTTGCCGAAGCCGATCGACTAGCCCGGGCTGCTTCGTTTCATCCACATCATCTGAAAACTCTGCGGTTGAAGAAGGTGAAGCAGCAGACGCAGCTATTTGTCGACACGACGGTCGCGCACGGGGTCACCGTTTCCGCACCGATGAACGGCTACCAGCCGTCCAGGTTCGGTGCCGCCACGGCTGCTGCCCCGCCGAGCCAGCAGCCGTGGGATGAGAACCAGGGCGCGATCAATCACAATAATCCAGTTATGGAATCAGGTCGCGACCCAGCAGGAGTTGCTGTGGTCGGCGGAACGCACGGGAGGGTGCGCCGAATCCAGCAGGAAGTTTGACGATGGTCGCCAAATGCGGATGTCCGTCCGCCAATCATCGGTGGGGCGAACCGAACAGGCCCTCACCCGAACGTCGGCAGGCAGAGCGCGCAGACATCGTTTTGGTTACGGCGTTGACCTTGGTGTCGAGTCAGCTGTAGTCGGCGCTGACTTTACGGGTTGTGCCGTCGAGGCGAACGGTGCCGCCGTGCGGAATGATCCATTGCGGTCTGGTGTGTCCAAATGGCACCCCCACACAGATGACGGCATCGGGGTTATACCGGGTGACCTGTCCGATGATCGTCTCTCGCTGAGCGTCGCGCAATCGAGCGCGCTCGTTTGCGGACGGGACGACCGAGCCCAGTTCACTCACCGGCGGGCGGGCGACCAGAATGCCGGCAACGGCACCGAGGATGCCCCGCTCACCAAGAGCGCGCACCCAACGCTTCACCTCATCTGCTGCGGGAAGCTCCTCACTCGTTTCGAGCAGAAGAATCGTCCCTGCGAGGTCCGTGACGCTGGGCATCCGGTCGGCGAGAGCGATCTGATCAATGACCTCGATACACCCACCCCAAGTCGATCCCTCGGCTACAGCCCCCGGGCCAGCCCAGATCCACGGTTCGGTCACCTCACGCGCCCCGAACTCGGTCAGAGCGCGAGGATCGGTCCACGCAATACCGAAGTCCTCCGACTCGCCCGGTTCGGTGAGTTCGATGACCCCGCCGTCCAACAACGCCGCACGTAGCGATAGAAGATGCACCTCATCAAGATGTGGGCCAGGGCCCAGATGCACCTGTGTCGAGCCACCGTAGTAACTGGGAACCCCGAGGTTCCAGAGGAAGTTGTGCAGATTCGTGTTGTCGCTATAGCCGAGGAACGGCTTCGGATTCGCGGAAATGACATCCGCGTCGATGTGTGGGATGACGGTCACCTGATCGTCGCCACCAATCGTGGCAAGCACCGCACGGAT
>JBKJLH010000008.1:0-2624 GCA_046597035.1 Lacisediminihabitans sp.
GTGGTCCCCGCAGAAGGGACAGCACTGTGACCACCGACCTGTTCGGCCAGATCATCCTGGTGATCGTGATCGTTATCGTCGCGATCCTCGTCTTAACCATCCTGTTCCGGGCGGTGAAGATCATCCCCCAGGCGCGTGCGGGCGTGGTCGAGCGGCTCGGTAAGTATCACAAGACGCTTCAGCCGGGCCTCAACATCCTGGTGCCGTTCATCGATCGGGTGCGACCGCTCATCGACATGCGCGAGCAGGTCGTCTCCTTTCCGCCTCAGCCGGTCATCACCGAAGACAACCTCGTCGTCTCCATCGACACCGTCGTGTACTTCCAAGTCACGGATGCGCGCGCAGCAACCTATGAGATCGCCAACTACCTCGGTGCAGTCGAACTGCTGACCACGACAACACTGCGAAACGTGGTCGGAAGCCTCAACCTCGAAGAGGCGCTCACCAGTCGCGACAACATCAACGGGCAGTTGCGCGTCGTCCTCGACGAGGCCACCGGCAAATGGGGCGTTCGGGTGGGTCGCGTCGAGCTCAAGGCCATCGACCCGCCGATCTCCATCCAGGATTCGATGGAGAAGCAGATGCGTGCCGAGCGAGACCGTCGCGCGCAGATCCTCACCGCGGAGGGGACCAAGCAGGCCGCCATCCTTCAGGCCGAGGGATCCCGGCAGGCCTCGATTCTCGAGGCTGAGGGTTGGGCGAGGGCGCAGGTGCTACGCGCCGAGGGTGAAGGACAGGCCATCACCACCGTCTTCGGCGCGATTCACGCCGGTGATCCGGACAGCAAACTTCTGGCATACCAGTACCTGCAGATGCTGCCGAAGATCGCCCAGGGCGACTCGAACAAGCTCTGGATCATCCCCTCGGAGCTCACTGAAGCGATTAAGAGCATCACGGCCGGCTTCGGTGCGAGTCTCAGCGGAATGACGCCCGGCCATTCGGCCGCCACGCCAGCGATGCCGAGCGATGCCACTGCCCCGTCCACGACCGCTCCGCCAGCTGCCGCTCCGCCAGCTGCCGCTCCGCCGACTACCGCTCCGCCGACTGCCGCTCCGTCGACTGCCGCTCCGCCGACTGCCGCTCCGCCGACTGCCTGAGGGCTTCGGGTCGAGGGGGGTGTGACCGAGCTGTGCGCGTCCGGGTCCGGCGAGGGGTTCTTCGTCGGCCCGCTGCCTCGCATCCTCGCGCACCGGGGACTGGCAATGGAGGCGCCGGAGAACACTCTGCTCGCCTTTCTCTCTGCTCTCGCCATCGGTGTCACTTATCTCGAGACCGATGTGCACGCCTCTGCCGATGGTGTCGCGGTGATCAGTCATGACGCCGATCTCGCTCGCAGCGCGGGACTGGCTGCGAGGATCGACGAGCTCGACCTCGCCGAACTGCAGAGCGTGGATCTCGGCCACGGTCAGACCTACCCGAGCCTCGAGGAGGCGCTGCTCGCCTTCCCCGAGGCGCGTTTCAACGTCGACCTCAAGTCAGACGCGGTGGTCGCTCCGGCAGTGAAGGCTATCCTCGCGGCGGGGGCCACGGGCAGAGTGCTGGTGACCTCCTTCGACAATGCGCGTCGCGTGCGCGCGGTGCGTGCGTTGCCGGGGGTCGCGACCTCGGCATCCGCTCTTCCCTTCGCCGGGGCGCTGTTCGCGGTGAAGCTCGGACTCGTGCCTATCGCCCGCCGACTTTTGCGGGAGGTCAAGGCCGTGCAGGTGCCCGAGCGTCTTCGGGGCGTGCAGGTGATCACTTCTCGCACGGTGCGCCTTCTGAAGAGCGCCGGTGTCGAGGTGCATGTCTGGACGGTGAACGAGCCCGGTGACATGCGTCGACTGCTCGATCTCGGCGTCGATGGTCTGGTCACCGACCGCGCGGATCTGGCTCTGGCGGTCGTGAAAGCGCGTGCGTCCGACAGCGAGTAGCCTGTGAGTTTGCTGGAATCGCCGCGTCTCGGAAAGGTTTTGCCCAGCTTGTGGGTTTATAACTGAAGATTGCATCGCGAGAGAGGACCACACAATGGCGGATCGCAGCTTGCGCGGAATGAGACTCGGATCTCAAAGTCTCCAGAGTGAAGAAGGCGTGACCTTCTCCCCGCGGAGGAAGAGTAAGTACCAGGCCGCGGATGGCTCCACCTTCGAGGTAACTTTTTCGTCTGACGCGGAGATACCCACGGTGTGGGAGTCTCCCAAGAGTGGCCTGGAGGGTCGCTTGCTTGGCGAAGACGGAGTCCAAGTAGAACCGCTGCCCTCCGATGCGAAGATTCCTCGTACGCACTGGGACATGCTTCTGGAACGTCGCACTCGTGCCGAACTCGAGGAGCTGCTACAGGAGCGACTGGACTTTCTTCGCGCACGCAAGGGACAGCACAAGGTCGGCGCGTAGCGTTCGATCGGGCACTAAGCCCCGAAAAACCTGGCCGACTGCCGCGGAAGCGGCGGTCGGCTATTTTTCTGCCGCGAGAATCTCCGGCCGTGCGACCCCTGCTCGGGCAAGTCCCTGCGATTGTTCCCCGGCATCGGGTTTGGGCCCACTCGAGGGGGCCCAAACCCGACGCGGGGGAACATTAGCGTGGCGGGAGGCGGCGGGAAGGGGCTGAGCCCGGCCTACTCGGCAGGCGTTTCGCGCAGCCCGATAAC
>JBKJLH010000050.1:0-7882 GCA_046597035.1 Lacisediminihabitans sp.
CGGTCGAAACACCGCCGCAACACGTGGGGCCTAGGGTAAAACCATGGAAGGCCTATTCGAGGGATACGGCACCCAGGCGGTCACCGGTCGCAAGACTGGAGCGCTGCCGTGGGACGAGATGTTCGCCGAGCCGTCCACGGTGCGCGCGGCGTATCGCGAGATCCACTCCGCGCTCGCACAGATGACCCAGCAGGAGTTGCGTGGCCGCACCGACGCTCTCGCAAGCTCGTATCTCGCGCAGGGCGTGACCTTCGACTTCGCCGGGGAGGAGCGCCCGTTCCCCCTCGACGCCGTGCCGCGGGTAATAGAGCTGGCCGAGTGGGTCACCGTCGAGGCCGGTATCAAGCAGCGCGTCCGCGCGCTAGAGGCCTTCCTCGCAGACATCTATGGCGCACAGAACGCCGTGAAAGACGGAGTGATTCCCGCCGCGTTGATCAGTTCCTCCAGCCACTTCCACCGGGAGGCCGCGGGCATCCACCCGGCGAACGGGGTGCGCATCCAGGTCTCCGGCATCGACCTCATCCGTGACGAGAAGGGCGGATGGCGAGTACTCGAAGATAATGTGCGCGTGCCATCGGGCGTGAGCTACGTGATCTCCAACCGCCGCGTGATGGCGCAGACGCTTCCCGAACTGTTCGTCTCCATGAAGGTGCGGCCTGTCGGCGAATACCCGCACAAGCTGCTCCAGGCGCTGCGGGCGAGCGCGCCCGAAGGGGTTGATGACCCGAACATCGTCGTGCTCACCCCCGGTGTCTACAACTCCGCCTACTTCGAGCACACTCTTCTCGCCCGCCTGATGGGCGTCGAGCTGGTCGAAGGCCGCGACCTGTTCTGTTCCGGCGGTCGCGTGTGGATGCGTACGACATCGGGCCCGACCCGTGTCGATGTCATTTACCGTCGGGTCGACGACGAGTTTCTCGATCCGCTGCAATTCCGGGCGGACTCGATGCTCGGATCCCCTGGGCTTCTGCTCGCGGCCCGCCTCGGCAACGTGACGATCGCCAACGCGGTCGGCAATGGAGTTGCGGACGACAAGCTCGTCTACACCTACCTGCCCGATCTCATCAGGTACTACCTGAGCGAGGAGGCGATCATCCCTAATGTCGACACCTGGCGGCTCGAAGATCCGGCCTCGCTCGAAGAGGTGCTCGAGCGGCTCGATGAACTCGTGGTCAAGCCGGTGGACGGATCCGGTGGCAAGGGTCTCGTCGTCGGCCCGGCCGCCAGTGCGGCCGAGCTCGAGAAGCTGCGCAAGACACTGATCGCCGATCCGCGCGGATGGATCGCACAGCCCGTTGTGCAGCTCTCGACCATCCCGACTCTGGTCGAAGACGGGATGCGACCCCGGCATGCCGACCTCCGGCCGTTCGCCGTGAATGACGGCAAGGATGTCTGGGTGCTTCCGGGGGGACTCACCCGCGTGGCGCTCCCCGAGGGCGAACTCGTGGTCAACAGCAGCCAGGGCGGTGGATCGAAGGACACCTGGGTGGTCGGCGAGAGCCCGCTCCAGGTCTCGCGGCATTCGATCCAGGGACTCGTCGCGGACCAGGCGACCGCGACCGAGGCGATCCCGATCATCAACTCCGAGCTGCACCAGGTGGACCAGTCGCCCCGCGATCGCAGCCTCGGGCAGGGCCAGCAGGAGCAGCAGCAACAGGGTTCTGCCGGCCGGGAAGCAAGCGCTCGGGAGCGCACCGGGACCGAGTCGCCTACCCCGCAAGCCGGGCCATCGCGGCGATTGCGGGCCAGCACGCCGGCCCCGATTAGCCGAATCGGCCCGGACTTCGGGAAGGGCGAGGGGGAGAGATCCCCATGCTGAGTCGCATCGCCGAGAGTCTGTTCTGGATCGGGCGTTACATCGAGCGCTCCGACGGCACCGCACGCATCCTCGACGTGCACCTCCAGCTGTTGCTGGAAGACCCGTGGATCGAAGAAGACCTCGCCTGCCGATCGCTCCTCAGCGTGATGGGTAGCGATGTTCCCGAAGACCGCGTGCTCAACCGGCAGAGTGTGCTCGAGATCCTCGCCGTCGACCGCTCGGAGCCGGCATCCATCGCCTACTCGCTCGGCGCAGCCCGCGAGAACGCCCGGCGCGCACGCGAGATCGTGTCGAGCGAACTCTGGGAGTGTCTGAACACCACCAGGGCGCGGATGCCTCGCAAAATCGCCACCGACAAGGTGCACGAGTTCTTCGGCTGGGTGCGGGAGCGATCGGCGCTCGCCGTCGGCATCATCGAGTCGGCGACGAGCCGAGACGAGGCCTGGCAGTTCTTCACTCTCGGTCGGTCGATCGAGCGCGCCGACATGACGGCCCGGCTTCTGGCGACCAGGAGCCTCACCGAGGCGAGCGGACCATCGTGGACGACCATCCTGCGATCCTGTGGCGCATACGAGGCCTATCTTCGTACCTACCGCGGCGTGCCGAGCGCGCGCAATGCCGCCGAGTTCCTGTTGCTCGATCGGCTCTTTCCCCGCAGCATCCTCTTTTCGGTGCGTCGTGCCGAGATGTGCATGCGCGACATCGAGCCGCGCACCGACCGGGTCGGTATTTCCGAGCAGGCGCAGCGACTGCTCGGGCAGATCCGTAGCGAGCTCGAATATCGCCCCATCGCCGAGATCCTTGAGGATCTCACCCTGCACATGGACAACGTGCAGGCCGCGACGAGTGCGGCCTCGGAGGCTATCCGCCAGCGTTACTTCCCCACGAACGCGGCGCCGAGCTGGGTTGGTGAGAACACGTGAACCGACTTCGTATCAGCCACCTGACCGGCTTCCACTACGGCGGCGAGGTCACGGCAAGTTACAACGAGGCACGGATGCTTCCCTCAAGCGGCGACGGGCAACTGGTGCTCTACTCCCACCTCGAGATCCTGCCGATCTCCTCGCATCACGGCTATGTGGACTACTGGGGAAGCCGGGTCTCGTCGTTCGAAATCCTCACTCCGCACACGGATCTGTCCCTCACGGCGACGAGTCTCGTCGAGGTGCGCTCACGCGACCACCCCGAGCACGCGGTCACGTGGGCAGAGCTGGCCGAAGCAGCGGGACGGGCCACACAGTACGTGGAGCAGCGCAAGCAGACCAAGCGCACCGCGCCGCCCGCCGAAGTGGTTGCGCTGGCGAAGGAGATCGCGGACGGCACCGATGACCCGTGTGTGGCGGCCCTCGCCATCTGCGTGAAGGTCGGGCAGAGCATCGAGTACAGACAGGGTGTGACGGGCGTTCACACGACGGCCGCCGAGGCCTGGGCCCAGCGCAGGGGTGTCTGCCAAGACATCGCGCACCTCACACTCGGAGCTCTGCGGGCGGTCGGCATCCCCGCTCGGTATGTGTCTGGCTACCTGCATCCGAAGCCCGACGCGGCGATCGGCGAGACCGTCGTCGGCGAATCGCACGCCTGGGTCGAATGGTTCTGTGGCGATGAGTGGCGCGGATTCGACCCCACCAACCAGATCGACATCGGCGACCGTCACGTGACGATCGGCCGCGGACGAGACTATAACGACGTGCCACCGCTGCGCGGTGTCTACGCCGGCCCGTTCACGTCGGTACTTTTCGTTACGGTGGAGATCACCCGCGAGAGTTGACCCCGCTACTTCTGGCGCTGCTCATCAGGTATGGGCCGGTTCGAGCAGGCCCGGACCTGTCGAGCAGCAACATTTGTAGGATTCGGTCTTTCGAGTGGCACAATGATGGGCAGGCTCGGGGGGAGCGACGTGGGATCAGGTAAGAATGCGGTGACGCTGGTACGGGTTCTCGGCGCGCCCCAGAGATTCTCGGTTATCGCGGGTTTGCTGGTCCTCACCTATTTTCTGGGCTCGGCAGCGGTTGTGCTGACACCGCCCGGGGCCCACACGGCGGCATGGTGGCCAGCGGCGGGTGCCGGTGTGGTGGCTGTGCTCTGCGCGCGCAAGCGGCGCTTGGCCGTTGCGCTTCTCGTCGGTCTGGTCACTGTGGGGTCGAACCATGTCGCCGGCAGGCCCCTCGACGTCTCGATCGGCTTCGGGATCGCCAATTTCAGCGAGGCGTGGCTCGTCAGCACGATCGTCTCCCGGGGTATCGAGGGTCCGGTGCTCCGACGGATGTCCGACGTCGCGCGACTACTCGTGGCGATCCTGATGGGCTCGCTCGTGATCGGTGTGCTCGCCGCAGCGGTTGTCGGCACGCTCCAGCACGGGCGATTTGTTGACACTCTGATCGCGGTAATGGCGTCGCACGCTGCCGCGGTGATCGTGGTTGTGCCGCCAGCGCTGGTTGCGTACGGGCCAGGAGCGCAGGGTAATCGGCGTGAGGTCGCGGCGCAGATCATCGTCATGTGCACTGTGGTCGTCTTTGTATTCTCACCGGGCGACACCTTCCCCCTCGCCTTCCTCACCTTCCCGGTCCTCTCCTGGGCGGCATTCAACTTCAGTTACGGCTTCGTGATCATCGAGCTGCTTCTGAGCGCAGTGCTCACGGTTGAATTGACGGCAGCCGGTGGCGGGCCCTTCACCGCCGCGGAGGTTTCGGGAGCGAATGCAACGAATCAGATGCTCCAGATCTTCCTGATCGCTCAGGCCGGCACAATCATCTTCTTTGGCGCGGGACGTCTCGAGCGAGAGCGCCTCGCCGAGCAGGTTGAGTCGAGCGCCCAACTGCTGCGAGGAGGTCTCGTCGGTGCGCAGGTGGGATTGCTCATCCTCCAACCCATTCGATTCCCCGAAGTACGAGTGCTTCTCGGAAACGATGCCGCGTCGGAGATGCTCGAGTGGCCGGCTCTCGCCGGCAAGCTCGAGGATCTCGGCCCGGGGGGCGTCGTGCGACTGTCTCGCGGGGATCCGGCCGTGAAGATCTTCGATGTTTATCGCCAGAGTGGGCTCGCGGAGCAGCGCGGTGAGCTTACGACCCGTTCCGGTCGGCGTGTGCAGTACTTTCTCAGTACCCGCAATTCCGAGTTCGACCAGGGTGTCATCACCGCACAGTTCGTGGACATCACGGAACGCTACGAAGCCCAGCTCGCCAACCAGAAGGCGCTCGAGCACGAACAGTATTTGGTCGACCAGCTGAGGGATCTCAACCGTCAAAAAGATGACTTCGTCTCGTCGGTGAGTCACGAACTCCGCACCCCGATCACCAGCATCCTCGGATTTTCCGAAGTCATGGAAGATGCGGTGGCCGAACCGGAGCTGCAGGAGTACGTCGCGGTGATCCAGCGCAACGCCCGCCGGCTGGCAGACCTGGTCGAAGACCTCCTCGAACTGGGCAGTATGAGCGCGAAAACGGCGATCAAGACCTCGAGGGCCGTCGACCTGCACCAGCTCATCCAGGAGTGCGTGGAAGAGCAGTCCACCATGGCGAAATCGCGCGGTGTGATCGTCTCGACATCGTTCGACCGGCAGTCTCCGTTCGTGCAGTCCGTCTCGCACGACCTCACCCGTATCGTCTCGAACATCCTGTCTAACGCGATCAAGTTCTCGCATCAGGCGGGGGAGGTGGATGTCGCAACCTCGTGCACCGACGACGAGGTGCGGCTCGTGATCGCCGACACCGGCCCCGGTATCCCCGCCGAAGATGTCGAGAAGGTGTTCGAGCGGTTCTACCGGTCTCCTGCCGAGGCGCTGCGGGTGATTCCGGGCACCGGCCTTGGGCTCCCCATCGTCAAGTCCCTTGTCGAGCGGCACGGTGGTCGCATCACCCTCACGAGCGGCCATGCGGCCGGCGGCACGACCGTCACCGTCACGATGCCCAGGGCACCGACCGACGTGTAACGCGCACGGGGGAGCGCAGCGGCGGTCAGCCTTTTTGGGACGAGACCTCCGCCGCGAGGATCTCCGCGGCGGCGAGGTCGGCGGCGCGCCGCCGGCCGTCGTGCGACACGCTCAGCCGCCGATCCGAGTAGTTGATGCGCAGGTGGTGGTACTTCACGAGCCAGAGGAGGCCGACGAGAGCCGCTGCAACTCCGGATGCCGCCCCGACGCCGAGCGCCCAGCGCGGCCCGAACTCGTTGGCGACCCAGCCGACGACCGGCGCGCCGATCGGGGTGCCACCCATGAAGATCGCCATGTAGATGGCCATCACCCGGCCGCGTACCGGGGCCGGCGTGGAGAGCTGCACTGCACCGTTGGCCGTCGTCATCATGGTCTGCGCCGCGAGGCCGACGACGGCGAGGACTGCGGCGAAGCCCCAGTAGCTCGGCATCAGGGCCGCAACGGTGCAGGCGATGCCGAAGACCGCGGCTGCCGCGAAGAGGAACCGCAGCCGTGGCTTTTCCCGGCGCGCCGAGAGCAGGGCTCCGATGACGGATCCGATCGCCATCACCGAGGAAAGCACCCCGAACTCGGCGGCACCTTTATGAAAAACCGTCGTGGCCATCGTGGAGATGAAGATGGGAAAGTTGAGACCGAAGGTTCCGATGAGGAAGACCATCACCAGGATCACCATGATGTCGGGCCTCGACCGCACATAGCGGAACCCCTCTACGAGATTGCCCTTCTTCGCCGTCGCCCGAGGTGAACGCTGCAGGTCGGAAACCCGCAGGAACATGAGCGAGCCGAGCACCGCTCCGAATGATGCACCGTTGATCAGGAAGACCCAGCCGGCACCGACGGCAGCGGTGAGTAGTCCGGCGACGGCGGGTCCGATCATCCGCGCGGCGCTGAAGGACGCCGAATTGAGGGCGACCGCGTTGGAGAGGTTGGTTCCGCCGACGAGCTGGGAAACGAAGGTCTGGCGAGCAGGGGCATCGAACGCGGCGACGACGCCGAGGAGGGCGGCGAAGACGTAGACGTGCCAGAGCTGCACCGCGCCGGTGACCGTGAGGATGCCGAGCCCGATTCCGAGCGCGCCCCCGGCCGCTTGCGTGACCATGAGGATTTTACGCTGGTCGAAACGGTCGGCCACGAGTCCGCTCAGGGGCAGCAACAGCAGCTGGGGACCGAATTGCAGGGCCATCACGAACCCAACCGCGGCGGCGTCGTGGTTGGTGAGTTGGGTCAGCACGATCCAGTCCTGGGCCGTGCGCTGCATCCAGGTACCCACATTGGAGACGAGGGCCCCGGCGGCCCAGACGCGGTAGTTGAAGCCGCTCAGCGAGCGGAACATCGCGCTCAATTGTCGGCCAGGTCTCGCAGGATCGGCGCGATCTCGCGCAGCATCCGCCGCTGTTCGGGCGGAAGGGCGTCGAGCCGGGTCGTGAACCAGGCATCCCTTCGGCGACGGGTCTCGCGGATGAATGCCTCACCGGTCGGCGAGAGGTCGAGGCTCACTTTGCGGGCATCATCCGGGGCGGTCTCGCGCGTCACCAGGCCGAGTTCAACGAGGGCGTTGATGGTGCGGTTCATGCTGGGTGGCGTCACCCGTTCGTGCTCGCTCAGCGAGCCGAGAGTCTGCGTGCCGTTCTGTGCCAACGCGAACAACACCGCGCGCTGACCCTCGGTCACGTCATCGTCGGCCTGCATGGAGCGGATACGGCGGGCGAGGCGCTGGATCGCCAGACGCAGGTCCTGGTCGACGCTCAGATCATGAGGAGGCATATTTACTTAGCATAGCTTATTAGCCATGCTAAAGAATCAGTGGGATGTGATTTCTAGACCGTACGGTGAAGCATCCGCGAGTCGGCGAAGAGCTGCCGCACCGCCTCCGGGTCGTTCTCCTGCGTGAGGAACGTGGTCCAGGTCATGAACCATGCCCACTGGGGCTGGTCGTCGAGGATCGCCGGGGTGGGAAGACCGCCCACCTCGCCGAGGGCGATCGGCCGGCCGTCGGCGAGCTCGAGCAACTCGTCATGATGCGACTGTCGGTAGTCATTTGCGTACACATCAGCGGCAAGGATGTCGACGACATCGTGTCCCGGATAGAACCCGGCGTACGGCGCGGCATCACTTCGCGGGGCGTTGGTGTTCCA
>JBKJLH010000089.1:0-12274 GCA_046597035.1 Lacisediminihabitans sp.
CTTCAGCTTCAGCGTTCCCGCCTTCTCCCCCACCAACGCCGTGAGCATCACCGGCACAAAAGATGCCGGCGGCAGCGTCGTGGTCGCCCCCGCGGCCGGCGGATCGACGCTCTGCACGATCGCAGCATCCCCGGCGACCGAATTCGAATGTGTCGCCCTGCTCGCGAGCGGCCGGGCGATCGCCATCAGCGCGGTCGAGACGCTGACGGGCGTGGCATCCACGCCACTGTCGGCCACGCTTGATGTACTCGGTGCACCCACCATCGAGGGCATGCCGGATTTCGTCACGACCGGACTGGTCTCCGGCTACGGCTACGCCGGCAGCACGGTGTCGACAGTGCTCGAGGGCGGAGCGATCGGATGCTCGTCCGTCGCCACCGATACGGGCTACTGGTCGTGCGCACTTCCCGTGCCCTCCGGCCCCTACGTTGTGCGGGTGAAACAGTCTCGCGCCGACCTCGGCGGTGGAAAATTCTCCTCGCTCTCCGGCTCCGTCTCCCTCGTGGTGGATCGGGATGCCCCTGCCGCCGCTGCGATCACCGCTCCCGCCGCGGGCTCCCGAGTCACGGCTTCGGACGTCACCGTCACCGGAACGGGGGAGATCGCCGCGCCCGGCCGAGAGGGCACTGTCGACCTCTATCTCGACAACCGGCCCGCCTGCCGGGCGGCGGTCATCGGCGGCTCTTGGGCCTGCGCGCTGCGCGGGATCACCCCGGGCACACACGGTCTACTCGTGATCCAGCGTGATGCCGCCGGTAACTTCAGCCACCCCAGCACACCGATCTCGGTGTATTTCGGGGCGAAACCCCAATCGGGTTTGCCGATTCCCCCGGCCACCCCGGCGAACCCGACAAACCCGAAAACCCCGAAAACCCCGACGAACCCGACGAACCCGGGATCGCCCGCCGACCCGGGCATCCCTCCCGGCGCCCCGACGCCGGACAGCTCTGCCCCGGCGGCGGCCCCGCCGGGTGGGTCCGGTAACAATTGGGGCACCCCGACGGCCTTTGGCGCTCTGCTCCCCACGCTCGAAAGCAGCGTCACCCCGGGCAACCTCTTCTTTGCCACCCTCCTCACCCTCGCCTTCATCGTGCTGGTGGCGCTGCCGCTGCGCCTTCTGGTCGGCGCGCTGCGCGGGCGCATCCGGATTCCGTCGGTGCAGTTCACCGGCCGCAATCGCTCGCGGGCACGGGAGTCGTCGGATACTGGAGACGCGGTGGCAGCCACACCCCTCAACCCATGGCTGGCCGGGGCCGTTCCGCTGGCTGCCGCGGCTGCCCTCATCCTGATCGCGGGTGGAGTTGACGACCAGGTGCGCTACCTGCGGCTCTCCGCCGCCGTGGTGACCGGTCTCGCGGTGCTGAACGTCGTCGGGGTCGCGATCGCAACCCGGGCCGGATCGCGCTGGCAGGGGGTGAGCGGTCGCCTGCGGTTTCTGCCCCTGCTGCTGCTCGCCGCACTACTTGCAGCGCTGCTATCGCGCGCCACCGGCATCCATCCGCCCGTGCTCGTGGGCGTGTTGATCGGAGTCAGTTTCGCGAACACCGTCACCGCGCGCGCACGGGCGATCGTCAGCCTCGTAGAGATCGGCGCCGTCACGGTGCTCGCAGCATCGGCCTGGCTACTCCATGGCCTGCTTGGCTCTGCGTCAGGTGCGGGGGTCTCACGTGCCGGGCTGTCGGGATTTTGGACACTCTTTGCGGGGGAGGCTCTCGCCACCATCTCCCTCGCCGGGCTGGGTTCCGTAGTGGTGCTCGTACTCCCCATCGCGACCCTGCCCGGCCGCACCTTATTCGACTGGTCGCGACCGGCCTGGCTCGTCACCGTCACCGTCACCGTGCTGTTCGGGTCGGTAGTCGTGCTCGGTGCCGGCGAGGCGTCGTTCCCGCTGATTGGCGCAACACTCGCCGCCGGCGCATTCGCCGCCCTCAGTGTGGCGGTCTGGGGCTGGCTGCGTTTCGTCGACCCGGTCGCGGACCTCCCCACCACGTAACGCGCGCTCCTCAGCAAGTACCTCCGCCATGTTCGGTGGGTTGGATCCGGTGCGTGAGACGGTTATGGCGGCACAGGAGACCGCGAATTGACCGATGTCCATCAGCACGGAGGCGCCGAGCGCTGTGCCGTCGGCGAGGGCCGCGGCCTCGACCCCCGAGGTGAGCAGAGCGGAGAACCTCTGCACCACGGCGCTCATAAACGAGTCACCCGCGCCGATGGTATCGGCCACTGCGACTCGGCGACCGGGCACCGTGGCGCGGTCACCTGCGGTCGCCAGAACGGCTCCGGATGCTCCGAGCGTGACGATCGCGAGCGTCGCGCCGATCGCAAGCAGGCGATCGGCGACCCCCTCGGGAGTCAGCTCGCCGAACAACCAGAGTGCGTCCTCATCACTCACCTTGACGACGGTGGCCAGGGCGCCGAGACGCTCCACCACCGCGAGGGACTCGGTTTTCGAGCCGATGATCGAAGGACGGATGTTCGGGTCGAAGGTGATGATCGCCCCCCGCGCCGCCGCATCCTGAAGAAGGGTCTCCAGCTGGGCTGCTCCGGGCTGGAGAAAAGCTGCGATAGAGCCGGTGTGCACGATCGCGCTGGTCGGCAATTCGCTCACGAGGCCGAGGGACCAGTCGATCAGGAATTCGTAGCGCGCCGATTCGCTCGCATCGAGCGTCACGGTTGCCGTTGACGTGCGGCCGTCGGTAACCGAGCCCGGCACGAGGGGCACTCCGGCGGTGGCGAGGTACTCGGCGATCACGGCCCCGCGCCGGTCAGCGCCGATCTGTGTGAGCAACCGCACCGGGCAGCCGAGTCGCGCGAGGCCGACCGCGACGTTCATCGGCGATCCCCCGGCATACTCGACGATACCGGAGGGTGAGCTGACGACATCCATCAGCGATTCGCCGATCACGAGCACGCCGTCGGCACTGGTCATTGCAACCATCCTTTTCCAGGGGTATTCGATCGGAGAGCGGTGGCCGTCAGTCGTCGAGCCCCAACACCCGCTCGAGGTAGGCGTTGCGAAAGTGGTGCTGCGGATCCATCCGCTCGGCAAGCGAGGCGAATTCGGGAAGCTTCGGGTAGAGCGGCGCGACGTCGGCGACGGTCATCGTGTTGCATTTGCCCCAGTGCGGGCGGGCGTCGAAGGGGGCGAGCACGGCCTGGATCTGTGGCGTGAGTCGCGCGACCGCTTCCGGCTCGTTCTTCCAGGTGAAATGGATGGCGAGGCTCGGGCGGCCGTTCGCCGGACTCAGCCACAGGTCATCCGCCGCCGTCGTCCGCAGCTCTGTGATGAGCAGGTGCGGGGCGATCGACTCGCCAAGGGACCGCACCGCGGCGAGCGCCCCGGGAGCCTGCCGGCGATCCACGAAGTACTCGGTCTGAAGCTCGTCGCCGTTACTCGGGGTGGAATCGAGGCGGAAGTGAGGCAGCCGCTCCGACCACGGCCCGGGGATACCTCCCTGAACTGTCGTGTTGTTCTCGCCTTCCGCAAGGGACGTCTCTGTCATCGCGGCCGGCGCCCCGAACATCGCGGCCGGCATCGATCCGGATTCCCCGGACGCCAGTCGAGTTTTGAACCACGCACTCTGGAGGGTGTCACCCCGCCAGTCCGTGAATAAGCTCACGCTGTACGCGCTCGAGGTGATCGCCTCGAACTCGGCGAGCGCGACGTGCCACGGCAGGTCGACGTAGACGTCCTGCCGTACCTCGAATGTCGGCTGGATATCGAGGGTCACGCGGGTGACGATGCCGAGTGCACCGAGCGAGACGACCATGCCGTCGAACTGCGGATGGCTGCGGCCCACCTCGAGCAGCTGACCTTCCCCCGTCACCAGCTGCAGCCCGGCAACCGCCGTGGAGAGGGTGCCGAGGGCGTTGCCCGAGCCATGCGTACCGGTCGCGACGGCGCCGGCCACCGAGATATGGGGAAGTGAGCCCATGTTGTGAAGAGCGAACCCCTGGACGTTCAACCAGCTGGCGAGCACGCCATAGCGGGTACCTGCAGCCACCGAGACGGTCATCCGCTGACTATCGAGACGCGGCTCCGGCTCGCGGTCCACCAGCGACACGAGGGTACCGACGCTGTCGGCAAGGTCGTTGAACGAGTGGCGGGTGCCGAGTGCCCGGATGCGTCGGCTCGCGCCCACCAGGTCCTGCAGTTGCTCTATGGTCTCGGGGGTGCGCAGTTCCGGTGCTCTGAAAACGTAGTTTCCGGCCCAGTTGGCGCCGACGGCCACCACGTGGGCTCAGCCCCTCGATACGGCGCGGACGCCGAGAGTGCGGTAGAGCTCGGCCTGCTGTGTGGGCTCGAGTTCGGCCGGAGCGCCGGTGAGCGGGTCGTTTCCGCCGCCGGATTTGGGGAAGGCGATCACGTCGCGGATCGAGTCCGTGCCCGCGAGCAGAGACACGACCCGGTCGAAGCCCATCGCAATTCCGCCATGCGGCGGCGCGCCGAAAGCAAAGGCCTGCAGCAGGAATCCGAACTTCTCCTGCGCCTCCTCGTGCGAGATGCCCATTACCCGGAAGACTCGTTCCTGCAACTCGCGAGTGTTGATGCGGATACTGCCGCCGCCGATCTCGTTGCCGTTGCAGACGATGTCATAGGCCCACGACAGTGCGGACTCCGGGTCGGTGTCGAAGCCGTCGAGGTACTCATCCTTCGGCGAGGTGAAGGCGTGGTGCACGGCCGTCCAGGCGCCCGCGCCGACGGCGACGTCGCCGCTGGCGACGGCGTCGCCGGCCGGCTCGAAGAGCGGCGCGTCGACGATCCAGGTGAAAGCCCAGCTCGACGGGTCGATCAGGTCGAGGCGTGTGGCGATCTCGCCGCGGAGGGCACCGAGCAGGCCGCGGGAGGCCTTGACCGCTCCGGCGGCGAAGAAGATGCAGTCGCCCGGCTTCGCGGCGGTGTGGGCGGCAAGGCCCTCCCGCTCCGTGTCGGACAGGTTCTTGCCGACGGGACCGCGTAGTTCGCCGTCCTCACCGACGAGCACGTAGGCCAGACCCTTCGCGCCGCGCTGCTTCGCCCACTCCTGCCAGGCGTCGAGCGTGCGGCGGGGCTGGTCCGCGCCACCGGGCATGACCACGGCGCCGACGTATGGCGCCCGAAAGACGCCGAACTCCGTGCTGGCGAAATAGCCGGTGCACTCGACAAGCTCGAGCCCGAATCGCAGATCCGGCTTGTCGGATCCGAAGCGGCGCATCGCGTCGGCATAGGTCATCCGAGCAATGGGGGTTGCCAGCGTGACGCCGATCGTGCCCCACATCGCGACGAGTACCTCTTCGGCGAGCGCGATCACGTCGTCCTGGTCGACGAAGCTCATCTCGATGTCCAGCTGGGTGAATTCGGGCTGGCGGTCGGCGCGGAAATCCTCATCGCGATAGCAGCGCGCGATCTGGAAGTAGCGCTCGAATCCTCCGACCATCAGCAGCTGCTTGAACAGCTGCGGGCTCTGCGGAAGAGCATAGAACGCTCCCGGTTTGAGTCTCGCGGGCACGAGAAAGTCGCGGGCGCCCTCGGGGGTGGAATGCGTGAGGGTGGGGGTCTCCACCTCGACGAAGTCCCGGTCGATGAGCACGTTGCGCACGGCCGCCGAGACCTTCGAACGGAGCTTGAGCGGATACGCGGCCGACTCCCGACGCAGGTCGAGATAGCGATAGGCAAGGCGGGTCTCTTCGCCCGGCTCGTCGTCCAACTGGAAGGGCAGCACGTCGCTGGCAGCGAGCACCGTGAGGCTCGTCGCTTCGACCTCGACCTCGCCGGAAGCGATCGCGGTGTTGACGTTACCCTCCGGGCGCTCTCGCACAATACCGGTGATCGTGACGCAGGATTCCACCCGCAGGCTGTCGGCGGTTGCCACCTGGGCATCGCGGAAAGTCACCTGGGCGACACCAGAGGAGTCTCGGAGGTCGATGAATGCGACGCCGCCGTGGTTGCGGATTCGCGCCACCCAGCCGGAGATGGTGACTTCGCTGCCGGCATCCGTTCGCTGGAGTGCGGAAGCGTAGCTGGTTCTATACATGGGTATCCCTGGGCTGTCGGCGGCCGCTCGGTCGCAAGACCGATTCCCAGCCTAGGACACGCCCCACTCGACCGGACGCGAGGAGGGGGTTGAACGCCGTGGTGTGCGACCGGGGGCGGTTGATATCGCTCAGGCAACATCCACCATTCTCGAGTGTATTGTTGCAATAGTTGTATCGATACAAGCAGAACGGGGTGACGGGAAATGGACAATATGACCGGCCCGATGTGGATGCCGCAACTGCCGCCCACGCTCGCTCGGCTCCTGGCTTGGCACCCCCAGCCGGTTCCGGTCATCCCGCTGATCATGGCAGCCCTCCTGGCGCTGTACCTCCTGGGAGTCTGGCGCCTGCACCGTCGGGGTATCTCCTGGCCGATCCAACGCACCCTCTGGTGGATTGCCGGCATCGCCTCCGTCCTACTCGTCACGGCGACCGGCATAGATGGCTACGGCATGGAACTCTTCAGCGTGCATATGGTGCAGCACATGACGCTGAGCATGCTCTCCCCCGTGTTCCTGGTGCTCGGTGCGCCCGTCACGCTGCTGCTGCGGGCACTGCCGGCAAAGCTCGGAGGCGGAATCAATCTGCGCAAGCTGATCCTGCGCGTGCTGCACAGTCGGATCGCGGGCTTCTTCACCCACCCGGTGGTCACCGTCACCCTCTTCCTGATGAGCCTCTACGGCCTCTACTTCACGCCGGTCTTCGACTTTTTGATGGTTTCGTTCTGGGGCCACAACGTGATGCTTCTTCACTTCCTGCTCATCGGAGGGCTGTACTTTTGGGGGGTCATGGGGGTCGACCCCTCACCCCGACAGGCAAGCCGGGGGATGCGGCGACTCAGTGCTCCCGTTCTGCGCATCTTCGAACTCGTCGTCACGGTACCGTTCCATGCCTTCTTCGGCGTAATCGTCATGATGTCGGTGGATCTGCTCGTGCACTTCTACTCGGCGCCGAATCCGTCCTGGGGAATCAACCCCCTGGCCGACCAGGCGATGGGCGGAGGCATCGCCTGGGGCTTTACCGAGCTTCCGACTATCGTCGTGCTCGGGGTGCTGTTCGTGCAGTGGCAGGGTTCCGAGCGACGCCACGAACGCACCTCGAATCGCAAGGCCGATGCCGACGGCGATGCCGAACGGATCGCGTACAACGCTTACCTGACGACACTTGCGCGCCGAGATGCCCGGTGACCGTTTCGGCCTCGGTCGCCTACGCCTTCACCCTCGGTCTCATCGCGGCCGTCAACCCGTGTGGCTTTCCCCTCTTGCCCGGTTACCTGGCGCTGTTTGCCCGACGTGAGGATCGCACCGGCCGGGGTCCACGCACGATCGCGGCCCTTATCGCGGGCGGATGCGTGACCCTCGGCTTCATCGCGGTCTTCTCCACGGTCGGACTTCTCGCCTCGGTCGGAGCTCAGTGGATCATCGCTACCGTCCCCTGGTTCATGATCCTGTTCGGCGCGGCGCTCGCCGTGCTCGGGGTGGCTGGGCTGCTCGGCAGGCAACTCAGGATCTCCCTGCCCACGATCCGCTTCCGCGCGGGCACCGGGGCAATCGCAATGGCCGGCTTCGGAGTCGCCTATGCGGTCGGCTCGCTCACCTGCGCGCTACCCCTGTTCGTTGCGGGAGTCGCCGGCACTTTCACCCGGCTGGGGCTTCTACCCGGGATCGCGACATTCGCGGCCTACGCGCTCGGAATGGGCACCCTGGTCACCGGTCTCGCGCTGATCACCGTGCACGCAAGCGGCGAACTCTCCCGCCGTCTGCGGCGAGCGAGCCGGTTTGTGCCGGTCATTGCGAACACGCTCGAGGCGATCGTAGGCCTGTACCTGGTCTTCTATTGGGTGACCGACCTCATCAACCCGCTGTCGATCACGGCAGCCACCCGCACTGTCGGGGCGATCCAGGGCTCCATCAGCGGTGTCGTCTCCGATTCACCGATCGTGATCGGCTGCGCTCTCGGCGCCACGGTGATCGCCGGATTCGCTATCGCCGCCTGGTCCACGCGCCGGCGCCCGCTGCCCGACACGATTCAGCCGCACAGTATGGAGAACAGTTCCGATGGACACTGAGCACACATCACCCTCGACACCGAAGAACAGCTCTCGCGGGATTCTCTGGGCCACCTCGGGCGGAGTACTCGCCCTTGCCCTGATGGTTGTGCTGATCGTCGCCCTGGTTCCCGGGCCGTCCTCAGCAACCGGTACCTCAGCGACCGGCCCTTCCTCATCCACCCCATCGACCGACCCCTCAGCGGCAATCGGCCGACCGGCCGCCTCGCTGTTGGAACTCTCCAACCTCGGCGTCAATCACAATCCGATGCCGGATTTCACGCTCACCGACCAGCAAGGTAGTCCTCTCAGCCTCTCCGAGTTCGCTGGTCGCGCCGTGGTGCTCAGCTTCAATGATGATCAGTGCAAGGATCTCTGCACCCTGCTCGCCCAGGATGTCACGGTCGCCAACCGTGACCTCGGTCCCCTCGCGAAGAAGATCGCCTTCGTGTCGATCAATGCGAACCCTTTTTATCCCTCGGTTTCCGCTGTGAAATCCTGGACCGACGCCCACGGGCTTGGATCGGCCGATAACTGGTACTTCGGCACGGGCTCGGCGGTGACCCTCGCCGCGCTCGCCGAAAAGTACGGCGTGCCAATCACCCTCGACCAGAAGTCCCGAACAGTTGCGCACGGAGCCCAACTGTTCTTCATCGACCCGAAGGGCGTCGAAGCCCAGGTCGGTGGATTCGGCACCGGGTCGGCAAGCACCGCGCTATTCGGCCACGCCATGGCTCAGCTGGCCGTGTCCCTTCTGCCGGCGAGCGAACGCGGGCCGGTCGGCGGCCGCACCGCCACAGCGTCGGTGCCGAACTCCGCGCAGCTCGGTGATATCCCTACTCCGGCGCAACTCCCCGCGCTCGGCATACCCTCGCAGATGGTGGGTACCGCCCCGTCCGCTGGCAAGTATGAAGTGATCAACTTCTGGTCAAGCACCTGCACCGCCTGCGTGCAGGAACTCCCCCAGCTGCAATCCGAGTTCGCTAAGGACGGCCGAAGGGTGGGATTCACCGGCATCGATGTCTCAGATTCCGCCGGCTCCGGGCTCGCCTTCGCCACACATGCCGGTGTCACCTACCCGCTGGCAGCTGACAAAGCCGGCACCCTCGCCGGACGATTCCAGATCACCGGACTGCCATATACAGTGATCCTCGACCCGGCCGGGACCGTGCTCGTGCGGCATCCTGGAGCCCTCACCGCTGAGCAGCTCGACTACGTGCTCAACACCTTCGATCCGGCGCTGGGTTAGCGTTCGCCCGCGAGGGCGCGCAGCACAGCGTTCTGGTCGAGCCAGCCCCGAAGTACGCCCGAATCGTCGACCACCGGTACTCCGTCATTGTTGGAGGCGGCGAGCACGGTGTCGAGCGCGGCGTCGAGTGTCGACCCCGGCCGCACCGAATCGGTGAGCTCACTCAGTTC
The DNA here is from genome assembly GCA_046597035.1 of Lacisediminihabitans sp. GTDB lineage: Bacteria > Actinomycetota > Actinomycetes > Actinomycetales > Microbacteriaceae > Lacisediminihabitans. Next base: position 9,482 of record JBKJLH010000089.1, read on the forward strand.
CCCGGCGGTGAGCGTGGACGCATCATCATCATTCGCCAGGGCCTCGGTGACCGCCCGCACCGTGAGCACCCCGGCGAACTCGCCGCCCGTCGCCATAACCGGGAGTGCAGATCGACCGGATGCGATCAATAGATCTGCCCCATCGCTGGCCAGAGCACTTTCCGGAATAGCCTGCAATGTCGCCATGACCTCTCGCACGTGCACGGCATGAAGCGCGGTGTTGGCCGGCGCCGTACCGATGTTCACCCCGCGTCGGCGGAGCTTCAGCGTATAGATCGTGTCCTTGGTGAGCAGTCGTGAAACGCCGGTCGCCACGATGATCGCGAGCAGCAGGGGCAGGATGATGCTGTATTCCCCGGTGAGCTCGAACAGGATGATTCCGGCCGTGATGGGAGCGCGCGTCGCACCGGCGAAGACGGCGCCCATGCCGACGAGGGCGAAAGCCCCGGTCTGCCCGGCAAGGCTCGGGATCACCAGCCCGACGACATCACCGAAGGCGGCACCGAGCATCGCACCGATGAAGAGCGATGGGGCGAATACACCGCCGGATCCGCCGATCCCGATCGTCAGGCTCGTCGCGATGATCTTCGCGACCAGCAGCAGGATGAGCATTCCGAGTGCATAGCCACCCATCACGCTCTTCTCAAGCACCGGATAGCCGACCCCGTACATCTGGGGTATCGCGAACAGAAGCAGACCGAGCAGGAGTCCACCGGCCACAGGCCGCAGCCACTCCGGTCCCCGCCAGGCCCAGTCGCAGAAGTCTTCGATCGCATAGAGGACCTTCGTGAACCCGACTCCGACAAGCCCGGCGAACAGTCCAAGCACGGCGAAAAGTGCGAACTGCGAGGGGTTCGAGACCGTGAAGGTCGGCAGGGTGAGGAAGGGGTGATCGCCGAGCATCGAGCGCCCGACGACTGAAGCAGTGATGGAGGCCAGCATCACTGCGCCGAACGATGCCGCGGCGAAGTCGCGCAAGAGCAGCTCGAGGGCGAAGAACACGCCCGCGATGGGCGCATTGAAGGTTGCGGCGATTCCGCCGGCCGCCCCGCAGGCGACCAGTGTGCGCACGCGAGATTCCGGCATCCGCATCACCCGCGCGAGAGTGGATCCCATGGCCGATCCGATCTGCACGATCGGGCCCTCTCGGCCGACCGAACCGCCCGAGCCGATGGTGATTGCCGAGGCGAGGGCTTTGACCACCGCAACCTTGCCGGGGATTCGCCCGCCCCGCTTGTTCACGGCATACATGACCTCCGGTACGCCGTGCCCTCGGGCCTCACGGGCGAAGCGGTCGACGAGCGGCCCATAAATCAGACCCCCGATCGCCGGGGCGATGATGACGAAGGCGCCACCGAGCCAGGGAATCCACGGATTGGCCGGGTGCCCCACCGACGACGAGTAGTCCTGAGTGCCGGTGAAGACAAAGGTCGCTGCCGAAACGAGCCAGCGAAAGCCCACCGCAGCGAGCCCAGCGCCGGCCCCGACGATCACGGCCGGGAGCACCAGCTGCAGGGATGCTCCTCCCAGGCGGTTTCCGAATGGCTTGAGGCCCGATGTCCATCGAAGCAGTGTCCATCGACTAATGGGCGTAATCCATCGCGCGCGCATAGATGCCGCCATCACTTCCCTCTCGTTCCATAAGAACAGTCTGTATGCATGCAACAGTTGCATATATGCACTGATAACCGTATCACGAGGCCGTGATGGAGGGAGCCAACGCCTCCAATCGCACCATCAATATAACGAACGTGCAACTCCTTGAAACCGTCCCGGATCCCTGCCGACACGGGAAATCACGCCGTCCGCAAAGCCGGAATAGTACCGTTTTCGAGCGGCTGGAACTGCGGTGGCCATCCGGTCGTTGCTAGCCTTGTCAAGGCCTTTTCGGCCCACAGAGCCCAGTCCGCGCTCCCGCTCCACGTTTTGGTGGAACGTTTACGTATGGTCTGGCGTCGTCGGTATTGCTCCATGGCAACACCACGGTGACACTCCGATCGCACCGACGGGTAACCGTCGAATGTGCTTGATCTGGGAGTTCACCGGACGCGTCGTAGACCCGGTCGTTAGAACATGAAACGCGTTGCCGTGATCTGGCGGATTTCGGTTGTGCGTGTGGAGATCCCGTGTCCAATCCCCCCGCAGTGCAAGTGAAGGGCCTCTACAAGGTCTTCGGCCGCAAACCCCGCGAGGCCGTGAAGCGCCTCCAGGGCGGCGCGACCCGCGACTCCCTCGGCGGCAGCAGCACCGCAGCCGTGATCGACTCGTCATTCGACGTGAAGCGCGGCGAGATCTTCGTCGTCATGGGCCTTTCCGGCTCCGGCAAATCCACGCTCATCCGCATGCTCAACGGGCTCGTCGAGCCGACAGCCGGATCGGTGACCATCAACGGCATCGACATCACCGGCGCGGCGCCGGCCGAATTGCGCGATGTGCGCCGCCGCAGCATATCGATGGTGTTCCAGCATTTTGCGCTCCTGCCGCACCGCACCGTGCTCGACAACGCCGCCTACGCGCTCGAAGTGCAGGGTGTCGCCCCGGCCGAGCGCCGTGAGCGCGCCCTCACCGTCGTGAAGCGAGTGGGCCTCGAGGGATGGGAAGACAAGCTCCCCGGTCAGCTGTCCGGCGGAATGCAGCAACGCGTGGGCCTTGCCAGAGCCCTCGCCGCAGACACCGAGATCCTGCTGATGGATGAAGCGTTCTCGGCACTGGATCCGCTCATCCGTCGCGAGATGCAGGAGCAGCTCGTCGAGCTGCAGGCGGAGTTCGGCAAGACCATCATCTTCATCACCC
>JBKJLH010000186.1:0-43180 GCA_046597035.1 Lacisediminihabitans sp.
GATGAACGTGCAGTACGAGACCGCGAAGACGTATTTGCGTCGAGTGCGGGAGAAATACGCCAAAGCAAACAGACCGGCGAGCAAGAAGGCGGATCTCATCCGCCGGGCCGCCGAGGACGGATACCTCCAATAGTGGCAAAGCTCTATTTTCGCTATGGCGCGATGAACAGCGGTAAGAGCACTGCGATGCTGCAGGCCGCCTACAACTACGAAGAACGCGGGCAGCAGGTGCTGCTGGCGAAGCCGTCCGTCGACACTCGGGGCGATGGCGCAATCGTCTCGCGGCTGGGCGTCAGCCGTGCGGTCGATTTCGTCATCACGCCGAACGACGACGTCTACTCGCTGTTCGAACGTCAGCGTGCGCGGGTACTCGCGACGACCGGGGTGAGCGTGAGCTGCCTCCTCGTGGATGAGGCACAGTTTCTGAGCGAGACGCAGGTGGATGACCTGTTGCGCATCGCGATCGTGGAAGGTGTACCCGTGCTGGCCTACGGCATCCGTACCGACTTCCAGACCGTGGCATTTCCCGGAAGTCGCCGCCTGCTCGAGATCGCGCATTCGCTCGAAGAACTCAAGACGATCTGCCGGTGCGGTCGAAAAGCCATGTTCAATGCCCGCAAGGTCGACGGACGTTTCATTTTCGACGGCGACCAGGTAGCGATCGATGGGGCGCTCGAGGTGACCTATGAGTCCCTTTGCGGGGCGTGCTATCTCGACGAGAGCAACGGACTGCTTGGTAGCGGCCGGCGCCGCATGCTCATCGACCAGCCCGACACGGCCTATGGTTCGGCGCCCGACGCCGACTTCGAGTAGCCGCTGCCGGATCCTTCGCTCGAGCCATCGAGTCGAAGCCCTCGATGGCTCGCTGCACTCAGCTGATTGCTGCGCGCAGTGCGGCCGCGGCGGCGCCGACGTCGGGAGCACCGTAAATAGCAGCACCGGCGACGGCGACCCGAGCTCCTGACTGTTGCACGGAGGCGATCGTCGAGACGTTGATACCGCCCGCCACCGAGAACGGAACACCAGATGCCTCGCCGTCTCGAAGCAGAGTGGCGAAAGTGAAACCCTCCTCAGCCTGCTCGTCGAGACCGGCATGCATTTCGACGAACTCGACCCCGAATGCCACAACCTGCTTCGCCCGAGCGGGCTTATCCGAAACACCGATGAGGTCTACGACAATGCCCTTCCCGTGCTTCTTGGCTGCTGCGACGGCGCCGATGATGGTGCTGTCTCCGGCGACGCCGAGCACGGTAACAAGGTCGGCACCAGCTGCGAATGCGGTATCCGCCTCGAGCTCTCCCGCATCCATTGTCTTCAAATCAGCAAAGACGATCTTGTCGGGGTGTGCTGCCTTGATCGCAGTCACCGCTGAAAATCCGGCGCTCTTGATGAGGGGGGTCCCGAGCTCGAGGATATCGACGTAGGGCGCGGCGGCAGCGGCCAGCTCAAGCGCGGCCTCGGTGGTGAGAGTGTCCATGGCGAATTGCAGTTTCATTGTGTTCCTTTATCTTGCGGGTGGAGGTGAAAAGACGGTTGGCGAGTGCGCCGGAAGCGCTACTCGAGGTTGGCGTGACGCGGCCAGAGTTCATCAGCGGTCGATCCACTGCGCTGCCAGAGGGCATCGAAGAGGGCGTCACCGAGGAGTACGACCACTTGCTCGAAGAGGCTTCCGGAATATTGTGTCGACGCGCTCTCACTTCGATCGAGCTTCGCGGCCGCGGGAACCACGATGCTAGCCGAGGCTAGGTGCGCGAGGGGGGAGTCGGCGGCGGTAGTGATTGCTGCGACCTTGGCTCCCACATCCACCGCAGTCTGCGCCGCTCGGATAACGGCGGGGGTGGTACCCGAGCCGCTTGCGGTGAGAAGAAGATCGTCTGCAGTGATCGCTGGAGTTGTGACCTCGCCGACGACGTACACGTCGAAGCCGAGATGCATGAGACGCATGGCTGTCATGCGGAGCGCGAGCCCGGATCGACCCGCGCCGAGCACGAAGACGCGGGGTGCAGTGGATAGGAGATCAGCCACAGCTGTCAGCGCGTCCGTGTCGGCTCGCGCCAAGCGTTCAATGACGGAGTCAATCTCTCCATTGATTCGGGTGAGGGACGCCCCGATATCGACGTTTATTGGATCCATGGTCACAGCCTGCGCGGGAATCGGCCATGTTGTGCCCATCCGAACAAGCAGTCTTACCTACCCATAAGTAGGGGTATTACACAATGGGTAGGCTAGCCTCATGCTGCTGGAAGATCAGATTCCGTCCCCCGCCTCACGACAGTTAGCGCTCGAGCACGCGCGCGCCATCGCGGAGCAGGCCGACCGCCACGCGGTCACGTTGGAGTCGCTTCTGGCGATGCTCCGATCTACCCGGCTCGACGACAGGGCGGTGAGGGCCATGGCGATCGATGTTGCGACCACCGCGCTCGTCGGGCTGCGAATGGCCACCGACCATCAGCGCAGCACGACGCTCGAACCGGTCGTGGGGGCTTTTGCCCGGCTGCGAAACGATTTACGCCCTCTGGCCCGGTTCGGAAATTTGGATGTGCAGTTTGTGGAACCGCCGACGACCGGGCGTGCCCTCCCCGGTGAGGTCGCTCACGCCGCGCGCGCCATCGTGCGCAGTGCAGTGCTCGCTTTCGTCGATACCGGGCACTCTCGACGGGTTCGGATCCAATGGGATTGCGACGGGCTCAATCTCCTCATCGGCATCCGAGACGACGGCCGGGGTGAGCTCACCGTGCACGACGACTCCTTGCGCCCCATCGCCGAACGCGTTGCATCGCTCAATGGGGAGCTCGCCGTCTCCGCGGTGTCCGGGTGGGGGTCATCTCTCGACATCCGACTCCCGCTGGATCCTCCGATCGAACCACAACCCCTCGCAGACACCGTCGAACTGTCACGACGCGAGCGCGAGGTGCTGTCGTTGGTATCGACGGGGGCGAGAAATCGCGAGATTGCCGGTGAGCTTGCGATCAGTGAGAACACGGTGAAGTTCCACGTATCGAATCTGCTCGCGAAGGCGGGGGCACGCTCCCGCGGCGAGCTTGCGGCCCTGGCTCGATCTGTTCCATCGCGCCCCAGCACGCAATAGTCAGTGTCACCGAATAGTCATCGTCACCGAATAGCCATTGCACCCTCGGATTGTTGCGCCCAATCCGGAGTTCACGGGGTTGCTGCCTCGTCCTTCCCGGCCTAGCGTTCGAAATGCAGGACCGAGTGTTACTGGTGGGGCGCATGGGGCTCACCAGCAACATCCGTCACGCTGAGTCCTGCATTTCGTGCAACGGGGTAGGAGGTGCAGGAGGGGGGTAGGAGGTGCAAGAGGGGGCAGGAGGGGTAGCGGGGGCAGGGAGGATGCCCGGCTCAGGCACCCACCACGAAAGAAGGGCCGCACGTGGTGCGGCCCTTCTGCTGTATTGGTCGGGGTAACAGGATTTGAACCTGCGACCTCTTCGTCCCGAACGAAGCGCGCTACCAAACTGCGCCACACCCCGATGCCCAAGAACTGAGCTGGCCCAGACAACAGGCCTTGTCAAGAATAGCTGATATCTCTGGCCGTCAGTGTCAACAGTGTCGCCTCCGGCGGGCAAGCGAAGCGCACTGGCGCGTAAATGGATGTCCCGAGCCCGGCCGACACGTTGAGATAGGCCGTGCGGCGCGCGTGGGTCCAGAGGCTGAGGCCCTTCACCTGGTCGCGAGGGATGTCGCAGTTCGTCACGAGGGCACCGTAACCGGGTACGCAGACCTGGCCGCCGTGCGTGTGGCCGGCGAGGATCAGCTCGGAACCATTGGTGACGAGAGAGTCGAGGACGCGCTGGTAGGGGGAGTGTGTGAGGCCGATGGCGATGGGGTTCGGCCCGCCCGGCTCATCCTGCCAGCCCACGTTTTCCCGCATCTCGTCCAGCGCACCGGGCAGCTTCGCGAGCTCATCCCAGCCGACATGAGCGTCATTGACACCCATGAATTCGAGGCGTGAGCCTTTGATGCTCATCGCGCGCGCGGTGTTGTTGAGGTCAAGCCATCCGAGTCCTTGCAGGTAGGAGCTGAGCCTCGCATTGTCGAGCCCGGGCTGGGTGTGCTCCACTCGTGACGGCGCCGTGAAATAGGTGAACGGGTTTTTGGCGACCGGCCCGAAATAGTCGTTGGACCCGTGCACGAACACGCCCGGAATGCCCCGGAACGGCTCCAGCGCGTACTCCACCCCCTCGATTCCACGCTCGTGGCCGAGATTGTCCCCCGTATCGACCACGAGGTCGGGTTCGTACACGGTCAGGCCGCGGATCCACTCCTGCTTCGCCCTCTGCCAGGGCGCCATGTGCAAATCAGCGAGGTGCAATACCGTGAGGGAACGCGCCCCGGGTTGGAGCACGGGCACCGTGTGGGTGCGCAGCGTGAAGCGATTGCGTTCCGCCAACGTGCCCCAGGCGAGGGTTCCGAGACCGATGGCGGCGAGCGCTACGGCAGCGCTGCCCGCCCGTTCGGATGCCCTGCTCACTTGGGGCAGGCTGCTACACCCGGGTCAGTTCCCTCTGGTGTCCCATACACGGTCAGGGTGATTGGATCAGTTTTCACAGCTGACGATCCCGACGAGGGATCCGAGGCCTGTACCAGGCATACGCTGTCACTCTTGCCGGGCGACTTATTGCCTTTGGCCCACTGGTAGCTGATCTTGGTCGGGTCGAAGCCCGCGCTTGCGATGGCCGCATCCGCGACCTGGCGGGCGAACCCGACGACTTTCGGCATGGTCGTAGTGAGGCTGCCGTCGCTGGTGTAAACCGTGATGTTCGCTCCGGAGGATACCTTCGCGCCCGCGCCGGGATCAGTGCGGGTGACTCGTCCGGCAGGCAGGCCCGAGGCCTCGGTGCCGCCATCCGTGTATTGGAACTTGAGGCCGGTCAACAGTCTTTGGGCCTGATCGGCGCTCTGACCGGTGACGTCGGGGACTATCGCGGAGGAGCCACCGAATATCGAGTCAGGCGCCACCGGGAAGTCGCCTCCCTTGTAGGTGCCGGAGGCATTTACCGCTTTCATCACGGTCTTCATGATCGCGAAGCGCGACGAAGAGTAGTAGTTCTGGCGGGTGTTCGGGTTGATGAAATTCTTCAGCGGAGCCACGGCGCTGTCCCAGTTTCCGGTCCAGACCGAGGAACCGACCTTCGTGCTGGTGGAGATCACCCAGTCCTGGTGGCTGCTCGGCGAAGTACCGGTCTTTCCTCCGATCGGCACTCCGTCGCGTGGGTTGGCGGGAGAGCTGGTCCCGCCGGTCATGCTCCCGACCATGGCGTTCGCGACTCCCGCCGCGACATCGGCACTGATGGCTTGATTGCAGGTGACCGGTTGACCGGGAAGGTCTTTACCCGCGGGGCTGACGATCTTGTCGATGATGATCGGCACGCAGTGCAGACCGCCGGCACCGATGGTTGCGGCGACGGCGGCCATGGTGAGCGGCGCCTGTTCGTTCGTGCCGAGGATGCTGGAGGGGTTCGCGTTGAGTTCGGTCTTGAAGTCCGCTCGGTGCGCACCCATGCTCTTCGCGGTGTCCCGAATTGAGCACAGGTCCTGCTGCATGGCCATGTGCATGAAGGCATTGTTGACGGACGCCATGAGCGCTTCCTTGACCGTGTAATACCGCCCGCCCGAGTTGCCGTCGTTCTGGAGGGGATAGGGCGAGCTTATTCCCGCGGAACAGCCAGGCGATTTAAAGTCCGCGGGCTGATAGGTGTGCGGGCCGCGACCGTCTACGACGTCGTAGAGACCGTGCCCGGTGGAGAGCCAGTTGGCGAGGTCGATCACCTTGTAGGTTGATCCGGTCTCGAAACCGGTCGCTCCGCCGTACGGTGAATCAACACTGAAGTTATAGGCCGTGGTGACCGTCGCGTTGGATGCAGCACCGTCGTCGAAGATCTTGTTCTGCGCCATTACCAGGACCTTGCCGGTGCCGGCCTCCACCGTGTTAGCGGTCGCGCCGAGCTGGAACCGGGCCTCGTCGGCCGGAGCCTGCTGGTTCAACACCTCCTGTGCCTGATCCTGAAGGTCGAGGTTTATCGTTGTGTAGAGCTTGTAGCCGCCCTTCTCCCAGTTGGTGCGTCGCTCAGCAGGATTCGCCCCGAGGGCGCTCACCGTGGGCGCTAGGTTCGCCTTCGTGGTGTCGAGTCGGAGGCCAAGAGCGGCCAGCACGTCGGGCTTCTGATCTTTGGTCGGCTTGCTCTTGTAGTCCTTCAAAGCCGCCTGCGCGTCACCGACGGGGTCCGCGGTGATGAGTTTGAGGGCGTAGTCACACGCGGCGGCGGCGCTTGGATCGGTCGCGGTGCGGCATCCGTTGTTCTGGGGGCTGATCTTGACGTACGAGGCGATAGGCGCGGCGATCGCGTCGTCGTGTTCCTTCTGGGTGATGTGCTTGGCCGCGAGCATCGCATTGAGGATCTCGTCGCGGCGCAGCTTGTTCGCCGGGTAATTCTTCGGGTTGGAGAGGTTTTGGGAGGTGGGCTGCTGAACGATCGCGATCAGACTCGCCGCCTGGGGAAGCGTGACGTCCTTGGCGTGGACGCTGAAGTACTGGAGCGCCGCAGACTCGACGCCATAGGTTGTCGAGCCCATTCCGACGATATTGAGGTACCCGAGCAGGATCTCATTCTTGGTGTAATTCTTATCGAGGCCGATCGCGAGCTTCATTTCCTTGAGCTTGCGATCGATCGTCGCGCCGTTCGCGGCCTTGATCGCAGCGGTGCGCTCCGCGCCGGTCTTCGTGGTGAAGGCCTCCTGCACGAGGATGTTCTTCACGAGCTGCATATCGAGGGTCGAACTACCGCTGGTGCCGTTGGACGACTGTGTCGTGTTTTTCACCGCGGCGCGAGCGATCGAGGGGATGTCGACGCCACCGTGCGAATAGAAGCGGCGATCCTCTCCGTCGACCGCGGCCTGCTTCAACAGCGGCGAGACATCGTTCCAGCCCACTACCTGGCGGTTCTGCTTGTAGACGGTTGCGATTTGCACGGGCTGCCCGCCGCGGATGGCGAAGATCTGATTCTGCTGGGACTGCTCGCCGATCTTGATCGAGTCGGGCAGATTCTCAAATATGTCGATGGAGCCCTGCGCGGTCATGCTGGTGACGGCGAGGGCGGGGGTGACCATCGCGGTGACCAGGACGCCGGCGAGCACGCTGAAGCCGAGGAGGCCGAGGAGACCCCCGAGCACGCCGGAGGGCTTCAATTTTTGGGCAGACATAGGATTAGGGTAAGGGATAATCATCCTGTCGAACCTGAAGGGATGCCCGGATGACCTCATGGGAATATGTCACCACTCCGCTGATCGTGCACAACACCGCCGCGATTCTCAATAATTGGGGATCGGATGGCTGGGAGCTCGTGCAGGTCGTCATCGGACCCGAAGGTGGCCTCGTCGCCTACTTCAAGCGTCCAAAATCAGAGGGGAACTGATGGCTGTCATCTCCACCCGTCTCGCCGAGCTTGGACTCCAAATCCCCTCGCTCGCAACTCCCGCCGGTGTCTACATCCCGGCCGTGGTGACTGGCAACCTCGTCTTCACCTCGGGACAGCTTCCGTTCACTGATGGTGTGCTGCCGGCCACCGGGAAGGTCGGCGCCGCCGTCTCGGCCGAGGACGCCAAGACCTATGCCGGCACTTGTGTTCTGAACGCACTGGCTGCGGTGCAGTTCGCCATCGGGTCTCTGGATCGGGTGACCCGTATTGTGAAGCTCGTCGGTTTCGTGGCATCCGATCCCGCCTTCACCGCACAGCCTGGTGTGATCAATGGTGCGTCCGAGTTGCTCGGTGAGATCTTCGGAGATGCCGGTGTGCACGCGCGCAGCGCGGTGGGCGTTGCCGTGCTGCCGCTCGACTCCCCGGTCGAGATCGAATTGATCGTCGAGTTCGCGTAGCCGGTCTCGCTACCCGTGCGCCGCTGCTGTATCGAGAGCTACCTCAGTCGGTCGCTGATGGTCTGCATCACCGAAGTGTCGGCGAGCGTGGTCGTATCGCCGATGTCGCGACCCTCCGCGACATCCTGCAGCAGCCGCCGCATGATCTTGCCCGAGCGAGTCTTCGGCAACTCGGCCACGATGAAGATCTCGCGCGGCCTGGCGATCGCGCCGATCTGCTCGGCGACATGCCTCCGCAACAGCGCGCTCGCGGCATCCTGAGTGTAAGTGTCGGCGTGCTCGCTTCGCAAGATCACGAACGCGACGACGGCCTGGCCGGTCGCCTCATCCGCGGCTCCCACGACGGCGGATTCCGCAACGATCGGATGCGATACGAGGGCAGACTCGATTTCTGCGGTAGACAGGCGGTGGCCCGAGACATTCATGACGTCGTCGACACGACCGAGCAGCCAGATGTCGCCGTCCTCGTCGAGTCGAGCGCCGTCTCCGGCGAAGTAGAGCGGTCCGGCGAACTTCGACCAGTAGGTCTCGACGAAGCGGTCCGGATCGCCCCAGATACCGCGCAGCATCGACGGCCAGGGTTCGGTGACGACCAGCAGGCCGCCTCCACCGGGTGGCACGCCGTTCCCCGCCTCGTCGAGCACATCGATCGAGATACCCGGTACGGCGGCCTGGGCGGACCCCGGCTTCAAAATGGTGACACCGGGCAAGGCGGACACCATGATCGCCCCGGTTTCCGTCTGCCACCAGGTGTCGACGATGGGGGTCTTCCCGCCACCGATCACGTCGCGATACCAGACCCACGCCTCCGGGTTGATCGGCTCGCCGACGCTGCCGAGCACGCGAAGCGACCTAAGGTCGAAGTCATCCGGCACCTGTCGTCCGAGCTTCATGAACGAGCGGATAGCGGTGGGTGCCGTGTAGAAGATGGTCACGCCGTATTTCTGGATGATCTCCCACCACCGGCCGCCGTGGGGCGCATCGGGGGTGCCCTCGTAAAGCACCTGGGTCGCACCATTAGCGAGCGGACCGTAGACGACATAGCTGTGTCCGGTGATCCATCCGACGTCCGCGGTGCACCAGTACACGTCGGACTCGGGGCGGAGATCGAAGACGTTCTTATGGGTGAAGGCCACTTGCGTGAGGTAGCCGCCGCTGGTGTGCAGGATGCCTTTCGGCTTACCCGTGGTGCCAGAGGTGTAAAGGATAAAAAGCGGAGTTTCAGCGGGGAAGCCCGTGGCCTCGTGCTCGGCCGCTGACTCTGCCATCGCCTCGTGCCACCAGAGATCGCGACCCTCGACCCAGTCGATCTCGTTCTCCCCGCGCTTCACTACGAGCACGTTCTTCACGGTGTGCTCGCCCTCCTTGGCGAGTGCGGCATCCACCGCGGGCTTGAGGGCGCTGACCCTCCCCTTGCGCCAGCCGCCGTCTGCGGTTATCACCAGCTTGGCACTCGCATCATCGACGCGGGAGCGGATGCTGTCGGCGCTGAAGCCGCCGAAGATCACCGAATGCACCGCGCCGATGCGGGCGACGGCGAGCATCGCGATGACCGCCTCCGGGATCATCGGAAGATAGACGGCGACGCGGTCGCCCTTCTCGATGCCGAGCGAGATGAGCAGGTTGGCTGCTCGCTTCACCTCGGCGGTGAGTTCGGAATAGCTGATGTCGCGGCTGTCGCCGGGTTCACCCTCCCAATGCAGCGCGATGCGGTCGCCGTTCCCGGCGAGAACGTGGCGGTCGAGGCAATTGAAAGCCACGTTGAGCTCACCGTCTTCGAACCAGGTCGCAAACGGGGCGTTGGACCAGTCGAGATCCTGGGTGAACGGCGTGCTCCAGTGCAGCAACTCGCGTGCCTGGGTCGCCCAGAATCCGAGGCGATCCGCGTTGGCCTCGGCGTACAGCGCGGCGGTAGCCACAGCATCCGCTCTGAATTCGGCGCTCGGTGCAAAGCGGCGCTCTTCGTGCTGCAGGCTGTCTATGGACGTGTTGGACATGGGTCTCCCTTGCGGAGGCAGCGGGCATCGATGCCCGCGCACGGTCGTGGTACGAGCTTAAGCCGACTGCAGGTTCTGCGCGATTGCCATCATTCTGGGAGTGTTCCCTGATCGCCGGGGATTCTCTCTTGCGCGGGAGGCCTGCCGGAGTACACTGATGTCGTTGAATGAAAATTCGATAAGCAACGCGCAGTGATTCCCCCCAATCCAGCGTTGCTGTGGCGGCGCCGGTTCCCCCCAACAGGCGCCGCCCCTCTTGTTTAAACCCCGTGGCCTCCCCTCCTCCACAGGATGTCCTCGGAACGGTTTATCTCATACTCGTATCTGGCGCGGTCCAGCGGGGGGCCGAATCTTTTAACGTCGTGAAATGCCGACCGCCGATCTCTTCGATCCCTCCACTTCGCTCGTTTCGCGCCACGATCGTTTCGTCGCTCGACGACCGGGATCGATTGCGATGGTGCCGGAGCGTCGAAGATCCTTGGCAGGACTCGAGCTGGACGAGTTCGGCCCGCTCGCTGCCTTCGTGAGCGATCCGGCCGTGACGGATATCTTCGTCAATGGACCGTCCTGTGTCTGGGTTGACCGCGGGCAGGACCCGGTGCGGCAACACACTGTCACGCTCGATGAGGGGGCGCTGCGTGAGCTCGCGGTGCGGCTGATCGGACTCGGCGGTCGGCATATTGACGAGGCGACACCCTGTGTCGACGTGCGCCTCCATGATGGTATCCGGGTGCACGCGGTGCTGACTCCGATATCGGCGGTCGGCACACTCCTTTCTATTAGGCTGCCGCGAGTCGAACGCCTCGGGCTCGGCGATCTGGCGGCTGCCGGCTTCTTCTCGGAAGTCGACGTCGACACGGTTGCGGATCTTGTCGTCCGGCGGCAAAACATTCTCATCACCGGAGCGGGCGGCAGCGGGAAGACAACACTCCTCGCGGCGCTGCTGTCGAGCGCAGCCTCCGGCGACCGGATTATCGCGATCGAGGATGTGGGCGAACTGCGGGTGGCGCATCCGCATTTCGTCTCCCTCGAGGTGCGGCAGGCCAATCTCGAGGGCGCCGGTCAGATCGGGCTCGAGCGACTCGTGCGAGAAGCCCTGAGGATGCGACCCGACCGCCTCGTCCTCGGCGAGTGCCGCGGCGCGGAGATCCGCGAGCTGCTCGCAGCACTCAACACCGGGCACGACGGGGGAGCGGGCACCCTGCATGCGAATTCCCTGCACGATGTCCCAGCGCGGATCGAAGCCCTCGGGGCGCTCGCGGGTATGAGTCCCACGGCGATCGCGCGTCAGACCGTGAGCGCGATCGGCACCGTGCTGCATCTCGAACGGGACCGAGACAGCCGTCGGCTCACCCAGATCGGGCACTTCGAACTCGATCACCGCGATCGACTGCGAATGGTCGAGACGCATGCGACGCCGTGAGCGGCGGGCGGATCTCGAGCCTCTCGCCGCGGTGGTGCAGCGCCTGGGAGTGATGCTCGCGGCCGGAGTCGCGCCGGCGTCGGGCTGGGCCTACGTTGCCGACGCCGCCCGGGGGAGTTCCGCATCCGCGGCGCGCAGGGTGGCTGAGGCCGCGGCGCGGGGCGGCTCCGTCGCCGACGCGATAGTGGAAATCGCGCAATCACACGGGGCGGATGCGACGGCCTGGCGTGGACTGGCCGCGGCGTGGCTGGTAGCCAGTGACGCCGGCGCGCCGCTTGCCTCGACGCTGGCGGAGTTCTCAACCTCGCTTCGTTCACTTGCACAGAACCAGCGGGATCTCGACACGGCACTCGCCGGTCCGGTGGCAACCGCGCGCATGGTGATGGTGCTGCCGATCGTCGGCATCCTGTTTGGCATGGCCCTCGGCTTCGACTCGATTCGTGTGCTGTTCACGACACCACCCGGGTTGGTCTGCCTTGCGCTCGGAATACTGCTGATTCTGCTCGCCCAGCTCTGGAATCGTCGTCTGCTCCATCGAGCACGCCCGACGAACCTCACTCCCGGGCTTGCGCTCGACCTCATGGCGATCGCGGTCTCGGGGGGCGCATCCTTGTCGCGCGCCGAACGGGCGGTGACGGATGCACGTAAGACCTGTGGGATCGCGTCCGACGGCAGTGACGCCGCGATCGCGGAGGTGCTCGCGCTGAGTCGGCGGGCGGGTATCCCGGCGGCGGCGCTGCTGCGCAGTGAGGCGAAGGAGATACGCCGTGTTGCCCGCAGCGCCGGAGAGCGAATGGCGGCGCGGCTCGCGGTGACGCTGATGCTGCCGCTCGGGCTGTGCATCCTGCCCGCCTTCATGCTGCTCGGGGTGGCTCCGCTGCTGATCGCCGTCGTCTCGTCCACAGTCACCGGTTTGTGACACCAGTGCACCGGTGTCAGGGGGCCGACACCGGGCATTCGCCGCGGGTTGCACCATGGACGGGTCAGGTACCGTGCCGGACACACGAAGAGAGGACTGGTCGACCATGAAGAGACTGCTTTCACGACTCAGCCGAGATGACGGGGCTGCTACCGCCGAATACGCGATCGCCACGATGGCCGCTGTCGGATTCGCAGGGCTGCTCGTCGCAATACTGCGCAGCGACGAGGTGCGGGGCATGCTCACCGAGCTCGTGCATCGTGCGCTCACGTTCACGGGCTGAGGCGCCACCGCCCTCGTCGCAGCCCGAGCGTGGCAGTGTGACGGCGGAGTTCGCCACGGTGATCCCGGCGGTGCTGCTGGTACTCGCCGCATGCCTTGCCGGCCTGCAGCTCTCCACCCAGCAGGTGCGGCTTCAGCAGGCCGCGGCGATGGCGGCGCGAAGCGTGGCGCGTGGGGAGACAGTGGAATCGACATCCGCTCTCCTGCCCGGGTCGACTCTGCGGGTGGAGCACCGCGGCGAGCTGGTGTGTGTCACGGCATCCGCGCGGGGATCCGCCGTCGGCGGGCTGATCGGGGCGGTCACGGTGAGTGCTTCGAGCTGCGCGCTGGATGGTGGTCGGTGACGTAGTGGTCGGTGACGTGGTGGTCGGTGACGTGGTGGCCGGTGAGGTGACGGAGCGCCAACTGGCCGATGAGCGAGGCTCGGGGTCGGTGCTCGCGGTGGCGGTCGTCGCCGCAGTGCTGATGCTGTTCTCGCTTGTTCTACCGATCAGCACTGTGCTCGCGGCCCAGCAGCGGGTGGCCGGTGCGGCAGACGCTGCGGCGCTCGCCGCGGCGGATGTGGCGGTCGGCATCCGCTCGGGGAGCCCGTGCCCGGTCGCCGCGACAGTGGCCGCCGCCAATGCATCGCGACTGGATGGATGTCTCATCGACGGCACCACCGCAACAGTGCGGGTCACCGTTACGGTGCTCGGATTCGCCGTGTCTGCGCGGGCCACCGCGGGCCGTCCGACCAGCGAACCGGCGGGGTGGAGCGGCAGTACTGGGGGTAGTGGATGAAGCGGCTGTCAGGAATCTGTGTGTATGGTGTGCGTGTCGGGACCACATCCGACATCTCCGAATCGCAGTGCGTAGCATCAGCGGTGCCGTCCTATGCTGGGCGAGGTTTCGTTTCACCCGGAGATCAACAGAGGCGGCGCGAGTCGCAGTAGTCGAGGAGTCAAGTGCCTGGCACGAAGAAGCTGGTCATAGTCGAATCGCCGGCAAAGGCGAAGACGATTGCCCAGTACCTGGGCGACGGATACGAGGTGTTGGCCTCGGTCGGTCACATCCGCGACCTGATCGAGCCGAAAAACCTCCCGCCGGAGCTCAAGAAGGGTTCCCTCGGCAAGTTCTCGATCGACGTCGAAAATGGCTTCCTCCCGTACTACGTGGTCTCCGACCAGAAGAAGAAGACGGTCGCCGACCTGAAGCGCGCGCTCAAGGGCGCCGATGAGCTCTACCTCGCAACTGATGAGGACCGCGAAGGTGAGGCGATCGCGTGGCACCTCCTCGACGAGCTGAAGCCGAAGGTCCCGGTCAAGCGAATGGTGTTCCACGAGATCACCAAGGAGGCGATCGAGCGGGCCCGCGACAACACCCGCGACATCGACACCGCCCTGGTCGACGCCCAGGAGACCCGACGCATCCTCGACCGGCTCTACGGCTACGAGATCTCACCGGTACTCTGGCGCAAGGTCGGCCCGGGACTCTCTGCCGGGCGCGTGCAGTCTGCTGCTACCCGACTCGCCGTCGACCGCGAGCGCGAACGTCTCGCGTTCGTCGCCGCCGGCTACTGGGACCTCTCGGCGCTGCTGTCGGCATCCGCCGGCTCCTCGCCGTTCGAGTCCCGGCTCGCCCGGCTCGACGGAGTGCGTGTTGCCACTGGACGCGACTTCGACGATAAGGGCCAGCTCAAAGCAGCCACGGGCGGCAGGGCGGATGCTATCGCTCTCAACGAGGAGGCCGCGACCTCGCTCGCGGAGGCCTTGCGCGATCCGTCCGTGTCAGTCGTCGTGTCGTCAGTGGATTCGAAGCCCTATACCCGTCGCCCGGCGGCTCCCTTCAGCACCTCTACGCTGCAGCAGGAGGCCGCGCGAAAGCTGCGCTTCTCCGCGCGCCAGACGATGAGCGTGGCGCAGGGACTGTACGAAAACGGGTACATCACCTATATGCGCACAGACTCGCTCAACCTCTCGCAGCAGGCGATGACCGCCGCCCGAAGCCAGGCGGCATCCCTCTACGGCGCGGAGAGCGTCTCCGAAAAGCCGCGAACCTACGCGAGTAAGAGCAAGAACGCACAGGAAGCCCACGAGGCGGTCCGTCCCGCCGGGGATACCTTCCGCACCCCTGGCCAGCTCGACGGGGTACTGCGCGGCAACGACTGGAAGCTCTACGACCTCATTTGGAAGCGCACCATCGCCTCCCAGATGGCTGACGCCAAGGGAATGACCGCCTCTGTCGTGATTACTGCCGGTCCGGTGCAGGGCACGACGATGGCCGAGTTCGCCGCGAGCGGCACGGTCATCACCTTCCGCGGATTCCTCCAGGCCTATGAGGAGAGCCGCGACGAAGAGCGTAACGACACCGCCGAGCCCGCCGAGGCGAAGCTCCCACCCCTCATCGTCGGGCAGAAGCTCTCGGTGTCGGATGTCGAGGCCAAGGGTCATGAGACCAGTGCGCCGCCCCGGTACACCGAGGCGAGCCTCGTCAAGACGCTCGAGGAGCTGGGGATCGGGCGCCCATCCACCTATGCGTCGATCATCTCGACCATCATCGACCGCGGTTACGTCACCCCGCGCGGTACCGCCCTCGTGCCCAACTGGATCGCTTTCTCGGTGGTTCGCTTGCTCGAAGATTTTTTCTCCGACCTGGTGGAGTACGACTTCACCGCGGGTATGGAGGACGACCTCGACCGCATCGCCGGCGGCAAGGAAGACCGTGTCGACTGGCTGAACAGCTTCTACTTCGGTAGCGAGAAGCACCGTGGCCTACGAAATGTCATCGACAATATGGGCGAGATCGATGCGAAAAGCATCAACTCGATCAAGCTCGACGACGAGGTGACCCTGCGGATCGGCAAGTACGGCCCCTACCTCGAGGTCGTGGACGCGGATGGTGCGCTCGACGCGACCCCGCGACGCGTGAATATCCCACCGGAGCTCGCTCCCGACGAACTCACCGTTGCCAAGGCGCACGAGCTGATCGATGCGCCCGTCGTCGTGGATCGTGTGATCGGGGTCAACCCCGAGAACAGCAAGAACGTGGTCGCGAAGGACGGTCGTTTCGGTCCGTACATCACCGAGGTGGATCCGGAATCTCCCGTGGCCGAGCCCGTCGAGAACTCGGTGGTCGAGCCCGTTGTCGATCCCGCCACCGGCGAGATCATCGAGCCGAAGAAGAAGCGGGCCGCGCCGAAGAAGGTCGTCGCGGTCAAACCGCGAACGGCATCCATCTTCAAGTCGATGGACCTCGCTACCGTCGATCTCGAGACGGCGCTTCGTCTGCTCGCTCTGCCCCGCGTCGTCGGCCAGGACCCGGAGAGCGGCGAGGAGATTACTGCTCAGAACGGCAAGTTCGGTCCATACCTCAAAAAGGGTGTCGACACCCGCTCGCTCACCGACGAGGACCAGATCTTCGAGATCGACCTCCCCGGCGCCGTTGAGTTGTACGCCCAGCCGAAGTATGGTGCGCGTCGAGCATCCAGCGCCCTTAAGGAATTCGATGCCGACCCCGAGAGCGGCAAGCCGATTCGTATCAAGGACGGTCGCTTCGGTGCCTACGTGACGGACGGCGTCACCAACGTGACGATCCCCCGCGGAGAGACGATCGAGGAGATCGACTTCGAACGAGCGGTGCAGATGCTCGCTGACAAGCGTGCGAAAGGTCCAGTGGTCAAGAAACCGGTCGCGAAGACACCGGTCGCGAAGAAGCCCGTCGCGAAGAAGCCTGCTGCGAAGAAACCGGTCGCGAAGAAGCCGGCTGCGAAGAAACCGGCAGCGAAGAGGCCTGCTGCTAAGAAACCGGCTGCGAAGAAACCCGTGGCTGCGGCGTCCGCAGCGCTATCCGAGTCGGCGCAGTAGGAACCCGTGCACGGCGTGACCGGTCTGTTCATCACCTTCGAGGGCGGTGACGGATCGGGTAAATCGACCCAGGCCAGCCTGCTCGCGGACTGGCTCACGGCATCCGGTCACACGGTCGAGCGCTCACGGGAGCCGGGCGGTACCGACCTCGGGGTGGAGTTGCGCGAGATCGTACTCCACCGCCGCGGGCACATCGCTCCGCGCGCGGAGGCCCTGATCTATGCGGCTGACCGCGCCCACAATATCGCCACGAAGGTGCGGCCGGCCATCGAGCGCGGCGAGATCGTGATCCAGGATCGTTACTTCGACTCCTCGGTGGCCTACCAGGGAGCAGGACGGGTTCTCGATCCCACCGAGGTGCGTGACATCTCGCTCTGGGCGACCGAGGGGTTCATGCCGCACTTGACGATCCTGCTCGATCTCGACGAGACGATCGGTCGGGAGCGTTTGGATGAGGTGCGCACCAAATACGACCGCCTCGAGGCCGAGAAGATTGACTTCCACTCGCGGGTGCGAGCAGGATTCCTCGCGCTTGCGGCGGCGGATCCCGGCCGCTTTCTCGTGTTGGCCGCCACCGACTCGATCGGGTCGATCGCCGCGACAATTCGCGATCGTGTGACCACGCTGCTGTAACTGCGTCCGTCCGGCGCCACTCTGACCTCGGCGCTCCCTCTGACTGACGCCCTTTCTGCATAACTCCTGCAATCTGTCGCCGGCAGCGCGGGTTAGCCCCGCGGCAGCCCGGAAATCCGGGGTCCGCCGACCCGGCGGGGAAAATCTGCAGGAGTTATGCAGGGGAGGCGCGGCGGCTTGGCCGAGGGGGCCGCCGACTGCGGGGTACCTCCGATTCGTCTCGTGGCTCCGGTCTGCCCTGCTCTCGTTCCCGTCTCCCTTCTTGCATAACTCCTGCAATTTGTCGGCGGCAGCGCGGGTTGGCCCCGCGGCAGCCCGGAAATCCGGGGTCCGCCGGCCCGGCGGGGAAAATCTGCAGGAGTTATGCAAAAGGGGAGAGGGGAGAGGGGAGAGGGAGAGGGAGAGGGACAAAGGGGCAAAGTGGGGAGCGGAGAGGGGCACAAGTGGGGAGCGGAGAGAGGCACAAGTGGGGGAGGGGGATACATCCGGCGGCGAGCCCCGCGCTGCGTCCAGTCAGCTGCTCCGCTTAGGCTTGGCCCATGACTGTGTGGGACGAATTGACCGGCCAGTCGGAGGCGATCGCGATTTTCCGTGCGGCGGCGGCCGACTCGACGCTGGGCGATTCGCCCATCGGAGACTCGGCGATGACCCACTCTTGGCTCATCACTGGTCCTCCCGGGTCTGGTCGCTCCAATCTCGCCTACGCCTTCGCGACGGCTCTTCTCAGCCCGGCCGCGTCCGGCGGCCCCGGCAACCGCAATGGCGATGAGTCCACCCGCCGCCAAGTCGCTGCGCGCACCCACCCCGATCTCGCCGTGCTGAGTACCGAGGGCGTCATCATCAAGATGGAGGATGTGCGCCGCCTGGTCTCGAGCTCCAACTTCTCACCCTCGGTGAGTCGCTACCGCGTTATCGTGATCGAAGACGCCGACCGCATGCAGGAACGCACCTCGAACGTACTGCTCAAAGCCCTCGAGGAGCCGCCGCCGCGCACGGTCTGGATCCTGTGCGCGCCGAGCGAGGCAGACCTGCTGCCCACCATCCGTTCTCGCGTGCGCACTGTGCGACTGCGGGTTCCGGATGTCGCGGAGGTGGCCGAGCTTATCGCCAAGCGCGACGACGTGGACCTCGCCACCGCCACCCGCGCCGCGCGCGAATCGCAGAGCCATATCGGCATGGCCCACCGCCTCGCCACCAATGAGGATGCCCGGCGCCGGCGCCAGCAGACCATTGAGATCGCGCTCGGCATCCACACCGTATCGGGGGCGGTGATCGCCGCCGCGAAACTGCTCGAACTTGCGGGGGAGGATGCCAAGGCGATTACTGAGGAACGCGATGCTGAGGAGCGCGAAAGCGCGCTCCGATCGCTCGGAGTGGAGCCGGGAGGCACCATCCCCCCCGCCCTCCGCGCCCAGCTGCGCACGCTCGAGGACGACCAGAAGCGGCGAGCCACCCGCAGCCTCCGCGATGGCATCGACCGCATCATGGTGGACCTGCTCTCGCTCTACCGGGATATCCTGCTGCTTCAGCTCGATGTCGAAACCGAGCCCATCAACCTGGCCATCTTCTCCCAGCTGAGAACCGCGAGCGCGGCCTCGACTGCGGCGCAGACCCTCGCGACGATGGATGCCATCTCCACCGCCCGTAAGCGCATCGAGGGCAACGTGGCTCCGGCCCTCGCCCTCGAAGCGATGCTCATTTCCACCGCTCATTGAGGGATGACTGTGACCACTCGAACCACCCGCTCCGTGCTCGTCGCGGCCGCGCTCGCCATCATCCTGCCGCTCAGCGGGTGTGTCGCGTCATTTCTGCCGAAAGGACCGAGCATGCGGTCGACTCCGACGAACGAGAAGGTGAGCGCCGACCTCGAGCCGTACTACAGCCAAGTCCTGAAGTGGAAATCCTGCGAGGGCGGCGACTTCCAGTGCGCTACCGCGAAGGCGCCGCTCGACTGGAAGAATCCCGCGACCAAGTCGATCGAACTCGCGCTGATCCGCAAGACGGCAACCGGAACGGCGCGGGGATCGCTGTTGGTGAACCCCGGCGGCCCGGGGGGCTCCGGTTACGACTTCATCCGCGACAGTCTCTCCTATGCGGTGGATGCGAAGCTGCAGCAGAACTACGACATTGTGGGCTTCGACCCGCGCGGGGTCAACAAGTCATCGGCGGTGAAGTGCTACCAGGATCCGGCCGACATGGACAAGTTCCTCTTCGGCGTCTCACCCAATCCCTTCGGATCCGACGCGTGGATCGCCGACCAGCGCCGCAGTAGTGCTGCCTTCGGTGCAGCATGCCTCAAGTACACCGGCGACCTCCTCGGCTTCGTCGATACCAACAGTGCTGCGCGCGACCTCGATATGTTGCGCGCGACTCTCGGTGATGGGAAGCTCAACTACCTCGGCTACTCTTACGGCACTCTGCTCGGCGCGACCTTTGCCGAGCTCTATCCGAAGAAGACCGGGCACCTCGTGCTTGATGGGGCGCTCGACCCGGCGACCAGCAGCTTCGAGGTGGGAGCCACCCAGGCTCAGGGTTTCGAGAGCGCGTTGCGGGCCTACATCGCCGACTGCCTGACCGGCAAGAACTGTCCGTTCAGTGGGTCCGTGGACGGCGCCATGACCGACATCCGCACGCTGCTCGACAGCTTGAATGTCAGCCCCTTGCGCGCCAAAGATGGCCGCGAGCTCTCGAGCAGCGCGATGTTCAACGCGATCATCTTCCCTCTGTACAACAAGACCAACTGGCCGTACCTCACCCAGCTGTTCAGCAGTGTGATGCAGGGCGACGCGTCCGTCGGCTTCCAGCTTGCCGATAGTTACTACGGGCGCAAGGCCGATGGCACCTATAAAGACAACTCCACTGAGGCGTTCGTTGCCATCAACTGCCTCGACTATGCGGCCACCTCGACGACGGATGCGAACCTCAGAACGGATGCCGCGAAGCTGGCGTCCCTCGCGCCGACCCTCGGTCCCCAGCTCTCGTACGACACCTCCTGTGCCTCATGGCCGTTCCAGCCCACCCGCACGCGCTCACCGATCGCGGCGGTTGGTTCGGCGCCCATCCTGGTCGTGGGCACCACCAATGACCCGGCCACGCCCTACGTCTGGGCGAAGGCTCTCGTGAAGGAACTTCAAAACGGGCACCTCATCACCTACAAGGGCGAGGGACACACGGCCTACAACAAGTCCAACCCCTGCGTGAACAACGCCGTCGATAGCTTCTTCGTCGGGGGAACCGTGCCGAAAAAGGACCCACTGTGCTGAAGAAGTCCATCGGAATCGGTGTTCTGGCGGTTGGAATACTGCTGATAAGCGGCTGCACTACTGCTCTTTTCCCCAGCGTCGATCACACCTCGATACCCACCGGCGAGAGCGTGCCAGCCGCGGTGGCCTCGTATTATCACCAGTCCCTCACCTGGAAGGACTGTGGAAAGAGCCAGCAGTGTGCAAGGGCCATCGCGCCGATGGACTGGGATCACCCCTCGAAGGTGACGGATATCTCGCTCGCCCTCACCCGGGCATCCACCACCGGTACCCGGCTCGGGTCGTTGTTCGTGAACCCCGGAGGCCCCGGGGCATCCGGCTACGACCTCGTTCACGACAACCTGGATTATGCCGCCTCGAAGACCCTGCAGAAGAGCTTCGACGTGATCGGATGGGACCCGCGCGGAGTCGGCCGATCCACCCCGGTCTCCTGCTACACCGACAAGAAGCTCGACGAGTTCGTGTACGGGGTCGCGAAGAATCCGGTGAACTCCCCGGCCTGGGTCACCGAGGTAACCGAACAGGCGAAGGACTTCGCGGCATCCTGCCTCAAGAACACCGGACCGGCGCTCCAATTCGTCGACACCCAGAGCACCGTGCACGACCTCGACATGCTGCGAGCGGTCGTTGGCGACAAGAAGCTCAACTATCTCGGTTACTCCTACGGCAGCGACATCGGCATGTACTACATCAACCGTTTTGCAAAGAAAGTCGGTCACGTCGTTCTCGACGGTTCCACCGACTCGACCCTCTCGAGTTTCGACATCAACCTCACCCAGTCCACCGGGTTCGAAGACGCTCTCAAGGCGTACCTCGCCGACTGTACATCGACGAAAAGCTGCCCGTTTCCGGGCTCCGTCGACGACAGCCTCGCGAAGATCTCCGTGCTGTACGACCGGCTCACCGTGACACCGATCGATGCTCCCGATGGCCGGGTGCTCGATCAGAAAGTGCTCGACACGGCCATCAATTCCGGGCTCTACGACAAAGCGTCGTGGCCGTATCTCAGCGACATGTTCAGCGAGATCCGCACGGGTAAGACCGACACCGCCTTCGTGTTGGCAGACTCGTACAACGGGCGGAACGCAGATGGCAGCTACAAAGACAATTCGCTCGAAGCCTTCGCGGCGATCGGATGTCTCGACTACCCGACCCAGACGGATCCGGGCGTCATCGCGAACGAGGATGCCCAGCTCGTGAAGGCTGCTCCCACCCTGACCCGCCCCTCCGTGATCGGCGACGTAACCTGCGAAAACTGGCCGTTCCACAACCGCGAGGCTCCACCGGTGGTGACCGGTGCAGGTGCCGCGCCGATCCTCATCCTCTCCTCCACCGGTGACCCGGCGACGCCGTACCAGTGGGGTGTCGCGCTGTCGAAGCAGCTCGAGAGTGCGCACCTGGTCACGCGCCACGGCGAGGGTCACACCGCCTACAACCGGGGTATCCCGTGTATCGACAACGCTGTTGATCGGTACTTCGTTTCCGGCACCGTGCCGAAGAACGACCCGGACTGCACCGGATGATCGGTGTACAGGGTTTGTGCATAATTGCAGAGGATGCAATAATATAGTCATGACACCCGATCACGCCACGTCAGGACTCCGGGAACGTAAGCGGCTCGCCACGGCTCGTGCGATCGAGATTGCCGCGATCGATCTGGTCTCCCAAAGGGGCCTCGACAAGGTGACCGTCGATGAGATCAGTCGAATCGCCGACATCTCCCCGCGCACGTTTTTCAACTATTTCACCTCGAAGGAGTCCGCGCTGGTCGGCGAGACTCCGGAGCTCCCCTCCGCCGATGCAGTTGCCTCCTACGTGAACGCTCCGAGCGGCACCGTTTTCGACGGGCTCGGGATGCTTCTCGCCGCTGCCGTCGAGGCACGGTCGAATGACACCGAGCTGATGCTGAAGCGGCGCAGCCTGCTCAAGGAATACCCTCAGCTCTTCGCCATGCGCATGGCGGCGATGCGCGAGTACGAGGATCGATTGCGCGAGATCGTCGCGCTTCGCCTTGTAGCGGATGACCCGGTTCTCGCCGACGATCCCGAGCTGCTCGCCAGTCGCTCCCGCCTCATCACGAACGTGGCTTTTGGGGCGATGAAGCATGCGTGGGTGAGTTGGGCGGATCGGGAAGGCGGCATCCCTCTGAGTGAGAGGCTCAAGGATTCCTTCGACGAACTGGGTCGCATCCTCGCGCCGGTGTCCACCGTCTAATCGGCTAAGCTCTTATGCGTTGCCCGCGAGAAATCGCGTGCACGCCGCCTTAGCTCAGTCGGTAGAGCATCTCACTCGTAATGAGAAGGTCGTCAGTTCGATTCTGACAGGCGGCTCAATATAAACAGAGGGATCGGGGCCTATCGGCTCCGGTCCTTTTGTCGTTCGTGGGGAATTCGCGGGGAATTGTCTGCCGGCGATTCACTGCAATTCCCGGCTAGGGGAACCGGCGTGGGGAATTGTGGGGACGTTTGCCACCGCATCCGAGGCCTGCGATCGTCGAGGAATGTCCTTCACACTTTGTCATCATCCTGGTCCTTGGGTTCTTCGGATTCGTCATCATGTCGATCATTGCGATGCAGCCGCCAACTCAGCGCCAGTGTGAGCGCCACGCCGCAGCCCGCGAGAAGGAGCGCCGAAAGATAGTTGCCGCGAATCAGCACCTCATCCGAGGGCCTACCGAGGAGCAGTTCATCGAGCAGGCCGCGAGGGCTCTACGGATCCAGCGGGCGGGGAGCAGCACCTAGCCGCCGAGGAGCACCATGGATTCCGCAGCCGTCGATGAGACGCTGGCTACGAGTTGTTCCCGATCGCCATTCAAATAGGTCAGGAAGCACGTCGTCAGCGTCGGGGTCGACGCATCTGCCGCATCACTCCACACCGCAGTGCAGCAACTGCACCTTCCGACCAATCATCAGTTCGTCGTCAAGACCGTGCCGGAACGCGGCTTCTCCGTCGGCACGGCCATTCCCTTTCCACTCGATTCCTAAAGCCCTGGACATTTCATTGCCAGTGGGAGCGCTCATCTGCAGAACCTCCGCCAGGGAATTTCGACCTCCCTCAACAGTCTGCTGCTTGCCCTGGCAGCGGTGTTCCTCGGCCTCGCCATCCTCTCCACGGCTTCCACGACGACCACTTCGGTGCTGCAACGCGCTGGTGAAATCGGGCTCCGGATGGCTACCGGCTCCAGTCCGGCAAAAATCGCCGGCCTCTTCCTCGCCGAAGGTGCCACCCTCGGCCTGATCGGCGGTTTCCTCGGATCCAGTACCGGGGTCATCACCGTTGTCGTCGTGTCCACCACACAACACTGGGTCCCTGCTCTGGACCCCACAACGAGCGGACTCGGCAGGGCATCGGGTTCACCACCGGGTTGCTCGGCGCAATCGTCCCCAGCATCCGCGCAAGCAAAACACGGCTGCCCTCGCCCTCCGCAAAAAACTCGGGTTTGATCCGCAACCCACTGTGTGCCGTCGTCCGGCCTGCGGGATAGGACTCCCGAGGGCCACTGCCTTCTCCGGCTCCGTCGAGGTCACTGTCGAGGTACTGTCGAGGTACTGTCGCGGCACTGTCGCGGCATTGTCGGTGGGCCTCGCCCGGGACGACCCCCCATCTCGGGGGATGATTCAGCTCAACGTGCTCACGGTTCTCTCCCGTATTTTCCTTCCCGCTCCTGTCATCCCCCCGTCTTGGCCGGCGATCGCCTCGAGATGCGCCCTCAACATCCATATCGGGAAGAATCGGCCACCTCCCCTCGACCAGTGGTCCGCAATTCCGCACACGTATCCCTGGCCGCTCACCGTTTGCCGTTCCCTTGCACGGTGAAAGGCGACGGTGGTCGTGGACGTGAACCGCGCGTTGGCTGACTGCGGCCGGGCGGGCGACGATATAGTTAGCAGAGGATATCTCTGCCGAGGGGGATGCGCCTATCGGGGTGCCTTGTCAGGTTCGATTTCCTGAATCCTCCACCCATACAGTGACGTTTTCTGGTTTCAGCCGGTCTGAGATGCCTTCGGGCTACCGTTAACTCTCCGCGGTGGCGTCCGGCCCCGGCTCTTGCGCCGCGTCTGCCAGGAGCGCAACGGGGGCTCGTGCGGATCGATCGGGCTTCTTCCCTTCCGGGCTGGTCAGCTCCATCCGCGTCTGCGCAGCATCTGAACCTGAGGTAATCGCTTCGCTGGAGCCAGCGGGTAAGAGCCTCGTAACCAGCATGTTTGCCGCAAAACGGAATGGCTTATGCCGGTCCCTCGTCGCCTGGGCCGGTGACGAACAGGTCAGCTCGGCGGACCTGACGATAGATCCCGGAGCGGAAAATCTCGGCGTTCGAAAGACAAACCCGGGCCAAGGAATCGGACTCGGCATCACCAGCAAACGACAGATTTTCAGCACCACCACCTGCGACCGCGTCGATGACCAAACCGCCTCGTTGATGGCAACGGAGATCGACGAGATACCCATCAAGCGATGGTGACGAAGCCGAGAGCGGCTCGGCGCACAATCGTTCGAACTCTCGCCATACCCGTTGGTTTGCGCGCGGTCGACGGCGCCGGAGCGGCGAGATCCTTTTGGTTCGCGGCGGCCCGGTGGGATACTGGGGAGCATGTCAGGGCCGCCCACGATCTTGTTCGTCTCGGATCTGGATGGGACTCTTCTTGGTCCGGCGGCTCCCTCGGGGCGCTGTCGGTGCGGCTGCTGAATGAGGCCGTCGACACCGGGTTGTGATTCACCTATGCAACCGCACGTTCGTTGCGTTCCTCGCGACGAGCCACCGCAGAGCTCCATGTCACTCTTCGTGTCATCACCTACGGCGGCACCATCACGGCACACCCGGATACCGGCGAGCCTGTGGACATCCACTTTCTGGCATGAGAGACCGTGGAGTCGATGATCTCGGCGTGCTCGATTCGTCCGCTGATTGAGTCGATACTATTCACGTTGGAGGACGCTTCCGCCTAGTCATGAACGATGACCCGGCTGACCTCGATACGGTCTTGTACGTTTCTCTCCTTGCCCCACGAGGAGACCTCCTTGCACTTCGCGATGACGTCGCTCCGGCGTTGACGGCAGCTGCCCATTTCCT
Organism: Lacisediminihabitans sp.; assembly: GCA_046597035.1. Classification (GTDB taxonomy): domain Bacteria; phylum Actinomycetota; class Actinomycetes; order Actinomycetales; family Microbacteriaceae; genus Lacisediminihabitans. The sequence continues at coordinate 25,325 of JBKJLH010000186.1, forward strand.
GAGTGAAGACCCGTCGACACCAGGGCTCAGCTGGTTCGAGTTCTACAGCCCGACCGGGATCAAGGCCGACGCCATCCGACGGCTCATGCAGGATCAGGGGGCAGACAGATTGGTTGTTGTGGGTGACAACCACAACGATGTTTCGATGTTCATCGTTGCCGATGCGGCCTGCGCTGTCGCCAATGCCGTCCCGGAACTCAAGAAGATCGCGACTGGCGTCATCGGCCCGAACGACAGCGAGCCAGTTGCACGCTGGATCGCGACTCTCCGCGTCTTTCCCGACGTGAAATCGCGTACCTCGGCCTATGTTCACGACAGCATCGGCAGCCCACTCCGGTCAGAGTCCACTGGCAGACCTGAGCCGAAAGCCCCCACCTTAGAAGATTTTCAGCATAAATAGTGGATGCTGGGGGCATGACTCTCTCGCCGCAAGATGACGCCCGCTCTGAGGCAGTGCCCGGGATTCTGCGCCCGATCGAACGACACCGCCGAACGATTATCGTGGGTGTGGCCCTCCTGCTCGCGGTGGTGGTGTTCGGAGTAGCCCTGGCGAAAACTCGGGCAGTCACCGGGCTGGACCTCGGGGTGGATGTTGCGCTGAGCCGCGTTCACGGGGTTCCGGTCACCAACCTGGCGCTGGCGGTCTACAAACTCTTCTCTCCTCCGTTCGCGATCGGACTGACCGTCGTGGTGGCCCTGATCATCTGGGCCGCAACGCGTAACTGGCGCTCGGCGCTGACCTTCTCCGTCGTCGTCGCCGGGAGCTGGTTGAGCAGTTACGTCGTGAAGATATTCGTAGGCCGGCCACGACCGTCCGCCGCGGCTCTGGCCAATCCGTTCCTTCCGACGCCGCCCGATCCGTCCTTCCCCAGCGGCCATGTCGTGTTCGCCGCATCGATCGCCATCGCGTTCATGTTTCTCGCGCGCCGCTCGACCCGGCTGGCGCTGGTCGTCGCTCTCGGCATCCTCGCGGTGCTTCTGACTGGCTTCTCGGTTGTCTACTTGGGAGTGCACTACCCGACCGATGTCATCGCCTCGATCCTGTGGGCGGCCGGCGCGTGTCCCCTGGTGCTCCTCGTCTGGAACCGCTTCATCATCCCGCGGATAGGAAGGCAATCGCTGGCTACGATCATTAGGTGACCCGCCCGAACCGCCCCTCCTTCTCCTGGGCGGTTCGCCTCATCGCGGTCACGGCGCTTGTCGGCGTCGGGGCCGGCATAAGTGGGCTCGTGGTGAGCCTGGCACTCCGCGGGATCGAGCATCTGGCTTACGGCTATTCGGCTGGCACCTTCCTCGATGGCGTCAGCCACGCGCCTCCCTGGCAGCGGGTCGCTGTGCTCGCGGTCGCCGGCGTGATCGGGGGCGTGGGCTGGTGGGCGCTCCGCCGCTGGGGTACGCGGGTCGTCTCTGTTGAGCAGAGTGTGTCCGGACGACGGATGCCACCGCTCTCGACCATTATCAACGCCGGTCTCCAGGTGGTCATCGTGGGGCTCGGTGCCTCGATCGGTCGGGAGGTCGCTCCGCGTGAGTTGGGAGCGGCCATCGCCGGGTGGCTGAGTGATACGACGGGCGTCACCTCCCGGGAACGACGAATCCTGATCGCCTGCGGCGCTGGCGCCGGACTCGCCGCCGTCTACAGCGTCCCGCTCGGTGGTGCGCTCTTCGCCGTCGAGATACTGCTGGCGGAAATCAGTTTCACTACCGCGCTTCCAGCCCTGGGAACGGCGGCGATTGCGACGATAGTGGCCCGCATCGCCGTACCCGCGGCTCCGCTCTACACGATGCCGCGGTTCGATCTGACGCCGTCGCTGTTCGTCTGGGCCCTGGTCGCCGGCCCGGTGCTCGGGTTCGCGGCGATAGCATTTGTTCGGCTGGCGCGATTCGCGGAACGTATACGGCCACGATCGTGGTGGATTCTCTTGGTGATGCCCGTGGTGTTCACGGCTGTCGGGCTGATCGCACTTCCGTTCCCGGAAGTGCTGGGTAATGGACGGGCATTGGGCCAGACGGCGTTTTCCGGGCTTATGCCATTCGGAATACTCGGCGTGCTGGCCCTGGTGAAGCTCGTCACCACGACCGCGACCATCGGCAGCGGCGCCGCCGGCGGTACTCTGACACCCTCGCTGGCGATCGGTGCGAGCCTGGGGGCCGCCCTCGGCGGCCTGTGGCAACTTACGTGGCCGGGTGGACCGGTCGCGGCATTCGCGTTCGTGGCGGCAGCGGCCTTCCTTGCGTCCACCATGCGCGCGCCCTTCACTGCGATCGTTCTCGTCATCGAGTTCACGAATCAGGGCCCCGCGCTGCTGGTGCCGACGATGCTCTGTGTTGCCGGTGCCGTGACAGTCAGCTACCTTCTGGCGCGGTGGAGGGTCACCGGAGTGGCCTGAACCTCGGTTGCGAGAGACTCAGCGCCGAGCGGTGTGCTCCGCGTCTGCCTCGGGCGAACTCGTTTCGAGGGGATCGGGGGCAGGCTCGCCACGATCCGTGCGGGGAATCCAGCCGTCCCGAATCACCGAGGGTTCCGGCTCAGGGTGGCGACGGGTCTGGACGATGAACAGGGTGATGCCGAGGGCGACCGCGACGAACGAGGCCCACACGTTGTCGGGGATGCCGAGGAAGCCGTCGCTGGTGGGATCGATGCGGATCGCTTCGAGCCAGCTGCGACCGAGCCCGTACCAGATGAGGTAGGTGGCGAACGCCCGACCCCAGCGCAGCTGCAGCTTGCGCTCCACCAGCAGGATGATGCCCACACCGATCAGGTTCCAGATGATCTCGTAGAGAAACAGCGGATGAAACAGGGTGCCGGCGGCGAGCCCGGGAGGGAACTTCGCGTTGGTCGCTTCGATCTGCAGGCCCCACGGGAGTGTGGTCGGCAGTCCGAAGAGTTCGTGGTTGAAGTAATTGCCGAACCGTCCGAGGGCCTGGGCGACGAGCATCGCCGGGGCGAGCGCATCGGCGAACGACCAGAAGCGGATACCGTGGCGACGGCAGCCGATGTATGCGCCGACAGCCCCGCCGAGCAGCGAGCCGTAAAGAGCGTTACCGCCGTCCCAGATCGCAAAGACATTCCAGAGGTTGGCACCCGGGAAGAAGTAATCCCCGACGTGGGTGAACACGTGGTAGAACCGCGCCCCGATGATCCCGATCGGCACAGCCCAGATGATGATATCGAGAACGACTCCGGACTCGGCACCTCGGTTGCTCAGCCGTCGTTGGGTGATGATCACGGCCGCGATGATCCCGGTCAGGATGCAGATCGCATAGGTGTGGATCGTCAGCGGACCCAGATGGAACTGGGACCACGCATATGGGGGACTGGGGATGCTGGTCAGTACCGTCATCGGGAGCCTTTCGATAAAAGCAGGCTGCGGTCTCTATCACCCACCAGCTCTATCATCGTGCATTGCCTCTGAATCCCAGCCCCACACCGTGCCCACGGGCTTCGCCTGCACGAGAATGCCGAAGACCGGCGAGTTCTCGGAATGCTCGGGGTGGCGAGATAACCGGCCTGTTCGCGGATCAGGAGACACGACGGAGCCGCGGTGCGTCCCGGCGTGACAGGTCGACGGTGAGGCATCCACTCCTGGACCGGGAACGGCGACCAGCGGGTTCCTGGACCACCCCGGAATGCCGACCGGCACGCGCGACGATTATTGCACTCTGCCACTTATAAGCCTCCTCGAGCAGGACCAGGCCCGTCGCACGGGCACTCTCGTGGAGGCGAGCGAAAGAGAGAGGGCACCCACTACGCGAGCGTGAGGAAGAGCTTCTCGATCTCGTCGACGGTGAGCGTGTTGTCCGGATCATTCGGCGAGGCGACGCACCGGCGCATCGCGGATGACACGATGGTGAATCCTGCGCGGTCCAGGGCGCTGGACACCGCGGCGAGCTGCGTGACCACCGTCTTGCAGTCGCTGCCGTTTTGGACGGCAGCGATTACGGCCGTGAGCTGTCCCTGCGCTCGCCGGAGTCTATTGAGGATCTTCCTCATCTCCGCGTCAGCTTCTGCCGATTCGGCCTTGGACTGGGGGGCACTGTTGTTCATTTGGTCTCTCCTCAGGATGGGCGAAGCAGTGTCAGACCTTCGCTCGTTTCGGTCAGACGAGAGTCGATTCCGGACCGCGGTCGAAGGTGGACGTTCCCGCGACCCAGGTCGTGTATCCGCCATCGAGATTCTTGACGTCGTGTCCGAGTTGGGTGAGCAGGCGCGTGGCGGTGTGTCCGCGCTGGCCGACCTGGCAGTGCACGACGAGCGGACGACCCGCTAGTTCAGTATGGCGGAGTCGGAGGTCGTCGAGCGGGATATTGACAGCTCCCGGGATGGAGACCGCCGCGAACTCGTCTGCGGTTCGGACATCCACGAGGATCGCGCCATGGTTGAGCACCGTGTCCAGCTCGTGCCACTGCACCGATCTGGTCGCTCCGGTCGCGAGGTTGTCCGCGACGTAGCCCGCCATGTTCACAGCATCCTTTGCGGAGCCGTATTGCGGTGCGTAGGCGAGTTCGAGACGGGCGAGTGAGGATGCGGTGAGTCCGCCGGCCATCGCGGTCGCGATGACATCGATCCGCTTGTCGACTCCGGCACCGCCCACAATCTGCGCGCCGAGGATCGAGTCGTCTTCGGGGTCGACGAGCAGTTTCAGCGCCATGATCTCAGCGCCGGGGTAATAGGTGGCGTGCGACGCGGGATGGGTATGGATGACGCGGTGCGCGCGGCCCGCGGCGATGAGCCGCTTCTCGCTCCAGCCGACCATCGCGACGGTCAGGTCGAATACTCCGACGATCGAGGTGCCGAGAGCAGGCCAGGCGGGCTCGGGGTGGCCGGCGATCGCATCGGCGGCGGTCCGTCCGTGACGGTTCGCCAGCCCAGCCATGGTGACGAGGGTCGGGGAGGCATCGACGGCATCGATCTTCTCGACCCCGTCACCTACGGCGAAGATGGCCGGGTTGCTGGTGCGCTGCTCCCGGTCGACGGCAATTCCACCGGTCGGCCCGATCGTGAGGCCGGCACTTCGGGCGACGGCGACCTCGGGTCGAACGCCGCTGGCTTGAATCACGAGGTCTGCCCGCACCCGTGATCCATCATCCAACAGTACGAATCCGTCGGAGGCGGATGTCACGGTGGTGCCGGTACGCACATCGACACCGTGTTGGCGCAGAGCCGTGAGCACTGGCGCCGCCATTTCCCGGTCGAGCGGTGACAGAACGTGCGCTCCGCGTTGCACGAGGGTCACCCCGACGCCGCGGCCGATCAGATTCTCCACCGCCTCGAGGCCGATAAACCCTCCACCGATGACCACTACATGTGCCTGCCCAGCGATAGCCGCGAGGGTCTCCGTGATGTGATCGACGTCATCGACACTGCGAAGGGTGTAGCTCGGTAGAGCCGAGGCCGTGTCACCGCGGGACGCGGTGGCGCCACTCGCCAGCACAAGGAAGTCGTAGGGGTGCTCGTGAGCAGTGCCGCTGCGCAGATTGGTGACCTGCACAATCTTCCGAGCCGGATCGATCGACGTGACCTCGTGCTCGACCCGCACATCGAGCGCGAATCGCGACCCCAATGACTCCGGGGTCTGCAGCAGGAGAGAGTCCCGGCTGTCGATCACGCCACCGACGTAGTAGGGCAGACCGCAGTTTGCAAACGACACGTAACGCCCGCGTTCGAACACCACGATCTCCATGGTCTCGTCGAGTCGTCGCAACCGTGTGGCTGCAGACATTCCGCCCGCGACTCCACCGACAATGACTGTTTTCATTCAAACCTCCCGAGCGCAATTATACCCCCGGGGGTATAGTCGATAAATTACCGCATCCCGTCGAAAGGAAATATCAATGTGCAGAGCTGTCAGGTGCCGAGTCTGCGGCAAGACAACATGGGCGGGCTGCGGTCAGCATGTGGATCAGGTCATGAAGAACGTGCCCCGCGGGGAGCAGTGTCAGGGCCATGACAAGGCACCCTCGAGCGGTGGCTTCTTCTCGAGGCTGTTCGGCCGCTAGGCGCCACCTCATCAGCTGATCGCGCGCCCGACCGGCGCGGAGCGGAGCACGGTCCACAGCACGATGACGCTGGCCAGAAGCATGGTGACCAATCCGAGCCCGGAGTAGCCGACAGCGCTGAGAACCAGTCCGGCCGAGGCGCCGCCCAGTGCGCCGGCCGCGTTCATCGAAAGGTCGGAGAAGCCCTGGAGCGCGGCACGGTCGCCGACTCCGACGGACTCGGCGATGAGGGCCGAGCCGGCGACAACGGATGCCGACCAGCCCAGACCGAGCAAGATCAGCCCGATAATAATGGCGGTACGAGAATCCCCGGCCAGCCAAAACAGCGTAAGCGCGGCCAGCAGCAATGCCTGGCCGAAGAGGATGACGGGGGTTCTGCCCAATCGATCGGCCAGCCATCCGAAGACGGGAGACAGCGCGTACATTCCGGCGACGTGCAGGCTGATGGTGAGCCCGACGACCGTGAGGGTCGCACCGTGCTCTCGCAGGTGCACCGGCGCCATTGACATCAGCGCCACCATAGTGGTGTGACTGAGTGCGATCACAGCCACGGCGTATCGCGCCGAGTGGTTGGCGCGTACGATCGCCAGGCCGCCGCGCTGTCGCGGAGAAGTGACGTCGGCGGCCCGGGATGCGAGCGCGGTGAGCAGGGGATCGGGCCGAAGTCCGAACGAGTAGACCGTGGCCGCCCCCACTGTGGCGATCAGGGAGAAGACGAACGCTCCCGTCATCGGTGGCAATCCCAGCGCCGCGCCCACGATCTCACCGGGGCCGAACAGGTTAGGGCCGAGCACTGCTCCGATCGTGGTCGACCAGACGACGATCGACAGGTCGCGGGCCCGGAATCGGGTGCCGGAAAGATCGGTTGCGGCGAACCTCGCCTGCAGGTTCGTGGCGGAGCCGGCGCCGAGAAGCATGAGAGCGATGAGGAGGAGGGGGAAGACATCAACGGCCACCGCGCTGATCGCCAGAACGGCGCCGCTTCCCGCGATCAGCGCACCGGTGCTGAGGGAGATTCGGCGTCCGCGGCTCCGGGCCAGCCGGGCCAGGGGAACCGCGACGACGGCCGCGCCAAGGGTGCTCATGGTGGCGGCCATACCCGACCACGCGCTCGAGCCGGAGAGTTCGGCGGCGAGCAGCGCGCCGAGAGAGAGGGTGGCACCCATACCGACACCGCCGAGGATCTGACCGGCGACGAGTACCCGGACAACCTTGCGCTGCAGGGGTCCGTGGGAAGACGGATGACGGGGTGCGCCGGGCTCGGCTGGAGACGAATTGCGTCGGGTGATCGCGTTCGATTCGGGCCGCGGGAAGTTCGGGTTCAGAGCGAACCTCCATCTATCTATCGGGGCTCAAGCATCGCACGGTGTCGAGATCGGCGGCTAGCGCTCTACGATGACCGAAGCTGCACGCTTCGGTGTGATCCAGTTCGCACCGTGCCGACAAACGCGAGACCATCCACTTTCGTTGAGCCAAGCAATACGGCGCCGAGTGTGTCCGTGTGAATGCCTCGCCCAGAGGTGAAACCTCCGACGATCACTACCTGGGTTCGGCGGTGCGTGATCGCAACTCAGCTGTCGGATCGTTTGCCGGGCAGATAGGTGCTGTCGCGCCTCTTTGCCACGCAGCCCGCGAGTCGAAGCACGATGGCTGCTCGCGATTGCTGCGTCTTCGTTTCATTCGAAGGCTGGCGGCAGCGATTTCACCATGGATCACCACCGCGCCATCCACCGCCTTCGAGAGCGCGGTGAGCTAAGGATGGATCGCTGCCAGGTCGATTCCACTGCGGCTGGACAGCGTCACCCTTGGGAAGGGCCTACCTGACGAGGACGCTCTGGTGTTGGAGACGTAAGTCAGAGTGCAGCCTGTGCGCGTGATGCTTCTGGATAAAGGAACTGTCGCTGTCGCTGTCGCTGTCGCTGTCACTGTCGCTGTCGCTGTCACTGTCACTGGCAGGCGCAGTGGGAGTTGCGCCAAAACGGTCGTGCTGTCTTCGCGTCATCGTCCTGAGTGGGACCGAATTCTCGGAACCATCGACGGTAATGCATCCGCTTCGGGATGCTCACGACGATCGATCACGTCGGCAAGATGGTCGCGAGACCCATGACTTTGCAGCGGACCGGACGCAACAGCGACCTGTGGTTTTTGGCAGCACGCGACGTGACGGAGATTGCCCAGGTGTGGTGCCCCGGCTCACGCGTCCACAATGTCGGTCGTGAGATCGCGCAGCGTCTGTGACCGTGCGCCCCCGGGGCCGTGCGCCCGAAAGTCGGGCGTGCGGTCGAACGTTCCGCCGCGCGGACCACGAACGATAGCGCGGTTGATTTCGGACGGCTTGAGTCCGGATGGCTTGAGTCCGGGGACGGCACGCACCCGCGGGCTGCGCCGGCTCAGCGCAGCTCGAGCATCCGCTCGAGGGCAGGAAGCGCGGCCTCGATCGTCGCGACCTCGTCGGGGGAGAGCGGCTCAAGCAGGTCTGCGACGATCTGCTGCCGCACCCGTCGCGCGACCCGCACGGCTTCGAGGCCGGCATCCGTCACCTGGATGAGCGCGGCGCGGCCATCTGCCGGATCGGGAGTGCGCGAGACCAGGGCCTTGGCTTCGAGTTCCGCGACGACGCGGGTGATGCTGGGAGCGGAGACGAGCTCGACCTGGGCCAGCTCGGCGAGGCGCAGCGGTCCGTGCTTGGACACTGACACGAGGGCCGACAGCAGGCTGTGGCTGAGACCGCCACGGGCGACTCGAAGACGACGGGTGAGTTGGCCGATCGCGAACGCGAGACGGCCTGCGGAGTCGGTCAGTAGTCGATCGATGGTGCCACACCCTTTCGCATCCGGCCGGCGGGTGCCGATCTAGACGTTGCTCATCGTAGCGGCGGCTCCCTGCGGGAGTTCACCACGGGCCGGCTCATCCTCCTGGTGGACGTATTTACCGCCGGCGGTGAGTGAGGCGATCGCACCGATCACCGACATCACCGCCGCTGCGATGAACACGATCACGAGCCCCGTGTGGAACGGATCGGCGATCAGCTGCGGAAAGAAAGTCTTGCCGGTGAGCGCGGCCGCGTTCGATGATGACAGCGATTTCAACACTCCGGTTGGCCCGAGGATGGACGCGATCGGGTTGTAGCCGAGGAATGCTGCGAACAGGCTCCCCACCGGGGGAGTGGCCGCCACCTGGCCCGCGATGCTCCCTCCGACGCCGTGGGCGGTGAGCCCCGAGCGAAGAGCGTTCGGGAGGGTGGTGGCGAGGCCGGCGATCATCAACGAGAAGAAAATGCCGATGGAGAGGGAGTTTCCGGCGTTCTGGAATGTTCCAGTCATACCGGATGCCGCACCGCGCTGGTTCGCCGGCACGCTGTTCATGATCGCGGTGCGGTTCGGGGCGGCGAACAGCCCCGATCCCACACCGTTCAGGAAGGTGATGAGCGCGAACAGCCAGTAGGGGAAGTTAACCGGGATGAGTAGTAGCGCTACGAATGTCGCCGCGACGAGCAGCAACCCGCCGGTCGCGAATGCACGAGCGCCGAACCGGTCGGAGAGTGAGCCGGATATCGGACCGGAGACGAGAAACCCGATGGTGAGCGGCAACAGGTAGATGCCCGCCCAGAGGGGCGTGCTCTCGTAGGAGTAGCCGTGCAGCGGCAGCCAGATCCCCTGCAGCCAGATGATCAACATGAACTGCAACCCGCCGCGGCTGATGGAGGCGAGGAGGCCGGCGAAGTTACCCCAGGCGAAGGCGCGGATACGATACAGCCTCATGTTGAACATCGGGTCTGTGGTACGCAGCTCGAGGAAGACGAACCCGATGAGGAACGCGATACCGCCGATGATGCCCGCGAGCACCCACGGATTGAACCAGCCCGTTGAGGATCCGCCGTACGGCTGAATGCCGTAGGTGATGCCGGTGAGCAGCGCGACCAGGCCGATGGCGAAAACGATGTTTCCGGGCCAGTCGACCGTGCCGGTTGACCTGGTTCCCACCTCGTGAAGAGATTTGTACGACCAGATCGTGCCGAGGACGCCGAAGGGCACGCTCACGATAAAGACGGCATGCCAGTCGATCTCGGCCAGTACCCCTCCGACGATCAGCCCGAGGAAGGTGCCAGCGATACCGGCGACCTGGTTGATACCGAGCGCGAAGCCGCGGCGTTCGACCGGGAAGGCGTCGGTGAGGATGGCGGTGGAGTTGGCGAAGAGCATCGCGCCTCCGACGGCCTGAATCATGCGCCATCCGATCAACCAGAGCGCGCCCTGTCCACCGGTGAGGGGGTCGAAAACGAGGAAGACTGCCGCAATCGTGAAGACGACGAACCCGAGGTTGTAGATCTTGACCCGACCGTAGAGGTCACCGAGGCGGCCGAAGCTCACAACGAGAACAGCGGTGACGAGAATATATCCGGTCAGCATCCACAGCAGGTAACTCACGTTGCCGGGCTCGAGTGGATTCAGCTTGATGCCGGTGAAGATCGCCGGAAGTGAGATGAGGACGATCGATCCATTGATGGTGGCCATCAGGATTCCGAGGGTCGTGTTACTCAGCGCGATCCATTTGTAATTCGGGTGGTCTTTATTGAACATCCCGGTTCGGGTTTTGACGGTTTTCTGCTCCACGATTGCCTCCATGCTCCGGCCTCGGCATTGAGCGCCTCACTCGTCACAATATTTAATTGCTTGTTGTATACTAACTACACGACCTGGCCTGACTGTCGATCGATGCGACGGCGAGACGACATCCTCCAATACCTTCACCGCCATCGGCGACGAACACGTCGTCTCGCGTGCAACTCTCCGCAAGTCCGGAGAGTGAGTGTCGACCCCGGTCTGGATTGCCCGCGACGGCGCCGACCTCGTGGTGACGACTTCCGCGACGAGCGCGAGGGTGAAGGAGGGCGCCCCGGCAATCGCCGGGAACGCGGTGATCGAATCGGCTGATGAGGTGACTGCGGAACTGAACGACATCTTCTCCGCTGATTTCCCCATGAGTACAAGATCTTCCAGCTCATGGAGCGACTCGGCAAACAAGGCACGAGAGACCGCGTGATGCTGGGAATCACGCCGTGCTGATCCACGCAGCCCAGTTTCGGGGGTTCCCATGGTGGGGAGCTCACGGAATACACCCCCGTAGCGGGGGAGAAACGGGGAGTCCACCCCCTCGTCGCGGGTAAATCTGAGCAGCGAAATGCCCCCACTTCGAGGGCAAATTCCGAGAGTAATCCCCGCATTTGCTTGTGATACCTCGGTGTCGGGCCTAGCGTTGTCGATAGGTTCGGTAACGAGATGTCGGCCTTGCAGGGGTTCGGGGGAATCTGTAATGAAGCGGTTCGCACTTCTCACGACGGTCCTCGCGGCCGTGATCACGCTCGTTCTTCCGTTCGTCGGGGGTGGTGGGCCATCGCTCACCGGCAGTTCGTCGTCCGCATTCGCGGCCGCTTCGACGGTTCCGATCTATTCCGGGATTCGCCTTGCCCCCGTTGCATCCATTGCCGCGCCGACCACCGGAATCAACGACCGGCTGCTCGCAAAGGTCGCCGCTGCGACCGCCGCCTATCTTTCCTCGGATACCGAGCATCTCGGCCAGAAACCCGTGCCGATCCCCGTCGTCGTCGCCCCTCCAGCCGACTCTCCTGCGGTGGGCGCCCGCGCCAGCCGCGGGGGATCCAGCAGTGGCGGATCCAGCGGGCCCGGAGCGAGCACAGACACCCGCCGCGCCGCAGCTGCTGCCGCAGGCACCTCCTGTCCGGCAGCCGGAGGCGGGGGTGGAAGCGCTCCCGGTGGTAGTGAACAGGGCATCGGCGGAACGACCAGCGGCGATATCCAGTCATTCTCGTCGACGCTCAATGCGATCCGTGCCGCCAACTGTCTCCCGCCCATCGCTTCCGGCAACTTCCGCTATGACTCCTGTATGGAGCAGCGCCTCTACTGGATGGCCGAAGACCCGAGTACCGCTCCCGGAAACACCTGGGGCCACTCCGGAGTGAGGAGCCTCACTCCCGATGCCAACGGCGTCTACTACTCGGATGCCGTACCCGCCAAGGGCTGCGATGGCAACCTCGCGGGTGGATCGGGCAATAGCGGCGCGACCGTCGCCCAGAAGTGGTGGGACTCACCGCCCCATCGTGCCTCTCTCTATCGACCCTCCGTGGCGAGCACTTCAGGGGTGTGTATCTACTTCGCAATGACCCACGGGGGAGTGCCCGATGAGAGTTCCGGATTCGCCCGCGCCGCGGCCCGCTGGAGTGGTTGCTGACACCCTGGTAGATTCTCGACTCATGATCTCCGCTGAGACGAATAGCCCGACCATCCCGATCCGCTGGGGAATTCTCGGCACCGGCTTCATCGCCCACAGCCAGACCGCCGATCTCATCGGTTGCGGGTTCACGGTCGCCGCCGTCGGTTCACGAGCGCAGGAGACGGCGGATACCTTCGCGGCCGAGTTCGGTATCCCCAACGCCCACGGCAGCTACGAGGCCCTCGTGGCGGATCCGGGAGTGGATGCGATCTACATTTCTACGCCACATCCGTTTCACGCGGAGAACGCGCTGCTCGCGTTGCGCGCGGGCAAGCACGTGCTCATCGAGAAGGCCTTCACTCTCAGTGCAGCTCAGGCTCTCGACGTGGTTCGGGCGGGCGAGGCTGCCGGACTCGTGGTGATGGAAGCGATGTGGACGCGCTTTCTGCCACACATGCTGCGCATCCGCGAGATAATCGCCGCTGGCACCATCGGCGATGTGCGCACCCTCATCGCCGACCACAACCAGAGCCTGCCGAAGGATCCGCTGCACCGCCTCAATAACCCCGCGCTCGGCGGTGGTGCGCTGCTCGACCTCGGCATCTATCCGGTGTCGTTCGCGTTCGACCTTTTCGGTGCGCCCGAAACCGTGCGGGCGATCGCTGCCATGACCCAGACCGGGGTCGATCGACAGACCGCGATTCTGCTGGGATTCGATGACGGCCGTCAGGCCGTACTCCACACGGCGCTCGATACCAGGGGGCCGAACACCGCCTCGATTATCGGCACGGCCGGACGGATCCAGGTGGATGCCGTTTGGTATTCCCCCACGACATTCACGGTGTTCAACGAGAACGACGACATCCTCGAGCGATTCGAGAACACGGTCTCGCACCGCGGCATGCAGTTCCAGGCCTGGGAGTTCGAGCGCCGGATCCGGCAGGGAGATAGCGCCCCGACCATCCTGCCTCCTCGCGAAAGTGTGCGGATCATGGAGACTCTCGATTCCGTACGTGCCCAGATCGGGCTCTCATACCCCGGCGAATAGCCCCGGTTATCATGGGGGTGTGAGTGACCAGCAAGATCCGCAGGCCGCAGAGCCCCCGATCGACCCCCTGACTTCTCCGTCGGAGACTCCTCCGTCGACGCAGCCACGAACGCGGCGGGAAGCTCGCGAGCTCGAAGAGTCGCGCACGGCGCCGGAGGCGACGTCGGTGTTTCCGGTTGCGGAACAGCAGACCACGGTTCTGTCCTCGATCCCGGCCAGTGACGCATCCGGCACCCTGCCTTCTGCTCGCGGAGGCATCTTCGCGTTGGTCGCGAAGCATCCGAATGCCTGGCTGTTCTCCGCGGTCGGCGTGATATTCGCCCTGTTGGCGACAGGATCGGTTGTCGCGGGCATCGCCGTGGGTTCATCGAAAGCGGATGCCTCCACTGCGGGTTCCGTGACGGTACCGACCGTGACGCCCACACCGACCCCCACCCGAGCGGTACCTGCTGCGATCGCCGCGGCCACTCACTTGCGCACCTGTTCGGTCACCGCGCCGGCATCCGACCCCAACCTCCTCACCTTCCAGGGCAGCGTGATCAACACCGCCACCGGCGAGGTGCTCTTCGATCGCAATGGTGCGACACCGTCTCGCACCGCGAGCGTGCTCAAGACCCTCACTGCCGCGGCAGCTCTCAGCGTGCTTGGGCCCGACTATCAGATCTCCACGAAGGTATACGCCGGCGCGAAACCGGGCAGCGTCGTTCTCGTCGGGGGCGGGGACCCAACGCTCAGCGCGTTACCCGACGGGCAGGAGAGCGTCTATCGCAACGCTCCGAAGCTCAGTGATCTCGCCGCCCAGGTGAAGGCCAAGCTCGCGCAGCAGGCGAGCGCCGTTCCCATTACCGACATCGTGCTCGATTCGAGTTACTGGGACCCGAGCGACAGCTGGGATCCCACCTGGGAGCGTAGCGAACAGTCGGAGGGCTACCAGCCGGAGGTCACCGCCCTCACCGTCGATGGCGGTAGAGCGGATCCAAAGGCCCAGGACAGTCCGCGCAGCAGCACTCCGATTGCGGATGCGGGAGCCGCGTTCGCAGCGGACCTCGGTATCTCCGGTTCCGAGCACATCACGACCGGCACTGCACCGACGGGCGCAGCGCTCCTCGCTGAGGTGAAATCACAGCCGGTCCGCTCACTTATCGCGTACATGTTGCCGATCTCCGACAACGCCCTCGGCGAATACCTCGCGCGCCAGACCTCGAAGGTCGCGGGCAACGACGGGTCCTCGGCTTCCCTCGCCCAGGTGATCCCGGCGGCGCTCACCAAATACGGTCTTACCGCGACTGGCGTGAGTGTGCGTGACGGCTCAGGACTCAGCAACAACAATGCCGTACCCGCCGCCTTCGTGGCGCAGCTGATGGCGAAGATCGCCGCGGGCCAGCAAAACCTCAACATCATCTACGACGCGCTTCCGATAGCGGGCAAGACCGGTACCCTCGCGAGCCGCTTCACCGGTGCGAACGCGGTCGCTCGCGGGGCGGTCAACGCCAAGACCGGGTGGATCAAGACCGAATATGCCCTCGCGGGAGTAGTGCACGCTAGGGATGGTGCGACGCTCGCCTTCGCGTTCTACGCGCTCGGGGCCATCAACAGCCGCACGATTCCGGCGCTCGACACCATCACCACCGCCATCTTCACCTGCGGCAACAACCTGTCGAACAATTGATGCCATGACCCGCGCCCTCTTCATCGTCGATGTGCAGAACGACTTCACCGAGGGCGGTTCGCTCGGGGTCGAAGGCGGTGCGGCGGTAGCCGCGGGTATCACGCGGTATCTGGCGCAGCATCCGCACCGCTACGAGCAGGTGTTCGCCTCGCGGGACTGGCACGACGCCGATAACGACAACGGCGGTCACTTCGCCACGACGGATGCCCCGGATTACGTCACTACCTGGCCGGTGCACTGTGTGGCCGGCACGACCGGGGCCGATTACCATCCTTCGCTTGACACTGCGGCGGTGACTGTCGGCGTGCGCAAGGGCCAGGGCCGCCCCGCCTACTCCATCTTCGAGGGGGTGACGGATGACGGCGAGCCGCTTCGGCAACGACTCGACGATCTCGGCATCGAGTCCGTCGACATCGTCGGCATCGCCACGGACTATTGCGTGCTGGCGTCCGCGCTCGACGCGGTGGCGACCGGTCGGATCGTGCGGGTTCTTGGCGACCTCGTCGCGGGGGTTGCAGCGGAGTCGACCACTCTCGCTCTCGAGCGGCTGAGGGCGGCCGGGGTGCGGGTCGAAGGGTCCTCTCAAAACTAGACTGGGCTCATGAGTGCGATCTCCGAATCCGAACTGCTTGCCCAGGTGCCTGACCGGCTATTCATCGGGGGAGAGTGGGTTCTCTCCACCTCTGGGCGGGCTATCGAAGTGGTGGATCCCTCGACCGGCCTCGTGCTCAAGACGATCGCAGACGCTTCCGTCGAGGATGGTGCCCGGGCGATGGATGCCGCCGCCGCAGCCCAGGAGTCCTGGGCCGCCACGGCTCCGCGCGTGCGCGGCGAAATATTACGCCGGGCGTTCGACCTATTGCAGGAGCGGGCCGACGACTTCGCACTGCTGATGACTCTCGAAATGGGCAAACCGCTCGCGGAGGCACGCGGCGAAGTCACCTACGGCGGTGAGTTTCTGCGCTGGTTCAGCGAAGAGGCCGTGCGGATCTCGGGCCACTACGGAGTGAACCCCGAGGGCACCGGACGCATGTTCGTCACGCGGTTAGCGGTGGGGCCGTCGTTCCTCATCACCCCGTGGAACTTCCCGCTGGCGATGGCGACCCGTAAGATCGCGCCGGCGCTCGCTGCAGGCTGCACGGCAGTGGTCAAGCCCGCCGAGCTCACGCCCCTCACCACCCTGTATTTCGCGAAGCTCCTGGAGGACTCGGGACTGCCGAAAGGCGTACTCAACATCATCACCACCTCTACCTCCGGTGAGGTGTCCGCGCCGATCATCGCGGACGCACGCCTCCGCAAGCTCAGCTTCACTGGGTCTACCCCGGTGGGCATTCGCCTGCTCAAGCAGGCCGCTGACAACGTGCTGCGCACCTCGATGGAGCTCGGCGGCAATGCGCCATTCCTGGTGTTCGAGGATGCCGACCTCGATGCCGCGGTCGATGGCGCGATGATTGCCAAGTTCCGCAACATCGGGCAGGCTTGCACGGCCGCGAACCGGTTCATCGTGCATGAGTCGATCGCGCGAGAGTTCGCCGCCCGGGTGACCGATCGTGTCAATGCCCTGACAATAGGTCGGGGTACGGAGCCCGGAGTCTCCATCGGGCCGCTCATCAACGCGGCCGCTGTGACCAAGGCCGATGACCTGGTGAGGGACGCGGTCTCGCGCGGCGCACAGGTACTCACCGGCGGAAGCCCGATCGACCGTCAGGGCACTTTTTATGCGCCCACCGTGATCACCGCAGTGACGCCCGGCAGCGACATCCTGCGCGAGGAGATCTTCGGGCCGGTGCTGGCGATCACGACCTTCACCGATGAGGCGGATGCGGTTGCCAAGGCCAACGACACCCAGTACGGCTTGGTGAGCTACGCCTTCACCCGTGACCTGGCGCGCGGACTGCGGCTGATCGACAGCATCCAGACCGGCATGATGGGTCTCAACGTGGGAGTCGTCTCCAACGCGGCCGCCCCGTTCGGCGGGGTCAAGCAGTCCGGTCTCGGGCGCGAGGGCGGTGCGGTCGGCATCGACGAGTACCTCGAGACGAAATACGTGCTCGCGCCGAACACGGTCGCATGAGCGTCGCGTGACCATCCCGTGAGCATTGTCGAGATCGCGGATCTCTCCGACCCGCGGCTCGTCGACTACTCGCACCAGACGGATGTTGCCCTCAAGAAGGCCCGGGGCACCGAGCACGGGCTCTACATCGCCGAGTCTGCGCTGGTACTCCAGCGAGCGCTCGCCGCCGGCCATCGGCCGCGGTCCGTACTCGCCCTCGGGAACACTGTCGACGAGGCGCGCTCCCTGGTGGGCGATGACGTGCCGATCTTCTCCGGTCCGAGCGAGTTGCTCGAGCAGCTCACCGGTTACCTGCTGCACCGCGGCTTGATCGCGGCGATGAATCGGCCGGCACTCCCATCCGTGCCGTCACTGCTCGAGGGCGCCCGGCGGGTCATCATCCTCGAGAATGTGGTGGATCCGACCAATGTCGGGGCCATCTTCCGCTCGGTCGCCGCCATCGGGGCGGATGCGGTCTTCGTCACTCCGCGGTGTTCGGACCCGTTCTATCGGCGTGCCATTCGGGTATCGATGGGCACGGTACTGCAGGTGCCGTGGACGCGTCTCGGGGACTGGTCGTCCACGCGACAGCTGCTCGTGGCATCCGGGTTCCACATCGCGGCGCTCGCGTTGAGCCCGGATGCGGTGAGCCTCCGAGACTTCGTGGCAGCCGAGCGGGTCGCACTGGTGCTCGGCGCCGAGGGTGAGGGTCTCACGGCGGAAGCGCTCGCTAACGCCGACACCGTCGTACAGATTCCGATGGCGCACGGCATCGATTCGCTCAATGTGGCGGCCACCGCGGCGGTGGCAATGTGGGCGTTGGCCGAGTGATTGACGACGGTGGTCAGCCGCGATAAC
>JBKJLH010000010.1:0-2740 GCA_046597035.1 Lacisediminihabitans sp.
GTTGGGGAGTCCGACGTGTACGAGCTCGTGACCCGCGCGTACTCCTACGCACGCATTATCCGCCGTGTCCGGCAGCCGTTCTCGAGAGAGAAGCCCGCTGTGCGCACGATTCCCGAGGACTTATGCCAGGGTGTTTTCCTTGTCCTGGAGGCCAAACCGAACAGCGCTCTGGCGGAGGCCACTGCCCACTCGAATGATCTCTACGTAAAGTACGGTCGCTTTCCTCGGACGAAGGTGGGACGGGACACGATGGTCCTCCACACTGCGAGCGCGCGCAAGTCGCTTGTCGCAGCTGTCACAGACCAACTCGGTAACGCGGGGTCGTAGCAAAACCGTTCGCATTGGCCGTTGCTCATTGGCAGATCAGCTGGAGTGTCGCCGACACTTGAGAACTGGACCTCTGTGCAGCGCCAACGACTCGTAAGGCCGTAGGTGGGACGACCACCGGACCGTCTTTCGAGCGCTCAGGAGAGCGCGCTGGAGACCATTTTTTGGCGAGAAAGGCCGCCCTTCAGCGGAACCGTCAATGCAACATTGGGTCGCCGAGAAAACCTATTAGGCGTGGCGGTCTTCGTCTGAGGTATCGTCGCGCGGCAGGCTTTTGAGCAATTTCATCAGCCGAGAGAGCACGGCAGGTCTTTGCTCTCCGAGAAGTCGAGTGAACCGAATTTCCTCGATATCGGCTTCAGCCATGCGGACAACATCGGCTGCGCCGCTCCCGTCGTTTTCAAGCAACGAGAAGCTTGACTGCAACTCGGCCTGGATCTGGTCAAGGTCCATATCTTCTGACCCGAATACCAATACAGAAGCACGAAGCTTGCCGAGGACGTCCTGGTTGTAATCGCTGACGCTCACGGTGTGATCAGCCCCACCTGCGAAGCGAAAACTTCGAGGCTCGGGCCAGTAATGCCAGACTCTCCGCCCAATGCCGCCGCCATTGCCTTCTTGATCATGAGCGAGAAAGCCCTGCTGACAGAGAACGGATTCGTGGCGCGAACACTGGTCATCCCATCAGCATGCCATCGGCCGAGACGGATCGGCCCGTAAGCGGGACGATGAGCGGGCGGTACGTTACGCCATCGCGAGAGCACGCTCTGGACCTCTTTTCTTCCGGATCAGCCGCCCGCAAGCGGAACCGTTAGCGCGACGAGCTGGCGGGCAATGGCCAATCTTCGGGGTATCGGAGCGGACGCCGCTTACGTGCTTGTTCGAATCACCCTGCGCTGAGCGCACGGTCCAAGTCGCCAATGAGATCGTCTACCCGTTCGATCCCTACTGAGAGGCGAAGGAGATCCCGCGGAGCCGGTGTTCCGGCACCTTCAGCGCTAGCTCGGTGCTCGATTAGGCTCTCGACTCCCCCGAGAGAAGTGGCACGCTTCCACAGCTTGGTGTTCGCCGCGACCGCGATAGCTGCCAGCTCCCCTCCCGAGACACGGATTGACAGCATCCCACCAAACCCACCACGCATCTGACGTAGAGCGACCTCGTGACCTTGGCTGTCGGGAAGTCCCGGATAGAGAACTTCGGCCACTCGCGGGTCGTCGTGGAAGTGTTCGGCTATTCGCAAAGCCGACTCACTTGCGGTGCGCACGCGTAAGTAAAGGGTGCGCATGCCGCGCAACAAGAGCCAAGATTCCATTGACCCGAGCGTTGCTCCCATCTGGGCGCGCACTGCCCGCAGACGCTTCCAGTGTTCATTGTCCATTCGCGTGGTGATTGATCCGGCGCTGAGGTCCGAGTGCCCGTTGAGGTACTTTGTCGCCGAGTGCATCACAAGGTCGGCACCGAGGAGCAGAGGCTGCGTGAGCACCGGGGTCGCAGAGGTCGAATCAACAGCAAGTAACGCGCCCGCGGAGTGAGCTATCTCGGCGGTCACGCGGATGTCAGTGATTGTCCACAGCGGGTTTGCCGGCGTCTCGACCCAGACCAGTTTTGTCACTCCTGGCCGGATTGCGGCTTGTACAGCCGCGACGTCAGTCATGTCGATCAATTCGACATTCAGGCCCCACGAAACCGCGAAACCCGTCAGCCAGTTGCGCAGGCTCCAGTACATGACCTTCGGTGCAAGGACGTGATCGCCTGGACGCAGCGCCTGAAACACAGCCGTGGCTGCCGCCATTCCACTCGCGAACAAGAGTGTCTGCTGACCGTGCTCAAGCTCAGTAATAAGCGCCTCTGCCTGATCAAAAGCCGGATTCTGGTCGCGAATGTACACTCGGCCCGAGGTGTACCCGTTGTCTGCGTCGCGCAGGTACGTGCTCGACATATGGATCGGCGGGCTGATGGCCCGAGTCGACTCGTCCACCCACCCCAGACCTTGCGCGGTGAGGCTTTCGGGATGGAAATCGTTGTCCGCCATGCGCCAATGCTAGGGCGCGAACGAGATGGGGCATCGCCAAATCGTCACACCCGACACCTACAGGACCGGATGAACAACACAATGGACACGCTAACCGCTCGATGACCGTCATCGGCGCGCGCCTCTGTGGACTCCTCCCACGACACCAGCTTTAGTTACGAGACTAGTCAAGCAAACTGTGTCATCTGAGCGCCGTGCCGAACAAACCGCCGCAGCATCTCCACCAATTGGAGGAGCGAGAGAAAGCGACAGTCACCCCGGATGCGGTTGAATTGTGGGCAAAACGGCTACTGTTTAAACAGAAATAGCGCTTCTGACCAGCATTTTTATTGGCGGAACCGGTGGGATTTGAACCCACGGTGGGCTCTCACCCACACAACT
>JBKJLH010000199.1:0-44914 GCA_046597035.1 Lacisediminihabitans sp.
GACACCGGCGGCTGGGAGCCGGTTGCCAAGGGCATCAACGCGTCCGACGCCGCCCAGGCCGAGGTCGATGGCGATCTCGGCCTGGGCGGCGACGGACGCGTTGATGCCCTTGGCATCCGGCTCCCAGCCGCCGGTGTCGACGAGGGTGAATCTGCGTCCGGCCCACTCACCCTTGTAGGTGACGCGGTCACGGGTGACTCCCGGGGTGTCCTGCACGACGGCCTCACGGCGGCCGAGGATGCGGTTGACCAGCGCCGACTTGCCCACGTTGGGCCGGCCGACGATCGCGAGCACGGGAAGTGCCGGCAGATAGGTGACGGCATCCGGGTCATCCGAGGCGCTCTCCAGAAGGTCGCGGTCTTCTTCGTCGAGGTTGTAGTCGTCGAGGCCCGCACGCAGCGCGTTGGCGCGCATCAGCGCATCGGACTCGTCGAGCACCGCGAGCTTTTCGCTCAGCTTGGGATCGAGATCGCCGTATTCGTCATGCTCTTGGTCGTTGTTGTCTGGCATTGGGCTTTCCTTAGGGGGGGTCTCGATACGGCCGTGGACGGCCTACTCGACCAACAAAAATTATGGACGGCCTACTCGACCAACAAAAATTATGGACGGCCTACTCGAGCCACTAGGTCCACAACCGCCTGCACGGTCTGGTCGAAGTCGAGGTCTGTTGAATCGAGGGTGGTCACACCCTCGGCGGCATTCATGAAGTCGACGACCCGGGAGTCCTGAGCATCTCGAGAACTCAGCTTTTCGGCAACGGACGTGTCCACCTCTGACGGTAACTCAGCGGAGCGCCTCGCTATTCTAGCTTCTTCGGATGCCGTGAGCAGTATCCGGGTGGAAGCGTCCGGGCTGACGACCGTCGTGATGTCCCGTCCCTCGGTGATGATTCCCGCACGTTCGCTGCGGTCGATGACCCCGCGGAAGACGTCGACGAGGTACGCGCGCACCACCGGGACGCGGGCGACCGCACTCACGACGGCCGAGATGCGGGGATCACGAATCGCTTCCGTGACATCCACTGCCCCGACCCGAACGAAGTAGTTGTCGGGATCGATGCCGATCTCGTAGTCGAACGCGGGAAGCGCCGCGATCACCGCGTCGGCATCCGCGGTGTCGACTCCGTTCTCCAGAGCAAACCACGCGAGTGCCCGGTAGGCCGCACCGCTGTCCTGGTAATCGAAACCGAGGGCACGAGCGGATGCCCGGCTCACGCTCGACTTGCCACTTCCGGCCGGACCGTCAATGGCCACGACCACACGCCCGTCACGCACAGCGGATGCGGCGCTCACGCGCTGACCTGCGCAATCCGCCAGCCGCGAGCCTCGAGGTCGGCAACCAGGCCCGCTTCGGCTTCGGGCACCACCGAGATCTCGGCGAGGCCGATCTGCTGCCCCGGCGAATGTTCGAGTCTCAGGTCTTCCATATTCACTCCAATGTGTCCAATCTCGGTCAACAGCCGCGCAAGCTCGCCCGGCGTGTCATCGACCATCACGATGATCTGGCTGAAGCGCCGATCCTGGCCGTGTTTACCGGGGATGCGGGCCACCCCGGTGTTGCCTCCGGCAAGCAGTTCGGCGAGCGCTCGCCGGGCGCCGGGCAGCTCCGGTGCGTCCAGAGTGGCAATTGCCCGGTCGAGGTCGGCACGGTACTCGCGCAGCACGGCGGCGACTGCGACAGCATTGGCTCCGAGGATCTGCACCCACAGCTTGGCGTCGCTCGACGCAATGCGGGTGGTGTCGCGCAGACCCTGCCCGGAAAGGGAAAGAGCGGATTCCGTGCCTCCGCTGAGTCGGCGGGCCAGCAGTGAGGCGATCACCTGCGGCACGTGGCTCACGAGCGCGACGCTCGTGTCGTGCTGCGCGGCAGTCATGATCACGGGCACCGCGCCGAGGTCGAGCACAAGATCTTCGATGACCCCGACCTGCGCCGCAGGAATCCCGTCGTGCGGGGTGATGACCCAGGGTCTCCCGAGAAACAGGTCGCCGCGGGCCGAGATCGGTCCGCCGCGCTCGCGACCGGCGAGCGGATGCGAGCCGATGTAGCGATCGACGTCGTCCCGGTCCGATCCCGCTGTGGCGGCGCGAACCCCTGCCAGCACCGCCACCTTCACGCTCGAGACATCCGTCACCAGCGCATCCGGGAAGGCAACGAGCTCTTCGGCGATCACCCGCGCGGTGACGTCCGGTGGCACCGCCACGACCACGAGTCGCGGGTTGTCGGTGTCGCGGGCGGCACGTCCGGCACCGTAGTCGATGGCCAGGCTCAGATTGGCGGGCGAGGAGTCGTGCACGATCACATCCACGCCGAGGGCGCGAAGGCCGAGCCCCACGCTCGCTCCGAGCAGGCCCGTGCCGACGACACGCACCGAGCCGATCATGCGGCTTCCATTCATCGTATTTCTACTTACTGTTCGGACTGCTTGGTTCTTATTGGGCGAGGTCGAGCCGCAACGCCACCGCACCCCGAAGGTAGGTGTGCACGATGTATTTGCGTGGCGTGTCCGATTCGACGAGAGCCATGAGCCGGATGACGCGCGGCATCGAGTCCGCGACATCCATTTCCACCGCGCACATCAGGGGTACATCACCGAGGCCGAGTTCCCGCGCCGCCAGGGCGGGGAACTCGCTCGTGATATCCGGAGTCGCGGTAAACATCACCGAGATCAGAGCCTCCGTATCGATCTCGTTGGCGTGAAGGGTCTTCGAGAGGAGCTCGGCGGTGGCGTGCAGCACCTCTGTGCGGTCATCGTGGTCGATTTGGATCGCCCCGCGGATGGCTCGCACCGCCATCAGTCCGCCTCCTCGGCGTCGCCTTCGGCGGCAGCGGATGTCGCGTCGCGCGAGATCGTCAGCAGCGCACCGAGCTCGGCCTTCGTCAGATCGCGGATGTCTCCAGCGGCGAGCGATCCGAGGTGCAGAGGGCCGAACTGGCGACGCACGAGATCGATGACCGGGTGGCCGACCTCCTCCAACATCCGCCGCACGATACGGTTTCGGCCGGAGTGCAGGGTGATCTCCACGATCGTCTCGCGGGCGCCAGCCTGGCCGACGATGCGAGCTTTATCGGCCGCAATCGGGCCGTCTTCGAGGGCGACACCGCTGGTGAGCGCGGCGACCGTCTGCGCAGACACCCGGCCCTCGACCTTCGCGATGTAGGTCTTCAGCACCCCGAACGACGGATGCGCGAGCACGTGAGCGAGCTCGCCGTCGTTGGTGAGGATCAGCAGGCCGGAGGTCTGCGCGTCGAGGCGACCCACGTTGAAAAGCCGCTCGTCGAAGCGGGAGACGAAGCGCTGGAGGTCGGGGCGCCCGCGATCATCCTGCAGGGAGGAGACGATTCCGACCGGCTTGTTCAACATGAGGTAACGGCGGGAGGTGTCAAGCTGGATGGCGACGCCGTCGACCGAGACGAGATCCGTTTCGAGCACGCGACGGCCGAGCTCCGTGACGACCTCGCCGTTGACCTCGACGCGTCCGGCCTCGATCATGTTCTCCGAGACCCGTCGCGAGGCCACGCCAGCGGCTGCCATGAGCTTTTGCAGGCGTACTCCGTCGTCAGACGCGGAGGTGGGCGGACCCTCAGAGGACATCGGCGAAGCCGTCCGATCCGTCGGAGAGCAGCGGCGAGATCGCCGGTAGCTCGTCGATCGAGTTGATGCCGAGCTGGGCGAGGGTCAGGTCGGTGGTGGCGTAATGGATGGCCCCGGTCTCGCTGTCGGTGAAGGCCTCGGTGATGAGTCCGCGACCGAGCAGCGTGCGAACAACGGAGTCCACGTTGACGGCTCGGATCGACGCGATCGCCCCGCGACCGATCGGCTGCTTGTAGGCGATGACGGCAAGCGTTTCGAGGGCGGCCTGCGAGAGACGGGTGGGGTTCTGGGTGAGCACGAAGTCGCGTACGACGTCGTCATATTCGCCGCGCACGTAGATGCGCCATCCACCGCCCACCTCGCGAAGCTCGAAGCCGCGACGGATGCTGCCGCCCGTACCAGCACCCCCAGCACCGCTGCCGTCGAAATCGGCGACGAGCCGCTCGATCGACTGCCGCACTGCCGCGACGGGCACGCCGAGCGCGGTGGCGAGGGAGATGAGGGGCTGCGGTTCGTCGGCGATCATCAGGATCGCCTCGAGGCTGCGCTCGACATCCATCGGGGCGGGCGCGGTGCCGCTGGTCTCGGGGGTCACATGCAGCAGGTCAATTTCCATAGTCTGATCCCAGGCTCGCGAGGTTTTCTTCCGACCAGTGTTCGGCGGTCCAGCGGACGGTGAGCTCCCCCAGCGGTTCGAGCTGTTCGAAGGCGAGGGATGTCCCGCGGTACAGCTCCAGAATCGCAAGGAAGCGCGCCACGATCACGCCCTGCTGCTCGACGCCGGCGATGAGCTGACGAAATGTCATCGGTTTTCCTCGACGGAGTAGCGCAACGACGTACGCTGCCTGCTCGCGGATGCTGACCAACGGCGCATGCAGGTGATCGAGCCCGACGGTCGGCAGCTCTCGCGGCGCGAATGCCAGCGCGGCAAGCGCGGCGAAGTCCTCGAGGCTGAGGGTCCAGACGAGCTCCGGAGTCCGCGTGCGGAACTTCTCCTCCAGGCGTACCGAGCGCACATGCCGGGTGGACTCGGCATCGAATTGCGCGGAGAACCAGGTCGTCACTTCCTTGAAGGCCCGGTACTGCAGCAAGCGGGCGAACAGGAGGTCGCGGGCTTCGAGCAGCGCGACGTCCTCGGCATCCACCAGCTCGCCCTGCGGAAGGAGGCCGGCGACCTTGAGGTCGAGCAGGGTCGCGGCGACGACGAGAAATTCGCTCGCCTGGTCGAGTTCGGTGGCCGTGTCGAGCTGTTTGAGGTAGGCGATGAACTCACCGGTGACGATGCTGAGCGAGATCTCGGTGATATCGAGCTCGTGCTTGCCGATGAGCGAGAGAAGAAGGTCGAACGGACCGTTGAAGTTGCTGAGGCGCACCGAGAAGCCGGTGACCTCCGGATGTTCGACCGTGACGTCAGGCGATCGCGCCACGGGCGATCAACTCTCTGGCCAACTGGCGGTAGGCCACGGCGGCCGCATGATCGGGCGCGAACTCGGTTATCGGGGTACCGGAGACGCTCGCATCCGGAAATTTCACGGTGCGCCCAATCACGGTCTCGAACACGCGATCTCCGAAGGTCTCGACGACCCGCTCCAGCACCTCGCGGGAGTGCAGGGTACGCGAGTCGTACATGGTGGCGAGAATACCGTCGAGCTGAAGCGCGGGATTGAGACGATCCTTCACCTTCTCGATGGTCTCGACTAGCAGCGCGACCCCGCGCAGGGCGAAGAATTCGCACTCGAGCGGGATGAGCACGCCGTGGGCCGCGGTGAGGGCGTTGACGGTGAGAAGGCCGAGTGAGGGCTGGCAGTCGATGAGGATCACGTCGTACTCGCCGCTCACCTGGCGAAGCACTCGCGACAGTATCTGCTCACGGGCCACTTCGTTCACGAGGTGAACCTCCGCGGCGGAGAGGTCGATGTTGGCCGGGATCACGTCGAAACCGGGAGTGGAGGTCGTGCGGATCGCCTGGTGGGCATCCTTCACGGTGCCGAGCATGAGGTCGTAGATGTTCGAGCCCTCGTGGGACGGCACACCGAGGCCGGCGGACAAAGCCCCCTGCGGGTCGAAGTCGATCGCGAGCACCCGGCGTCCGTAGCCGGCCAGCGCCGCGCCGAGGCTGATGGCGGTCGTGGTCTTGCCGACGCCGCCCTTCTGGTTACAGAGGGCGATGATGCGGGCGGGACCATTGGCGGCCAGCACGGGAGGTTCGACGAATGACGTGAGCGGACGCCCGGTCGGGCCGGTGGCGACCCGGTCGAAACCGGGGAGTTCCTCAGCCGATTTGTTCCGCTTCGCTGTCATCCCGACATTCCTTACCCTCAGGTCACCGGCCGCTGCCGATGGTGACGATTCTACCGATGGCGTGTACCTCGGTCAGTCAGACTCGCCACGCCGGGTGTGCTCCGTCAACTCGGCTGTCCGCGTCCGCGCCTCCGTTGCGGTGACGAGGTCAGCGGGCGCGCGGATGCGCCGTCGTATACATGTCGCGGAGGGTGTCCGCTGTCACCAGCGTGTAGATCTGCGTCGTGGCGACGGAAGAGTGCCCGAGCAACTCCTGCACCACGCGCACATCGGCACCCCCGGCGAGCAGGTGCGTCGCGAAGGAGTGCCGGAAGGTGTGCGGCGAGATCTCGAAACCGAGCTGCGCCTGCTCCGCACGCGCACGGATGATCAGCCACGCGTTCTGCCGCGATACCCGCTGCCCGCGGAAGCCGAGGAACAGCGCCGGGGTCGACCTGCCCCGGGTCGAGAGCAGCGGTCGCGCCCGCACGAGGTAGGCGTCGATCGCGGCCTGGGCAAAGGAGCCCAGCGGCACAATCCGCTGCTTTCCCCCCTTGCCGAGCAGCCGCACCACGTCGACGCTGTGCCCCTCCGAGCCGATCACGTCGTCCACATTGAGGTCGACAGCCTCCGAGATGCGAGCACCGGTGGCGTACAGCAGTTCGAGCAGTGCGCGGTCGCGCAGGGAGAGCAGGTCGTCCCCCGCCGCGGCATCGAGTACCGCGGTCATCTGCTCGATCGTGATGGCCTTCGGTAGGCGGCTTGCGAGCTTCGGCGGGGTCACCTCGGCCGCGACATCCGCCTCCACCAGACCCTCGTCGAGCAGAAAACGATGCAGGCTGCGCACCGACGACAGCATCCGCGCCATCGAGGATGCCGTGAGCGGTTTCTCGCTGCGGATGCGCAGGTGTTGCGCGAAGGCCGAGACGTCGGCGAGAGAGATGCCCTCCGGAGTCATGACCTCCCGGGTGTGCAGCAGCGCAAGATACGCCGCGAGGTCTCTCCGGTAGGCGGCAACTGTGTTCGTCGACAGCCCACGCTCGATCGAGACGTGCCGGAGATACCGGTCGACGGACCGCTCCAGCGGAGTGCTCTCAGTCACGGCCACGGAGCTTCGGATGGCGCGGCCACGGTGCGTCGGCAGCCCCCAGGCTCGCCCAGCCTGCCGCTCGCGACACGTGGGCCGTGAGCACGGCGATGGAGAGGATCGAATTGCCGACCGTGCGGTCGAGCACCGCGGCGACGACCTCATCCAGCGGCACCCAGCGCTTCTCGATGTCGGATTCTTCGTCGGTGCGTTCGAAGGCGGTATGGGCGTCACTCAGTCCGCGGGCGAGATAGATGCGAATCGCCTCGTTACTGCCGCCGGGCGTGGAGTAGAAGTCACTCAGCAGATTCCACCGCGTCCCCACGACATCCGCTTCTTCGGCGAGTTCGCGCTGCGCACCGATCACCGGTGGTTCCCCGTCGATGTCGAGAAGTCCCGCCGGGATCTCCCATTCCCGCGTGCCGATGGCATGGCGGTACTGGCGGATCAGCAGCACTCGATCTTCGTCGTCGAGGGCCAGGATCGCGACCGCGCCGGTGTGATCGACGTACTCCCGAGTGATCGTTCTGACCGGCACCGCGTCTCCGTATTCGAAGACATCACGACGGATGTCCCAGACGATTCCCGCATAGACGACGTCGCTGGAAACCAGCGTGACGGGAAAGACCTCGTCGGCGAGCGGCTCGGCCACGCTCACTCGTCCTGCACGGTGAACAAGCGGGTGGCTTCCTGGCGCTCGAGCGCTGCGGCGACGAGGCCCTGGAACAGTGGATGAGCCCGGTTGGGGCGCGATCGTAGCTCCGGATGGGCCTGCGTGCCGACGTAATAGGGATGCACGTCGCGCGGGAGCTCGACGAACTCCACGAGATGGCCGTCCGGCGAGACACCGGAGAAGTCGAGCCCCGCCGCCGCGATCTCCGCACGGTAGGCGTTGTTGACCTCGTAGCGGTGACGGTGACGCTCCTCGACCCGGCCCGATCCGTACACACCGGCGACCGTCGATCCCTCGGCGAGATCCGCCGGATAAAGTCCAAGGCGCATCGTGCCGCCGAGGTCTCCCCCGGCGATGATCTCTACCTGCTCCGCCATGGTCGCGATCACCGGAAACTCGGTCTCCGGGTCGAACTCCGAGGAGGATGCCCCTCTGAGCCCCACCACGTTGCGCGCGTACTCGATCACCATGCACTGCAGTCCGAGGCAGAGCCCCAGCACCGGGATACCGTTCTCTCGCGCGAACTTGAGCGCCCCGAGCTTGCCCTCGATACCACGCACTCCGAAACCTCCGGGAACGCAGATGCCGTCGACATCCGACAGCAGTCTCGCAGCGCCGTCGGGCGTGTCGCACTCATCAGAGGGGATCCAACGGATGAGGACCTTCGTCTGCTGGGCGAAACCGCCGGCCCGCAATGCCTCGGTCACGGACAGATAGGCGTCGGGCAGGTCGATGTACTTGCCGACGAGCCCGATCGTGACCTCGTGTTTCGGCTGGTGCACCGCGGTGAGCAGGTCTTTCCATCCCGACCAGTCCACCTCGTCAGCCTCGAGCCCGAAATGGTCGATGATGTACGCGTCCAGACCCTGGTCGTGCAACATGGTGGGGATGTCGTAGATCGAGGACACGTCGATCGCATTGACGACGGCCTGCTCGTCGACGTCGCACATCAGGGCGATCTTGCGCTTGTTGGACTCGGAGACCGGGCGGTCGGAGCGCAGCACCAGGGCATCCGGCTGGATCCCGATCGACCGGAGCGCGGCGACGGAGTGCTGGGTGGGCTTGGTCTTCTGCTCCCCCGATGCACCGAGATAGGGCACGAGCGAAACGTGAACGAAGAACACATTGCTGCGGCCCAGTTCGTGACGAATCTGGCGGGCGGCCTCGATAAAGGGCAGGGACTCGATGTCACCGACGGTGCCACCGACCTCGGTGATGATGACGTCGGGCGTCCCGGTTCCCATATAGCCGGTTTCGCTCGCCTGGAGCCTCATCCGCCGCTTGATTTCATCGGTGATATGCGGGATGACCTGAACCGTGTCGCCGAGGTACTCGCCGCGGCGCTCTTTGGCGATGACGGTCGAGTAGATCTGGCCGGTCGTGACGTTTGCGGCCTGGTTGAGGTTGATGTCGAGGAAGCGCTCGTAGTGCCCGATGTCGAGGTCGGTTTCCGCCCCATCATCGGTGACGAAGACCTCGCCGTGCTGGAACGGGTTCATGGTGCCCGGATCCACATTGAGATAGGGGTCGAGCTTTTGCATGACGACGCGGAGTCCGCGAGCGGTGAGGAGGTTGCCGAGACTTGCGGCCGTGAGTCCCTTACCGAGACTCGAAACGACCCCACCCGTAACGAAAATGTGCTTGGTTGTGTCCACGTTTTGTTTGTTCACCACGGGGTTGCAGCTTATCAGTGGCTCGACGCCGAAAACCGTGCCACGGTCGCCCCAGTTGGAACCATCTCATGCCCCTGCCGTGCCGAGTCGCACCGCAAGCGAGTCCACCCGCGAGGTAATCGGTTCGCTCGACGTCCAGCGTGCCTGCAACCGCGCGAGTAATGCATCGAGCTCGGCACGATCGAGGCCGGGAACGAGCGCGAGGTTCACCACGAGTTCGGGGCCGGCGAGCCGGGCATCCGGGTCCCCGGGTTCTAGACTCACGGACATCACGGCGGGTTCGCCGTCGATGGAGGCCCGGAATTCATCGAGGACACCGGCGTCGAGGTAGCTCGGCACCCACGGCTGAGACTGCGCGATCGCCCAGAGCGCGGGACGACGGATCGCGAACTCGGTCGGTGAGGTCGGGTCGAGCACCACGAGTTCCGTGCCCTCGCTCGCGGCGGCGAGAGCCACCCGCACTCCCTCCGCCGGCACCGGACGTGCCAGTGGTTTCCAGCGTTGCATCGTGTCGACAGAGCTGAAGACGGGCATCACGTTGCGGCCATCGGGTGCGGCCACCGTCACGATCGAGAGCTCCGCACTCTTGTCGACTGTGTGCCCGTGCTGGCCGATTTCCGCTTCAGCGAGGTGGGCGACGAGCGGGATCAACAGGCGCGAGTCGCGAATGGCATCGACGACCTGGGCCTCTCCGATTTCTCCGGCGCCGAACTGCTGGAGAGCGAGTGCCAGCGCGGCAGGTGCCGAGCCGTCGTCATCCGACGCCGGACCGTGCTCGAACCGCCGCCCCTCCCAGGGCACGCCGGCGGAATCGGACACGGGGCTGCTCGACGCGCTCAGTTGGACGCGACCGAGAGCGCCTCGGCGAGCGTGAAGGCCTTGGCGTACAGCGCTTTGCCCACTATCGCTCCCTCGATACCGAGTGGCACGAGGGCGCGAAGGGCCGCGATATCGTCGAGGTTCGAGATGCCGCCGGATGCCACGACCGGCCGGTCGGTGCGTTCGGCGACCGAGCGCAGCAACTCGAGGTTCGGACCCTGGAGCGTGCCATCCTTAGTGACATCCGTCACGACGTAGCGCGCGCACCCGGCAGCTTCGAGGCGGTCGAGCACCTCGAACAGATCGCCGCCGTCCTTGGTCCAGCCGCGCGCCGCCAGAGTTGTGCCGCGCACATCCAGTCCCACCGCGATGAGATCACCGAACTTGGCGACCACCCGCGCGGTCCATTCCGGATTCTCCAGCGCCGCGGTGCCGAGGTTGATGCGCTTTGCACCGGTGTCGAGGGCCGCTTCGAGACTCGCGTCATCGCGAATGCCGCCGGACAGTTCGATGAGGGCATCCGCACCGACACGCCTGATCACCGAACGGATCACATCGTGATTGTTACCTCGACCGAATGCCGCATCGAGGTCCACGAGGTGGATCCATTCGGCACCCTGCGAGGTCCAGTCGGCGGCGGCATCCACCGGGTCGCCGTAACTCGTCTCGCTGCCGACCGCGCCCTGGGTGAGTCGCACGGCCTGGCCGTCGGCGACGTCGATCGCGGGGAGCAGCACGAGCGGGGGAGTGGAGGGGAGGTCGCTCATCGGATCTTTTCTCTTCGGGAGGGGCGCTAGAGGGATTCGAGCCAGTTCGAGAGCAACCGGATTCCCGGCTCCCCCGACTTCTCGGGGTGAAACTGGGTGGCACTCAGAGGGCCATTTTCAACCGCGGCGAGAAACCGCTGGCCGTGCTCCGCCCAGGTGAGCCTCGGCTCCGGGAATGGCGGCATCACCTCGAGGGTCCACTCGGTCGCGGCGTAAGAATGCACGAAGTAGAACCGTTCGTCGGCGATGCCGTCGAACAGCACGGAATCCGTCGGTGCCTCGAGGGTGTTCCATCCCATGTGCGGGAGGATCGGCGCGTCGAGCTCGGTGATCACCCCGGGCCACTGGTCCAGCCCCTCGGTCTCCGCACCGCGTTCGACTCCACGGCCGAACAGCACCTGCATTCCCACACAGATGCCGAGCACGGGCTTGCCCCCGGCCAGGCGACGGTCGATGAGGTCGCCTCCATGGACCGAATCGAGTGCAGCCATCACCGCGGAGAACGCCCCCACTCCGGGCACGAGGAGCCCGTCTGCGGCGAGCACGCGCGAGCGATCGGCCGTCAGGTCGACATCCGCCCCCGCAGCCTCGAGTGCCTTCACGGCCGAGTGCACGTTGCCGCTGCCGTAGTCGAGCACAACGACGGAGGGCCGGCTCATGGTCAGAGCGCGCCCTTAGTGGATGGGATGCCGGTCACCCGGGCATCCGGCTCGATAGCCGTTCGCAGGGCGCGGGCGAAGGACTTGAATTCCGCTTCGGCGATATGGTGCGGATCGCGGCCGCCGAGCACGGTGATGTGCACCGTCAGTGCGGCGTTGAAGGTGATGGCCTCGAAGACGTGACGCACCATCGAGCCGGTGAAGTGGCCGCCGATGAGGTGGAATTCGAACCCCGCCGGCTCACCGGAATGAACGAGGTACGGGCGCCCCGATACGTCTACTACGGCCCGGACGAGGGCCTCGTCGAGGGGCACGAGAGCGTCGCCGTAGCGCGCAATCCCCGCCTTGTCGCCCAGCGCATCCTTGATGGCTTTACCCAGAACGATGCCGATGTCCTCGACGGTGTGGTGCACGTCGATCTCGGTATCCCCGCTCGCCTTCACCGTGAGGTCGATGAGCGAATGCTTCGAGAACGCGGTGAGCAGGTGATCGTAGAACGGCACCGAGGTCTGGATGTCGGATGCGCCGGTGCCGTCGAGGTCGAGCGACAGGTCGATGCTCGACTCGCTTGTCTCACGCTGGAGGTGTGCGACGCGCTGAGGGGTCATGCGCCAATCCTACCGAGAGCGTTCGTGCCGCCATCCGCGCTGCTATTGGTGGCATCGAGTGCGCCGAGCGCTTCGAGGAATGCCGTGGTCTCCGCCGCTGTGCCCGCCGTGACCCGCAGGTGGTTGGGGATTCCGATATCGCGGATGATGATGTCCTGCTCGAGCAGCGCCTCGAACACCCCGTGCGGATCCTCAACTCCCCCGAACAGCACGAAGTTCGACCAGCTGCGCCACACCGGGTAGCCGAGCCGAGGAAGTTCCTCGAGCAGACGGTCCCTCTGGGCCTTGATGTCGTCCACCATCGCAAGCATCTCGCCACTGTGAGCGAGAGCAGCAATTGCCGCTGCCTGGGTCAGGGCGGAGAGGTGATAGGGAAGCCGCACGAGACGGAGGGCGTCGGTGATGGCCGGATCCGCCGCGAGGTAGCCCAGCCTGGCGCCGGCGAAAGCGAAGGCCTTGCTCATGGTGCGCGAGACGATCAGCCGCTCGCGCCCCTCCAAGAGGGTGAGCGCGGTCGGCAGCTCCGCGGGGGCGAACTCCGCATAGGCCTCGTCGACCACAACGATGCCGTCGGTCGCGTCATACCCCGCGGTGATCGTCTCCAGCGACAGCGGCGTTCCGGTGGGATTGTTGGGCGAGCAGAAGAACACGATGTCCGGGGTGGTCTTCTTGATCCACTCGACGGCCGTCTGCGGAGAGATTTCGAAATCATCGTCACGCTCCCCGGCGATCCAGGCCGTGCCCGTTCCCGAGGCGATGATCGAGTGCATCGAGTAGGTCGGGGGGAATCCGAGCACGCTTCGACCGGGGCCCCCGAAGGCTTGGAGAATCTGCTGCAGCACCTCGTTAGAGCCATTTGCAGCCCAGATGTTCTCCCGTGCCAGTCCGGATCCGAGGTAGCCGGCCAGACTGTCGCGGAGTTCCGTGAACTCACGATCGGGGTATCGATTCACCCCGAGCACAGCAGCGGCGAGGGCGGTCACGATATCCGTTGCCACGGCCTCGGGGATCGGGTGGGTGTTCTCGTTGACATTCAGGCGGATGCGCACTTGCTCCTGCGGTGCGCCATACGGGCTCAGGCCGCGCAGGTTGTCACGGATGGGAAGATCGTCGAGGGAAACCACGTAACAATGCTACGGGTGCACGCTCTGTCCGTTGACAGGGGGCGTGTTTCTCAAAGCACAGCTGTTCGGCACAGGCACGCCACTTAACACAGTCGCAGACGCTTTATGCAGTCGCAGACGCTTTATGCAGTCGCAGACGATTGATGCAGTCGCAGCCGATCAATGGGAATACTTGAGTGGCACTGCCAGGCTCTGGCCAGGCTGAATCGTGCCGTTGCCCAGCTGGTTGAGCTGCACGATATCCGAGACGACGTCTCGCGGGTCCGATGACGGGGCGATCTCGCCAGCCAGCTGCCAAAGGCTCTCCCCCGGCTGGACGGTGACGTGCTGGAATGCGACCGACGAGACATCCGCCCCGGCTGCCGCACCTCCACCGTTCACGGCAAATCCGAACGCGGCGATCACGAGCGGGGCCGCGATGAGCAGCGTCAATAGCGCGTAGCCACGGCCAGTGATGCGAAGTCGCGAAGTGCGCAGTGCAGTGGGACCTACGATGCTCAGCTGCGTCAGATTGTTCATCCGCGCTTGGCTGCTCATGATCGCTGTACTCATTGTTACGCCACCTCCTTGATGTGTTGCTGTTGCACTGTTGCTGTTGCTGCTGCGCTGCTGGTGCGCTGTTGCGCTGTTGTTGTTGCGCTGTTTTCGCTGTGCTGTCTTCGCTGTGCCGGTTCATACGGCTGTCTTTGTGCTGTCATCGCCCGCTGTGCACTCTTGCCCCATGTCGGTGGAGAGCTGGCCGATTGGATTTTCGTATCCGGCACTCGGCCGGGAGTGCCGGATACGAAGCTTTGTTCCGAACATACATTCGATTTGCGTTAAATTCAAGCATGATCTTCGACTTTCTTGCCATTTGATTCGCAACACACTCGAACAGGTGTTTGTTTCGAGGGGGAAACGCGGATACAGTTTCGATTGTCTGGAGGCCAGACAATCAGCAGCCACTGACATTGGTGTAACTGCGCCCCACAGGTAGCGGTCAAGAGACGGTGCCGAGAACAGACAGTTCCCCCATAACAGGAGTGACATGAGCGAGATGGATTCAGGCGAGACCGGCCCGGCGACACGCGGACTGCGTGAGGCCGGCCCCTTGCAGGAGAAACCGGGCACGCGCCGCCGCAAGAGCCTCAGTGATAAGCAGCTCGCCATCCTCGACTTCATTCAGCGCGCCGTGGCATCCCGCGGCTATCCACCGAGCATGCGCGAGATCGGGGATGCCGTCGGCCTCTCCTCCCTATCGAGCGTCACCCACCAGCTCAACCAGCTCGAACTCAGTGGCTACCTACGCCGCGATCCCAATCGACCGCGCGCTCTCGAGGTGCTCATTGAGATCCAGCAGGAGGGGGGCGCAGTCGTTTCCGATAATCCGACGCCGATCGGAGACGCGGCCATGGTTCCGCTCGTGGGTCGCATTGCCGCTGGCATCCCCATCACGGCAGAGGAGATGGTGGACGAGGTGTTCCCACTCCCCCGTCAACTCGTGGGCAAGGGTGAACTATTCATGCTCAAGGTCGTCGGGGATTCGATGATCGACGCGGCAATCTGCGACGGTGACTGGATCGTGGTGCGCCAGCAAAAGACAGCCGAGAACGGTGACATCGTCGCCGCCATGCTCGATGAGGAGGCGACCGTCAAGGTGTTTCAGCAGCGCGATGGCCACACCTGGCTTCTGCCCCGCAACAGTGCGTTCGCGCCGATCCTCGGGGACTACGCCGAGTTGCTCGGCAAGGTCGTCGCAGTGCTGCGCTCGGTCTGAGGAAGACCCTTCTCGGGCAGACCCTCCTCGGGAACGCTCTTCCCGGGCGCATTTTTCTCGGGCGTGTTTTTCTGGAGCACACTTTTCCGGGGGAACACGTACCACCCGAGGCACGCGGTCACGGCCAGAACTCCGACGCAACCGATCGAGACCGTGGCCGTCCGGTAGAGCACGTTTTCGTTGAAGAGGCCAGCCCCAGCGGTGACCCGGCCGACCCAGATGGCCATTGCGACGCCCACCAGCACCACTACCAGAATTATCCAGACACTGACGCGCACCCGCGGGCCGAGTTTGGTTGGCAGCGCACCGGATGCCAGCGACTCGTCCGCCGGTGTGCGTCGCACCCAGCCCGTGGCCCAGATCCCAAGGATGATGAGTCCGCCAATACTGCTGGCGTACTGAGCCCACCGATAGGCCGTGAATGGTCCGAGCTGTGCACGAAGCGTGGCGACGTTCAACACAACCCAACCATCCGCATGAGTGAAGGCATCCCACACGAGGTGCGTGGCGATGCCGACGAGCAACGAGACCATGATCACCGCCACAAGGCGCAGTGAGGGCCGGCGGATTCCACCCTTTGGTAGTCGAAATCGGGCGCGCACCCATTCGGGCGCGAAGTCCACAATGGGAGCTCGAAAGACGAGAACCCACAGCGCGAATACGATGATTCCCATGGGCAGATCGGCCAGTGGCACGCCCGGGATCGAGTGCGTCAGCTGGCGTGGGATCTCAAGCGGAAGGAAATACGGGAGATCCGGAACCATACTGCCGATCACGAGTGCTGCCGGAGCGAGCGGGGACCGCGCGAACGGCAGGATCGCAGCGATGTGACTCGGGGTGAACGGCATCCGCTCACACTAGCCCTGGCGCTCGGTAAAACTCCGGCCGCGGCTCATCCAACCCGGCCTCGCGCAACCCGGGCCATTGCGGACAGAGAGTGCCGGCGTGCCGGCCCCGAGTGCCCGAACTGGCCCGGATAACGACTGCACTCGCTCAGGTAACGGACAACAGCTAGTGCGCGTGCACCCGCTCGCGCACCGCGCGTGTCGCTGCGACCACGTTCGTGAGGGATGCTACGGTTTCATCGTAGCCGCGGGTTTTGAGTCCGCAGTCCGGGTTCACCCACACCTGGCGATTCGGGATCGATCCGAGCGCGATCTCGATGAGATCGGTCACCTCCTCCACGGACGGCACTCGTGGGGAATGGATGTCGTAGACGCCCGGGCCGATACCCCGGCCGAAACCGCTGCGCTGGATGTCGGGAACAACCTCCATCTTCGACCGGGCGGCCTCGATCGAGGTGACGTCCGCATCCAGGTTATCGATGGCCTCGATCACCGCGCCGAACTCCGAGTAACAGAGGTGCGTGTGGATCTGGGTCCGCGGGGCAACGCCCGCGGTGGCGAGGCGGAACGACCGCACCGACCAGTCGAGGTAGGCGGCCTGGGCAGCCTTTTTGAGCGGCAGCAGCTCACGAAGCGCCGGCTCGTCGACCTGGATGATACCGATTCCCGCCGCCTCGAGGTCCTCGATCTCGTCGCGAAGGGCGAGCGCGACCTGGTTGGCCGTCTCGCCGAGCGGCTGGTCGTCGCGCACGAAACTCCAGGCCAGGATGGTGACCGGGCCGGTGAGCATGCCCTTGACCGGCTTCTGGGTGAGGCTCTGCGTGTAGGCCGACCACTCGACGGTGATGGGTGCCTCGCGCGCTACATCCCCCCAGAGGATCGACGGACGCGTACACCGGCTGCCATAGGACTGAACCCAGCCGTTCTGTGTCACCGCGAAGCCGTCGAGGTGCTCGGCGAAATACTGCACCATGTCGTTGCGCTCGGGCTCGCCGTGAACAATCACGTCGATGCCGATCTCTTCCTGCAGCTCGACGACGCTCTTGATCTCCGCCTTGAGAAAGTCGATGTACTCGTTCTCGCTGATCTCACCCTTTGCGTGTGCCGCACGGGCCTTACGGATGTCACCGGTCTGCGGAAACGAACCGATCGTCGTCGTCGGCAGAAATGGCAGGGTGAGCGCGGCATCCTGGGCGGCCACGCGCTCGGCATAATCGCCGCGCCTGAAGTCCGCCTCGGTCAGGGCAGCCGCGCGAGCGCGCGCGTGTCCGTCGCGCACGCCGGGAGCGACTCGGCGGTCGGCGAGAGCGGCGGAAGCGGCATCCAGTTCGCCCTGGATAGCGGATGCGCCGTCGGTGAGTCCCCTCGCCAGAGTCGCAATCTGCGCGACCTTCTGGTCGGCAAAGGCCAGCCAGCTCTTCAGGCGCTCGTCGAGGGATGGCTCGTCTGCCACGTCGTGCGGGGTGTGGAAGAGGCTGGTGGAGGAGGTGACCGCCACGCTTGACGACATCGCCTTCAACGACTCGAGCGTGCCGAAAGCGGCGGCGAGGTCTCCGCGCCAAATATTGTGCCCATCGATGACTCCACCGACGAGGGTCTTCTCGGTGTGGAACCCCGCCGGGATGGATCCCTTGACCAGGTCGACCCCGATCGCCTCGATCGGGCTCGAGTCGAGCACCGGGAGTGCGTCATCCAGGCTGCCATAGGGCGCGGCAACGAAGATCTGCGGGCGCACGGCGACGGCTCCAAGGGCGTCATAGGCACGCGCGGTGGCGGCCAGCACTAGGTCGCGGGGCACTTCGATGCTCTCGCTCACGAGAGCGGGCTCATCCAGCTGCACCCACTCGGCGCCGACGGCGGTGAGTGCGGCAAGCAGTTCGGCGTAGACCGGCAGAAGGTCATCGAGGCGATCGAGCGGCTGGTAGCCCTCCGGGGCATCCTGACTCGGCTTGCTGAGCAGCAGGAACGTCACCGGGCCGACGATCACCGGGCGCGTGCGGAATCCGCTCGTGGTGGCCTCGGCGACCTCGCGGATGAGGCGGTCGGAGGCGAGGTGGAAGGCGGTCTCCGGACCGATCTCCGGCACGAGGTAGTGGTAGTTCGAGTCGAACCACTTGGTCATCTCAGCGGGCGTGTTATTGCCTTCGCCGCGGGCGATCGTGAAGTAACCCGCGAGATCGACGGTACCGTCGGCTCCGACGAGCGAGGCGAAACGGGTGGGGACGGCACCGACCGTGACCGCGGCATCCAGCATCTGGTCGTAGAAGGAGAAGGCCTCGGGAATGGACGAGTCGGTCTGGCCCAGCCCGAGCGAGACCAGTCGCTCCCGCGTGACGCGGCGGAGCTCGGCAGCGGTCTCCTCGAGTTCGTCGGCCGTGATCCTACCCGCCCAGAACGACTCGACGGCCTTCTTGAGCTCGCGGCGACGGCCGATCCTGGGGTAACCCAGGATGCTGCCAGTGGGGAATGAGGGGATCGTCATACGGATTCCTTGAGGTTGGATGATTCTGGTGAGGTCAGCCCGTCGATGAGACCGACTCCGTCGAGAACGGCCAGTGCGGCTCGGCGCTGGTTGAAAGTGTAGAGGTGAAGCCCCGGCGCTCCCCCGGCGAGAATCTCGAGAGAGAGCGAGACGGCGTGCTCGACTCCCATCGCCTCCTGCTCGTCTGCCGAGTCGGAGGCGTGCAGTCGCCGAGACAGTTCTTCAGGTCGGCGCTCACCGGTGAGCTCGAGGATGCGTTCGAGTCGAGTCGACGTCGTGGCCGGCATCAGTCCCGGCAGGATGGGGATCGTCACTCCCGCGGTGCGCGCCTCGTCGACGAATCCCAGGTAGTCCTCGGCGTGGAAGAAGAGCTGCGTGATCGCAACGGTCGCGCCCGAGACCTGCTTGGCGAGCAGGGTGTCGATGTCCTGGTTCGACCTCTTCGAACGTGGATGCCCGTTGGGGAAGGCGGCGACGGCCACCCTGACTTTCTGGCGGGTGGAGGGGATCGCCCCGCCACCGGAGGCACTGCGCGACGGCAGGGTCGCGTACTGGGCGCGTTCGGTCTGCACCCGATGGATGAGTTGCACCATTTCCGAGGCGCTCCCGAGGTCTCCGAGGAAGTGGTCCCCCTCGACCGCTCCGTGCGGGGGGTCACCGCGGAGGGCAAGGAAGCTCGTGATCCCCGCGTCGAGGAATTCCCGCACCAGGCGATTAGCTTCGAAATGGGACGAGCCCACACAGGTGAGATGCGCGAGAGGGTGCACGGAAGTCTTCTCGAGGATGTAGCGCAACACCTCGAGCGAACTCTCGCGCGACGATCCGTTTGCCCCGTAAGTGACCGACATGAACTCGGGACCCACAGCCGCCAGCTGCTGGATCGTGTCCCAGAGGGTATGCGCTGCCGCCTCGTTTCGAGGCGGGAACAGCTCGAACGAGAACGGAATGCGCGCGCCAGTCATGGGGTTTCCGCCTGAACTGTCGAAAGCGGCCACGGTCTGTTCCTCGGGAGTCAGGACGACCGCACGGAGACCCGAGGGCCCACTGCATCGTCGTCACGTACGGATGCGGAGCCGATCGGCTCCTGTGGGCGGATGCCGGGCTCGGCTGTCGCTCCGAGGCTCGTAACTGTGACGAGCCCCGTCCTACGAGACTAGCAAGACCTCACTCTCGAAACGAGGAGTGTTACGCAATCAGACGACGGCCGAGGGCAGGACCGCCGCGAAGGGACGCAGGCCTGCCGCATATTCCTCCGTGACGAGCACGGCGACACGCGTGCCGCCCTCCTCATACTCCGTCGACACGATTCGAGCGTGATCATGCAGGGACGAGATCACATCACCCCGGTCGTAGGGCACCAGCAGGTCGAGTTCGATGGATGGTGCGGGCAGCGTGCGGGCAATGGCTGCGAGGATCTCTTCGATGCCCTCTCCGGTGCGGGCCGATGCAAAGATCGCTTTCGGCTCCAGCCCTCGGAGCACCAGTCGCTGGTTGTCGTCGAGGAGATCGCTCTTGTTGAACACCACGATCTCCGGGATGTGCCGCGCCTCGACCTCGCCGATCACGTCCCGCACGGTGGCAAGCTGGCTGCCCGGATCGGGGTGCGACCCGTCGACGATATGGAGGATGACATCCGAATCGGCGATTTCCTCGAAGGTCGACCGGAACGCCTCCACCAGCTGGTGGGGCAGGTTGCGCACGAAGCCGACGGTGTCAGTGAGGGTGTAGGCCTGGCCCTCTTCGGTCTCATTCTTGCGCACGGCTGTGTCGAGCGTCGCGAACAACGCGTTCTCCACGAGCGCTCCGGCTCGGGTGATGCGATTGAGCAATGACGACTTACCTGCGTTGGTATAACCGGCGATTGCGACGGATGGCACGGAGTTGCGGTTGCGGTTCGCACGGTTCGCCTCACGGGCCGGCTTGAATGCGAGAATCTGCTTCTTGAGCCGGGACATGCGGGTGTGGATGCGGCGGCGGTCGAGCTCGATCTTCGTCTCACCCGGACCACGGCTTCCCATACCGTTGCCGGCGCCCACTTGGCCACCGGCCTGGCGGGACATCGATTCGCCCCAGCCTCGAAGGCGGGGAAGGAGATACTCGAGTTGGGCGAGTTCTACCTGCGCCTTGCCCTCACGGCTTTTGGCATGCTGGCTGAAGATATCGAGGATTACTGCCGTTCGGTCGATGACCTTCACTTTGACGACATCCTCGAGGGCACGCCGCTGGCTCGGCGCGAGTTCGCTGTCGACGATCACGGTGTCCGCGCCGACGCTGGCAACAACATCCCGAAGCTCGATCGCTTTGCCCTTACCGAAAAACGTGCTGGGATCGGGCGTCGCTCGGCGCTGCAGAAGGCCGTCGAGCACGGTGGCTCCGGCCGTCTCGGCCAGCGCAAACAGCTCGCGCATGGAGTTCTCGGCCTCTTCGGTGTTGCCCTGGCTGTAGATGCCGATGAGCACGACACGCTCGATGCGAAGCTGCCGGTATTCGACCTCCGTGACGTCTTCCAGTTCGGTGGAAAGTCCGGCGACACGTCGAAGCGCCTGGCGGTCTTCTCGGTCGAACTGGTCGCCGTCGGAGTTCGATTCGACACCGCGAGCCTGCAGAGCCTGCGCGCTGCCATTCATGCCGTTTGAGTCGCCGAACAGCGTGTAGCCGGCCGACTTGTGTGCGGCTCTCGCCAGAACTCGGCTGACCGCGTCGTCATCGTCGAGTCCTGCTGTTTCAGGTTCAATCATCTGGTTAACCTTAGCTCTTCGTATTTCGATAGGTTTCTCTTCATGGCTACCGAGCATTACTTCTCTGAATTACCAGAGAGTGAGCTCAAGTTCCGTCAGATCCGGGTCGCTCTCGCTGGCCAGATCTACGAATTGACGACGTCGAACGGCATCTTCAGTCCCGAACGAATCGACGCCGGCACCCGCGTTCTTCTCGCCAACTCGCCGCCGGCGCCGCCCGGCGGAAATCTGCTCGACCTCGGATGCGGCTGGGGTCCGATAGCCCTCACCCTCGCCCTTCAGTCCCCGCACGCCACGGTGTGGGCGGTCGATGTGAACTCCCGCGCCCTCGATCTGGTGCGCCGGAATGCGGAAGCCGCCGGCGTTTTTAACATCAACGCCGTGACCCCGGAAGATGTTCCCGCAGACCTGTCTTTCATGTCGATCCGGTCCAACCCGCCGATTCGGGTCGGAAAGAACGAACTCCACGGAATGCTGGAGTTCTGGCTGCCTCGCCTCGAGCCGGAGTCGGACGCCTGGATCGTGGTGCAGCGCAATCTCGGCTCCGATTCGCTGCATCGCTGGCTCGAAGGCTGGCTTCCCGCCGACTTCGCGGTGTCGCGAGCGGCCACCAACAAGGGTTATCGCGTGCTGAGGGTGCGACGGCGT
Organism: Lacisediminihabitans sp.; assembly: GCA_046597035.1. GTDB lineage: Bacteria > Actinomycetota > Actinomycetes > Actinomycetales > Microbacteriaceae > Lacisediminihabitans. The sequence goes on from JBKJLH010000199.1 coordinate 21,752, forward strand.
TAGGTCGCGATGGCTCCGCGTCTCGCGGGCGCTCAGTCGCGGGTGCTCAGTAGGTGAGATCACCCTCGAAGACCAGCTCGGCCGGTCCGCTCAGCGAGACGTGCTCGCCGTCTTCGGCCGCCCACATCCGCACGCCCAGGGTGCCACCCGGCACCTCGACGCGCCACTGGTTCGGCGCGCCGGCGCCCGCCCAGTGCCGCGTCGCGAGTGCCGCGGCCGCCGCTCCGGTGCCGCAGGACAGGGTTTCTCCGCTGCCGCGTTCGTGAACCCGCATACGGATGCGTCCAACGCCGTCCCTCACGAGCGGATCCATCGGCACGACGAATTCGACGTTCGCACCCTCCGTCGCCTCGGGCTCGAGCACGGGAATGAAAGTCAGATCGGCGCTCTCGAGCTCGTCGTCGCTCGACAGTGCGACGACGACGTGCGGGTTGCCGAGCGTGATGCCGAGTCCGGGGCGGGCTACGGACAGATTCTTCGCCCGCACGAGCGGCTCACCGCCCTCGAGCGACCAGCGACCGAGATCCACCTGGAATCCGGAGGAGTTGCGCTGAACATCGCGCACCCCACTTCGTGTACCGATCGGGAGGGTCTCCCCCGTGCCCAGGGTTGCCAGCTCGTTCTGGACCAGGAACTTAGCGAACACCCGGATTCCGTTGCCACACATCTCCGACACCGATCCGTCGGAATTGTGGTAGTCCATGAACCACTCCGCCGCATTGTCCTCGGCGAGAGCTGCGGTGCCCGCGGGCAGGTTCTTGGAGCGAACCGCGCGGATGACGCCGTCACCCCCCACACCGACGTGACGGTCAGCGATCGCCGCGATCTGTGCCGCGGAAAGATCGATCAGGCCGTCGGGATCGGCGAAGAACACGAAGTCGTTGCCAGTTCCGTGGCCCTTGGTGAAATGCAGGTCAGGCATGGTCCAAGAGTATCTGTCGGGCAACTGACACTCTGCGCGGGTCATCCGAGTCCAACCAGGTCGTCTGGGGATAACGACGAAACCAACCGACCTGCCGCCGGGCGTATTTGCGGGTGAGCACTCGGGTCTGCTCGATCGCCTCGGGCTCGGTGATCGCCCCGTGCAACTGGTCGATGGCCTGCGCGTAGCCGATCGCTCGCGCTGCCGTCACGCCGAGGCCGTTGATGTGGAGCAATCGCGCCTCCTCCCTGAGGCCGTCCAACCACATTCCCGCGACCCGGTCGTCAAGACGCTGCACCAGAAGCTCCCGCGGAGTGCCGAGCCCGAGAGAGACTGTCGGCATCCAATAGTCGGACTCGGAGGGCAGTCCCGATCCGAACGGCTTTCCGGTCAACTCAACGACCTCGAGTGCGCGTACCAGCCGACGCCCGTTGTGCGGACCGATCGCCGTCGCCGCCTCCGGGTCTACCGCAGCCAGGTCCCGATGGAGCAACCCGGGGCCTCGGTCGAGCAGCTCCTGCTCCAGACGCGAACGGATAACGGCATCGGTTGCGGGGAATTGAAAGTCGTAGACCACCGACGACACGTAAAGACCGGATCCTCCAACGAGGATCGGTATAGCGCCGCGATCGAGGATGCCACGGATCGCGGTACGGGCATCCTTCTGGTAGGCGGAGACGCTGGCCTCCTCCCGCGGATCGAGTACATCAAGAAGGTGGTGCGGAATACCGCGCCTCCCGTCGACCGACAGTTTCGCCGTACCGATGTCCATGCCGCGGTAGAGCTGCATCGCATCGGCGTTGACGATTTCGGCGGCATACCCCTCGGCCCGTAACACCTCCGCGAGGTCGAGCGACAGGCCGGACTTGCCGGTTCCGGTGGCACCGACGATAGCGATGAGCATCGCCGCTAGCGCTGCCCCTCGTCCAGGTCGTCAACGGGGGCGGTCACGATTCGCAGGGTGGGAAGCCCGAGTGCCACGCGGCCCGGTGCTGAAGCGGCACCCACGGCTACGGGAATACCGCAGGAGTCTGCCTCGGCACGATCCCAGGCATCCCCGGCGCTGGTGCGACGAATCACGAGAGGTGAGCCGTCGGCGGAGTCTGCAAGGAGGTAGAACGGCTTCGCCTCGGAGACGCGTACGGAGACGACATCCCCCGGACGCGGCAGATCGCTGTGCGGCGGCACTTCGAAGTGCACGAGCCTGCTGTCTTCGGCGCGACCGGACAGTCGATGAGTGTCAGCATCCTTGGATCCCTCTGCACCGACGAGCACCTGCACCTCAGTACCGATGAGCTTCTGGTTCTCTTCCCAGGAGATGCGGTCCTGTAGTGCGATGAGGCGCTCGTAGCGCTCCTGCACGACGGCCTTCGGCACCTGATCGTCCATCGTGGCCGCCGGAGTGCCCTCGCGAATGGAATACTGGAACGTGAACGCGGTCGAGAACCGTGCACTTTCGACTACCCGTAGAGTCTCCTGGAAATCCTCCTCGGTCTCGCCGGGGAAGCCAACGATGATGTCGGTCGAGATCGCTGCATTGGGGATGCGGGCGCGCACACGGTCGAGGATGCCGAGAAACTTGTCCGATCGGTAGCTGCGGCGCATCTGCTTGAGGATGCGATCCGAACCCGACTGAAGCGGCATGTGCAACTGTGGCATCACCGAGTCGGTCTCGGCCATCGCCTCGATGACATCGTCGGTGAACGCTGCCGGGTGCGGACTAGTGAAACGGATGCGTTCGAGACCGTGGATCTCGCCAGCCGCGCGAAGCAGCGTGCTGAAAGCCTGCCGGTCCCCGAATTCGACGCCGTAGGAATTTACATTCTGGCCGAGCAGGGTGACCTCAATCGCTCCGTCGTCCACGATCGCCTGAATCTCGGCGAGGATGTCTCCGGGGCGGCGGTCCTTCTCCTTGCCCCGGAGAGCGGGCACGATGCAGAACGTGCAGGTGTTGTTGCATCCGACCGATATCGACACCCACCCGGAGTAAGTGGACTCACGCCTGGTCGGAAGGGTGGACGGAAAGACGTCGAGCGACTCGAGGATCTCGAGCTGGGCTTCACCGTTGTGGCGGGCACGTTCGAGTAGCGCGGGCAGCGAGCCCATGTTATGCGTGCCGAAGACCACGTCGACCCAGGGTGCCTTCTCGAGAATGACGTTCTTGTCTTTTTGAGCGAGGCAACCGCCGACGGCGATCTGCATACCCTCGTGTTTCTGCTTCACCGAAGCGAGATAGCCGAGGTTGCCGTAGAGCTTGTTATCAGCGTTCTCTCGCACAGCGCAGGTGTTGATCACCACCACATCAGCGCTGCCGGTTTCGGCCCGGATGTAGCCGGCGGCTTCGAGTGAACCACTCAACCGTTCAGAGTCGTGCACGTTCATCTGGCAACCGAAGGTACGCACCTCATAGGAGCGGGGGGCCGCGTTCTGTGCTGTGTCAGTCTCTGGGGAAGCGGTAACCGTCATGATGCCACAATCTTAACTCGCCACTCCCGTGACTGGCCTCCACCGGACGCCCTCGATATGGACTGCTTGTGCTGAGTCTCCCGTCCCTCGACTCTACTTTCTGGAGGCCATGACTGTTTCGACTAGCGGAACCGCACGCCACTCGAGCGCGGGGAAAGCGCCTCATCGATCGCTGCGCGCACTATCGCGGAGGAGTAGCCCTTGCGAGACAGAAACCCGTGCAAACGACGCTTGGCCGTCTCGAGATCATAGGAACTGAGCTGGCCCGCGCGCTTGACCGCCAGCTCTGTCGCACGCGTCTGTTCCTCGTCATCGTCCACCTGCTCGAGCGCCGCGTCGATATGCTCCTGGTCGATATGGCGTCGTCGCAGTTCTGCGGAGATGGCACCCCGCCCGAGCCCCTTTCGATCGTGCTGGGTACGCACGAAGGTCTCGGCAAGAGCGGCGTCGTCGAGGAGGCCGACCCCTTCGAGGCGATCGAGTTCGGCTTCGACGACCTCCCCATCGAGCTCGCGGGAGAGCAGGGTCTTCTCGAGCTCCCAGCGCGACATGCCGCGTCGGGTGAGCGCGTGCATACTCACGTTCTCGGCGCGTACCTCACGCCGCATGCTGGCCCGCCCAGAGGGTTCCGCATCGGCGGACCCTCCACCGGCTGCCGAGTCCGCTGATTTGGAATTCGCTGATCTAGAATTCGCTGATCTGGAATCCGCTGGTCTGGAATCCGTGGACTCCCCACCGGACCCCTCTCCAAAGAAGGCGACGAAGTCAGGAAGAGTTGAAACCCCGGCATCGTCGATCGACTCGCTCTCCGGCGACGGCTTCTCTTGAGCGGCCGGAGGCGTGGCACCGGGCAGATAGCTGACCCTGGCAAGTTTCTGACCGTCACCGGAGACCATGGACTAGGCGCCGATCGCAGTGCGGTCGTCGAGTCCCGCGAGGCCGGAGTTGGCCGCCGCCTTGGCTTCCGCTGCGCTAGAGCGCGAACCTTTCACCGGTGTGGAGGCCGCGGTCAGGGTACCCGCGGCTTTTGCAGCAGCCAGTTCGGCATTGGCATCCGCCTTCGCCTGCGTCGCCGCGACCGCCGCGGCCTTCGCATCGACGAGAAGGCCGAGCTTGGTCTTGATCTTCTGCTCGATCTCGTTCGCGGTGGCCGCGTGTTCGATCAGGTACTTGCGGGAGTTCTCCTTACCCTGTCCGAGCTGGTCGCCGTCGTAGGTGTACCAGGCTCCGGACTTGCGCACGATCTCATGCTCGACTCCGAAGTCGATGAGGCTGCCCTCGCGGGAGATACCGGTTCCATAGAGAATGTCGAACTCGGCCTGCTTGAACGGCGGTGCCATCTTGTTCTTCACGACCTTGACCCGGGTGCGGTTGCCGACCGCATCAGTTCCCTCCTTGAGAGTCTCGATGCGACGGATGTCGAGACGCACGGAAGCATAGAACTTGAGCGCCTTGCCCCCCGCGGTGGTCTCGGGCGAGCCGAAGAACACCCCGATCTTTTCGCGTAGTTGATTGATGAAGATCATGGTGGTGTTGGTCTGGCTCAGCCCACCGGTGAGCTTGCGAAGGGCCTGGGACATGAGCCTGGCCTGGAGGCCAACGTGCGAATCGCCCATCTCCCCCTCGATCTCGGCACGAGGTACGAGGGCGGCGACGGAGTCGATCACGACAAGGTCGATCGAACCGGAACGGATGAGCATGTCGGCGATCTCGAGGGCCTGCTCACCGGTATCGGGCTGGGACACGAGAAGGGCGTCGATATCGACGCCGAGCGCTTTGGCATACTCCGGGTCGAGGGCGTGTTCCGCATCGATGAAGGCGGCGATTCCCCCGGCCTTCTGCGCGTTTGCGATGGCGTGGAGTGTGAGGGTGGTTTTACCCGAGGACTCCGGCCCGTAGATCTCCACGATGCGCCCACGTGGCAACCCGCCAATGCCGAGGGCGACATCCAGGGCAATCGAACCGGTCGGGATCACCGCGACAGGAGCCCGCTCGTCACTGCCGAGGCGCATCACAGAGCCCTTACCGAACTGGCGGTCGATCTGGGCGAGAGCGGTCTCCAGGGACTTTTCGCGATCTGCAACTGATGGCATTGTGGTGCTCCTTCTAGCGTCGAGGTGGTGCGCCTATAGGCTGCCGCTTCGTCGAGAGCACCGATCCTGCAAGGTGTTCGCGACCTGCGACAAGGCTGGTTTCAGTGGCTTGGTCCAACGAATCGAACTGTACGTTTCACCGCGGACATTGCGTCCCCGGTGAGTTGTATGGTGCACTTCTCGTTGTCATCCACCGCTGTGAAGGAGACTACGCCACACCGAAGACATGTTCGAATGTTAAGGTCCGGCGTGTCGCACGGATTCGAACCATAGCCGTCGGACTGTGGAAAGCCGTCCTGGCGGCACACCGAGAATTGGATCTATTCCGAGCACCTACCGCAACAGCCCCGCGCGCTGAAGAAACGGTTCCTCACGCGCGGCCCGGATCGGGCAGGCACGGGCAAGCGGATGCACCCGCGGGCGAGCGCAAGCCACCGCCGCAGTGGCTCTCGCGCTCTGCGGGGGGGGCGACGATCGACGCCAACCTTTCCGGGAGGCCCACGAGCATCGACCAATCGCTCTACCGGGTGCTCTCGGGCTTTCGCGTGCCCTGACTCGAGCGGCCATTACTTGCTCTCAAGCAACTGGGTGGCGGAAATATCGTCTCTTCTTCATGGTTCCGATGATCCCGGTGATCATTGTGCTGGTCACGCCGGGGATCTGGGCCACCCTGGTCGTGTTGGTGGCGGTCCGCCCGCTGGCCCGGTGGGCTGTCGAGTCGCTCACGGCGGTGTTCGAGAGACCACGTCCGCCGCATCAAGTGATCGCGGACACGCTGTCGGCCTATTCGTCGGGGGCATTCTGCGGTGGCCGCGGCCCTTGTCATCGCCACACGCCCTCACCACACGCCCTCACCGCTTCGTCGACATCACCGATCTGTAAGGTGTTCGCGACCTGCGACAAAGCTGATTTCCGTGGCTCCTTAACGTGACGAATCGAACGGTAGGTCTCACCGCAGACATTGCTGTTTCCGATGGGTTGCACGGTGCACGTCTCGGTATCGCCCACCGCTCTCAAGGAGACTGCGTCACTCCGAAGATATGTTTGGATTCGTGCTTCCGGCGCCTCGGTCCGATTCGAACCAAGCCCGATGGATTGTGAGGGGACATTCCAGCGGAGCGACGAGAATTGCATCTATGCCCAGCTACTTGCGCAAAGGCCCCCGCGTTCCCCGGCGAAACCGTTCATCACGCGAGGCCAGAATCGAGCGCGCGTGGGCAAGCGGAAGAGCGCGCTGGATAGCTCTGGTCATCGCCGCGGTTGCCCTTGCCCTGTCCGTCATCGGCGGCGCCACGATAAATGCAATTCTGTCCGGGGGGCCAACGAGCATCGACCTAGTGCTTTACCGGGCGATCTCGGGCTTTCGCGCCTCCTGGCTCGAGTTGCCGTCGCTCGCCCTCAACCAAGTGGGTGGGGGGAATATCGCCTTATTCGTAGTGCCGTTGACGGCGGCCGTCATCCTGCTGCTCACGCGCGGGATCTGGGCTGCCCTCGTAGTGTTGCCACTCCGCCCGCTGACCCAGGTGGCCGTGGAGTCTTTCAAGGCCGTGATTGAGCGACCACGTCCGCCGCATCGAGAGATCGCGGCCGCGCTGTCGTCCTATCCGTCGGGGCATTCTGCTGTGGCCACAGCACTCGTCATCGTGCTCGCTCTGTTGACCCGACACCGGTGGCTCACGCTCATCGGCGTGATCTACGTGATCGCGATGGGCTTCAGCCGCCTCTACCTCAATGCGCATTGGTTCACCGACACTCTCGGCGGAACGGCACTCGGGATGGGTATCGGTCTCGCGATGTGGGCGGGAGCGGGAAGCATCCGCTCCCTGTCATTGAAAATTTGGTCATTGGAATCTGGATTGCTGAAGCCACGCCCATAGGTGCGGTGACCCCGCGGTGTGGTGGCACCCGGCCGATGCGCGCCGGTTCGTGGCCGGTTCGTGGCCGGCCAGTGGCCGGTCAGTGGTGCCTCGATACTGCCCACCTAATTCCGCCTGTTTACCGGATCGTCTTCCGTTCACAGAGTGGGGTGTTGCGTGGCTGAAGGGGCCGACACAGCGTGTAGCCACGGGCAGATGCATCCGCCGACACGCCGAACGCCGCGGGGACCACGCCGGCGGGCTATCTGGAAAACCGCTCTCAGCGCATGCGCCTTCGCACGCCCTCGGAGCTCACATACCGAGTGAGCCATCAAGCTGGTCGACTAGCCCCTGGCCTTCGGATCGCGCTGGCCGACACCGTGTCGGCGGACCTCCGGAACATCGCTCGCCCGACAGAGTGCTAGCCACGTGCCGCGGATATCCAGCCCCTTCGCAAGGGCTTGTTCCGCCGTGAGATCGCCGAGTTCACCGAGCACCAGATCGTGTACGAGGGTGCGCCCGAGTGCCGGTCCGAACTCCTCGGCGACGGCGGTCCAGAATTGGCTGAGGCGCATTCGACAAGCGTAGACGGGTCTCGATGCGGTCGCTCTGCGACCTAACCGACCAGCGCAAATCGACCTGCGCGAATCGACCTGCGCGAATCGACCTGCGCGAATCGACCACCGACAGACCACCGAAGACAGCAATGCCCGGCTCGCGAGAGCCGGGCATTGCTTAGTGGACCCGGGCACACCGCCGTCGGATCTCTTAAGTCTTAGCGCGTGACGAGTCCCGCATCGAAGTCCGCGACGAGGTCGTCGGGAACGGTATCGGGAATGATGTTAATTCCCTCGATAACTGCAAGGCGGTCACCCACCTCGCGCATGATCACTGAGATCGGTGTCTCCAGTGCATCCGCGACCGAAGCGAGGATCTCGGAACTGGCCTCTTTCTGGCCACGCTCCACCTCGCTGAGGTAGCCGAGAGCAACACTTGCTTTGCTCGCGACTTGTCGAAGGGTACGACCCTTCTGCAGGCGGAAGTCCCGGAGCACGTCACCAATTTCTTGACGGACTAAAATCATTGGACCCTCCTCCTCCTAATACGACTGTGTCGTAATAACGACTACACGAACGACAAATGCTGAAACTGCTAGGTGGTTCTTACCGGTGGACGAGTCACACTAAACCACCGATAGATAAAATCCTAGCCAGCGACATCTGTATGACGCTTGTGAATCACTGTGATGTAACGATATCGAAACGAGAAAGATTCCCGGCAGACGATCACCGGGTTCCGAGCACGATCCTCAACTGCCATAGTGATTCGGAGACGCTCTCATCACGGATTGCCGCGCGGTCTCCTCCCAGCGCGAGTCTCAGCGAACTCACACGGTCGCCGATGGCGAATCCGAGATACACGGTGCCCGCCGGGTGCTCGCCCTGCGGCCCCGGACCGGCAACTCCCGTCGTCGACACGCCGATGTCTGCAGGCACGTCGTCGACCGCCAGAGCTGCCCTCACCCGGTCCGCCATCTGGCGGGCGACCTCCGGATGCACGGGACCGTGTGCGGCAAGCAGTTCGGCATCGACACCGAGAACACTGTGTTTGAGGGAGGTGTTGTAGGCGACGACTCCCCCGACCACGGCGGCCGATGCCCCGGGAACCGCGATGAGTTCGGCCACGAGGAGTCCTCCGGTGAGTGACTCGGCGACGGCTATGGTGAGTCCACGCTCGATGAGCATCGCTACGACGTCGGCCGCGACATCCGCAGTACCGGGTCTAAGGGATCGCGACACGGTTCTGCTGGCGATATTTCACGACGAAGTCGACACCAGAGACGACCGTGAGCACGAGGGCTGCGGCCATGACGACCCAGCCCACCCAGTGCTCCCACTGCCCGACCACGGTCCAAAACGGGAAGAGCAGCAGCGAGATTGCCACCGCCTGTAACACCGTCTTGAGCTTCCCGCTGGCGACCGCGGGGATGACACGAGTACGGATCACCGCGAACCTAAAGATAGTGATACCGAACTCGCGAATGAGGATCACGACCGTGACCCACCACCAGAGCTCCCCCAGGATCGAGAGCGTCACGAGCGCTCCACCGATGAGTACCTTGTCGGCGATCGGGTCGAGAATCTTGCCGAAATCGGTGACAAGATTCTGGCGACGCGCGAGGATACCGTCGACCGTGTCGGTGACGATCGCGAGCACAAAGAGTCCGGCTGCGATGTACCGGAGATAGCCGAGCTCACCGCCGTCGGCGAGCAGGAGCCAGATGAACACCGGAGCCATGAAAATTCGCACGACCGTGATGATGTTGGCAACATTGCCCGTACTGGCCGGGGTGTCCCCCGCACGGGCCACGCGCCCACGCATCGGGTTGGGACGCTTGGCAGGCATCACCGGTTCCAACGGGTCACGAGGCTCTGGCGATGCCATGACTCTCACTCCCTGCCGGTCAGATTCCAGGCGTCTTCGTCTGCGTTCACGTGAGACTCATCGTATCCGCTCGTCGAATCGCCGACCGGATCGGCTGAATAACGGTCGTCGGTCGCCGAGATTGCCGGCCCGTCTTCCCCGCGCAGCTTCGCGAGAACTCCGGGCAGTTGCTCGGGTGCGACGAGCACGTCGCGGGCCTTCGAGCCTTCGGACGGCCCCACTATTTCTCGCGACTCGAGCAGATCCATGAGCCGTCCGGCTTTCGCAAATCCCACCCTGAGCTTGCGTTGCAGCATCGAGGTCGAGCCGAACTGCGTGCTCACCACGAGCTCCGCGGCTGCGAGAAGCACTTCGAGGTCATCACCGATGTCACCGTCGATCTGCTTCTTCTCGACGGAGACCGCGACGTCCTTGCGATAATCGGGACGTGCCTGGCGGGTCACGTGCTGCACGACCGCGTTGACTTCGCTCTCGGTCACCCACGCCCCCTGCACTCGGATTGCCTTGGACGCACCCATCGGCAGGAACAGCGCATCCCCCTGACCGATCAGCTTGTCGGCACCCGGCTGGTCGAGAATCACGCGCGAGTCGGTCATGCTCGACACCGCGAACGCAAGCCGCGACGGCACATTCGCTTTGATAAGTCCCGTGACGACATCGACAGAGGGCCGCTGAGTCGCGAGCACGAGATGGATCCCGGATGCCCGCGCGAGCTGGGTGATGCGCACGATCGAGTCCTCGACATCCCGCGGCGCCACCAACATAAGGTCGGCGAGCTCATCGACGACGACGAGCAGGTAGGGGTACGGCTTGAGCGAACGCTCGCTGCCGGTGGGTAATACGATCTCGTCGGCGGTCACCGCGGCATTGAAGTCGTCGATATGGCGAAATCCGAAACTGGCGAGGTCGTCGTAGCGCATGTCCATCTCCTTCACGACCCAGGCCAGCGCTTCCGCGGCCTTCTTGGGGTTCGTGATGATGGGCGTGATGAGGTGCGGGATGCCGGCATACGGCGCGAGCTCGACACGTTTCGGGTCGATCAGCACCATGCGCACCTGGGCGGGCGTAGCTCGCATGAGGAGGGAGGTGATCATCGAGTTGACGAAGCTGGACTTGCCGGAGCCCGTGGAGCCCGCGACGAGAAGATGGGGCATTTTGGCGAGGTTGGCGACGACGAAACCGCCCTCGACGTCCTTGCCGAGTCCGATCGTCATGGGATGCACGCTCGAGGTGCTCGCCTTCGAGCGCAGTACATCACCGAGCGAGACAATCTCTCGATCGGCATTGGGGATCTCCACTCCGATCGCACTCTTACCGGGGATCGGTGAGAGGATGCGTACCTCGTTGCTCGCCACCGCATAGGAGAGGTTCTTCGTGAGGGCGGTAACCCTCTCCACCTTGACGCCAGGACCGAGTTCGATCTCGTAGCGCGTGACCGTCGGACCGCGGCTGAACCCGGTGACGCGGGCATCCACCTGGAACTGCGTGAGCACCTCGGTAAGTGAGGCGACGATCACGTCGTTCGCCTCCGAGCGGGACTTGGGCGGCGTGCCGGGCACGAGGGCGGATTTCGCGGGCAGCCGGTACGGCGCGGTCGGCGGGGTCGGTTTCGGCCCAGCGAACTCACCGAGGTCACCCCTGGCCGAGGCCGTCGACGCGAACCCGGGAAGGAGGTCGGCAACCAGTGGACCGTCGTCACGGATACCGGTGACCGGAGCCACCTCGCCGGTGAAGCGTTTGACTGCGGCTTCTGCCTCGACGAGCTCGTCGAGAAGCTCGGTACCGAACTCATCGTCGCGGCGGGTACGGTCGATGACTTCGGTCGCACTCTGATCTTTTGCAAGCACCGGGCTGTCGAAGGCCGGCTCGTCTTCTCGCTTCTTGTTTCGTCGCCACCACGGCAGAAATCCGGAGTCCTCCGTCTCGAGGTCCAGATCGAGGTCGCCGAGAGAGCCGAAATCGCCGGTACCGGCGGTGAATCCCTTCTGGAGCACTGCGGTGGGAGCGGGTTCGGCGATCTGGGCACCGAACAGATAAACGTAAAGCTCGCGCAGCCGCGCCCCGGCACGATTCGGCGGTGTCTTGGTAATGATGAAGAGCGAGAGCAGCAGCAACAGCGAAACCAGCGGCACCGCGAGCCACGCGGTGCCGATGGCGAGCAGCGGACCGGCGAGCACCCAGCCGACGACACCGCCCGCGCGAGCGAGGGGCTCTACCCCGGCGGAGGGCTGAGGCGCGCCGCCCAAAATGTGGCAGAGCGCACTGATCGACGTGAGCATCACCGCGAAGCCAATGCCGATTCGTCCGTTGTCGTGCACAGACGACGGATGCCGGAACAGCCAGACGGCGAACAGCAGCATGATCACCGGGAGTGCGAAGGCGACCCGGCCGAACAGGCCGCCGAAAGTATAAGAGTCGAGGGCGATCGCGATGGGGTCGGCCGGGTTGAACCACTCGACTACGGCTCCGACCACTGCGAGCAGGAAGACAAAGAACGGCACGCCGTCTCGGCGCTCGTCTTTGGCGAGGGTCTCGCGACCGAGTACCCGGGCGGTGCCTCCCACCGCGTGAGCGAGCGCCAGCCACGCGGTCGTGAGGAGTCCGGGCTTCTCTGGCCTCGGCGTCCTCATCGAAGGCAGCTTGCGCGTGGTGCCCTTGCCGGTGGGCCGGGTCGTGGCGCGCGTCGACGCCCGGGCGCGCGGGGTCGATCTGATACTCGTAGCCATGCCTCAACGGTACCGGCGGGGTGTACCGCAACTCGGGATGCTTGTGCGTGTGTTTGCGCACTTCTGGCTATCCTGTGGGCATGACGACTCGACGATCCTTCACCGGATTGAGGCCAACGACGGAGAACCACCGTGTAACGACGCTCGAGCTGTTCTTCGACCTCGTCTACGTTTTCGCCTTCACACAGGTGACCGGCTTCATGGCAGAATCTCTCAGTGCGATCGGGGTGGTGCAAGGACTCACCATGCTTGCAACGCTCTGGTGGTCGTGGACCGCTTATAGCTGGCTGGCCAATCAGACCCGCGTTGACGTCGGCGGCGCGAGGGCGGGTTTCTCCCTCGCTCTGGCCGCGATGTTCGTCGTCTCTCTCGCAATCCCCCAGGCTTTCAGCGACCGGGGTGGCGCTCTCATCTTCACGGTCGCGTATTTTCTCGTGCGTCTTATCCACGGGCTCGTTTACCTCGCTGCCGCCCGCGACGACGCAGGACTTCGTCGACAGCTTTATCGCGCCGTCTGGCCGATGCTTCTCGGTGTCGCCGTCATGTTCACCGGGGCGGTGGTGGGCGGTCGACCACAAACCTGGCTCTGGCTCGCCGGCATCGTGGTGGACGTCGGCGTCACTTACCTGCTGTCTCGCGGGGGCGGATGGCGCGTGCTATCGGCGGCGCACTGGACCGAGCGCTACGGGCTCGTCGTGATCCTCGCGCTGGGCGAATCGATCGTCGAGATCGGCGTGGGAGTGGGGCGTGAGCACATCACTCCAACGATCCTGCTCGCGACCCTCCTTGCCGTCACACTGTCGATCTCCCTGTGGTGGCTCTACTTCGACATCGTTTCGATCGCCGCCGAGAAATATTTCGCCAAGCTCACGGGTGTCGCGCGGGCGGACTTGGCAAGCGACGCGTACACCTACCTTCACTTCTCCCTCATCGCGGGCATCATTATTTCGGCGCTGGGGACCGAGCAGGTGTTCGCGCACCTCCGGTCGGCACACGCGCTGGGGCTTTTCGGTGCGGCCGCGCTGTTCGGTGGCACCTCGCTCTACCTTGCGGGGCACGCATTCTTCTGGAAGCGGGTGTCGGGCCAGTGGCTTCCGTCGAGGCTCGTCGGCAGCACGGTATTTCTCGCCCTCGTGCCCGTCGCTGCAGCAGTGCCGGCTATCGGTGCGCTCACCATGGTGAGCCTCGGCTGCGTCGCTATCATCGTTATCGAGACGATTCGCTACGGGCGCGAGAGGGCGCAGTTGCGGGCACCCGAGTCATCGGGAGTGCCCGGTGAGGTGGGTCCCAATGCGCACCCGGGTGGGCACTACTCGGGCACCGGGGATTAGGCCTCGATAACCACGGGCACGATCATCGGACGACGACGATGCGACGAGTTCACCCAACGACCTACCGTGCGGCGGATCACCTGACTGAAGGCATGCGTGTCGCGAGTGCCGTTTGCCGCCGCGTCGGACAGTGCCTTGATGATCAGCGGTTTGACCGCATCGAAGACGGCCTCGTCTTCGGCGAAACCACGCGCCTGGATCTCCGGCCCGACGATGACTCGACCGGTCTGGGCATCGATCGCGACGAAGATCGAGACGAAGCCCTCTTCCGCGAGGATGCGACGGTCCTTGAGGTCGGCATCCGTGATCTCCCCGACCGAAGAGCCGTCGACGTACACGAAGCCGAGGTCCAGCTGGCCGACGACCGTCGCCTCGCCGTCCTTGAGGTCGATGACGATGCCGTCCTCGCCGATGATCGTGTTGGCCTCGGGGATGCCGGTGGCGATAGCCAGTTGCTGGTTGGCCACCAGGTGGCGGTACTCGCCGTGCACCGGAAGGACGTTCTTCGGCTTCAGGATGTTGTAGACGTAGAGCAGCTCGCCCGCCGAGGCGTGTCCGGAGACGTGCACCTTTGCGTTGCCTTTGTGCACGACGGTGGCGCCGAGCTTCGTCAGCCCGTTGATCACACGGTAGACGGCGTTCTCATTGCCGGGGATGAGGCTCGAGGCGAGGATGATCGTGTCGCCCTTTCCCACCTCGATCTGGTGTTCGAGGTTGGCCATGCGTGCCAGGACCGCCATCGGTTCACCCTGCGAGCCGGTTGACATGTAGACGATTTTGTTGTCCGGCAGGTCAGCGGCCTTCTTGGCGTCGATGAGCACGCCGGCGGGCACTTTGAGATAGCCGAGGTCGGCAGCGATGGTCATGTTGCGCACCATCGATCGCCCCATGAACGCGACGCGGCGCCCGTTAGCGTGGGCGGCATCCAGCACCTGCTGCACCCGGTGAACGTGGCTGGAGAAGCTCGCGACGATCACGCGACGCGGTGCCTTCGAGATGACGGACTCGAGCACGGGCCCGATATCGCGCTCGGGGGCGGTGAAGCCCGGAACATCCGCATTGGTGGAATCGGGCAGGAACAGGTCGACACCGATCTCGCCGAGGCGGGCGAATGCGCGCAGGTCGGTGATGCGGTCATCGAGGGGAAGCTGGTCCATCTTGAAGTCGCCGGTGTGAAGAACGACCCCTGCGGCGGTCTTGATCGCCACGGCCAGGGCATCCGGGATCGAGTGGTTCACCGCAATGAACTCAAGCTCGAATGGACCGATCTTCTCGGACTGGCCCTCGGCGACAGTGAGTGTGTACGGGGTGATGCGGTGTTCCTTGAGCTTCGCCTCGATTAGCGCGAGGGTAAGGGTGGAGCCGATCAGCGGGATGTCCTGGCGCAGTTTGAGCAGGTAGGGCACCGCCCCGATGTGATCTTCATGTCCGTGCGTGAGCACGACGGCGAGTACGTCGTCGAGTCGGTCCCTGATGGGGCTGAAGTCCGGAAGGATCAGGTCGACACCCGGCTGGTTCTCCTCGGGGAAGAGAACGCCGCAGTCGACGATGAGGATCTTGCCGTCGATCTCGTACGAGGTCATGTTCCGACCGATCTCTCCGAGACCTCCGATCGGGATGACCCGAAGGGTTGCGGGCGCGAGGGGACGTGGTTCGTACACCGGTGAGTTCATGGGATCCAAAATTTCGGTGATGTCGGGGCCTCTAGCCCCCTTCTTGAGGCTGTTAGCGCGTGGTCCCGGCGACTTTGGGCAACGCGCCGCCGGCGGCCGCATTGCGGTCCGGACGGAAGTTCGAGAGGTCGACCCCGGGGATCTCACCGACGAGGGCGATCTCGTCTTCGATCTGCGCGGCTTCGAAGTCTTCCGGGCCAACGAGAGGCAGTCGAACCCGTGGGCTGCTGATGCGGCCGAGTCCGTGCAGGATGTACTTCACCGCCACGGTACCAGGCACATGGGTCATCACGGCGCGAACGAGCGGCTCGAGCTGTCGGTGCGCCGCGGTGGCGGTAGCGAGATCGCCGGCGTTGACGGCATCCACGATCACCCGATAAGGCGCCGCGGCGATATTCGCCGTGACTCCGATGAGCCCGGTCGCCCCGATCGACAGGTGCGGGAGAACGTTCGCGTCATCGCCGGAGAAGTAGAGCAGATCGGTCTGGTTGAGTACCCGACTGACCTCGCTGAAATCACCCTTCGCATCCTTGATCGCTTTGATGTTCGGATGCTTCGCCGCACGCAGGATCGTCTCGTAGCGAATCGGGATGCCCGTGCGGCCGGGGATGTCGTACAGGATTACCGGCAGGTCTGTCGCATCCGCGATCATCCGGAAGTGAGTGAGAACACCCGCCTGGGTCGGCTTGTTGTAGTACGGAGTGACGATCATGACGGCGTCGGCGCCGGCCTTCTCGCTGTGCTTATAGAGCTCGATCGCGTGGGCGGTCTCGTTCGAGCCGCCGCCGGTGATGATCTTCGCCCGACCGCCCGCAACGGACTTACCCACCTCGACGAGCTTGAGCTTTTCCGGATCGGTGAGGGTGGATGTCTCCCCCGTCGTACCCGTGACGACGATGCCATCCGCTCCCGCGTTGATGACATCATCGATGTGCTTCTCCACGCCCGCCCAGTCGACTTCACCGTCTGCGGTGAAAGGGGTCACCAGCGCGACAAGCACCTGGCCGAAGGGATTGTGAGAGGTAGACACGGGTTACAGGATATCGCGCCAGCGGGAACAGCCTGCGATTCGGTGCCGTTGCTCATGGCGGAGTCCCGCAGCAAAGGTTGGATGTCGTCTGCCCGACTCGGCGCGCTGCCGGGAAGTCCGCTCTCGAACATGCGGGGCGATGCGGAAAGTTTCGAGATCAGAACCGATGGGGGCCGAGTTCCACGTATCTCAGAACCGCGGTGACGACCGCATCCGGTCCGAATAAGATCTGCTCCCCGTCGAATCTCAGCACGATGAATCCGAGACAGGCATCCCTCCGAAGATCCCGGAGTCGTTGTTCGCAACCCTGTGGTGCTCTTCGCTATCGCACTCGATGACCAGGTGATCGATGACCAGGTGATCGCTGACCAGCAAATCCAACCGTTCCAGGTCGGTGAACGGGATGCGTACCTGCGGAAGCGCCGCGCATCCGGCCTGGGCAGGAAGAACGCCGAACACTCTCCGACCCGGTATCCGCGAGTCGGTCCACGAGCCGGATGATTACTTTTCCCGCGGCCGCCTGTCCCGCCGCAGCCGCTCGCCACACTCAGGAATGAGGTATCCCGAGCTCTCCACGTCTCCGAACATGGGCGATTCCACCGAGTGAACGGAGGGTCGATTCACGGAAGGACATGCCTGGAAAGTGCTCGCTGAAACTGCCCGCCGCGGACTTCGGCGCGCGTGATGTGGACCGTGTCCACGAACGGGCGTCGTGGAGGGGGGACCATCTGCCGAGGGCGGACGAGGCGGGCAACTCGCCATGCTAGAGCTGAGACACACCAGCGGATGATCGGAACGTCCGCCCTGCGCAACAGGGCGTGCCGCAACATGGACTACCGCAACAGGGACTACCGCAACAGGGCGTGCCCCCACTGGCGTGAATCGACCAATTGGAACAATCCGCCAGACCTGCGCTAGTGACGAGGGCATCCAGCTCACCGAACTCGTCGGGGTGCGGAGTCGGGGTGCGGAGTCGGGGTGCGGAGTCGGGGTGCGGAGGCGGGTCCGGCGCCACTCGGCTCCAGCTCTCCACCGAGTGGTGATCCCCGTGCCGTACTACACGCACGTTGCTCGGCGCGGGAATCACCGCCGCGCAGCTTCTCGACACCATCGGTGTCGTGCTTCACCCGATCGCTGTGACGGTCGGCCTGATGACCTTCGCCGCGACGGCCTCCATTTCGGCGTTCCCGCACGCAATGCTCGATTATCGCGTCGGATACCAAATCCGTCATGCTTATCGTGCGGGTCGGACCGGTCGGGAGAAAGGTCGATATCCGCGCGTATTCTGGTGGTATGGCAGTGACTAGCGAGGCGACAACCATCTGGAATGGCGACCAGGCGAGCGGCTCTGGTATGACGAGGCTCGACTCGTCAACGGCAGCGCAGTTTCCCGTGACCTGGGCAGCCCGATCCAAGGGAGTTGCGCGAAAGACCAATCCCGAGGAACTGCTCGGCGCCGCACACTCCGCCTGCTTCTCGATGGAGTTCGCCAACACTCTCGCAGGCTTCGGTACCCCGCCGCAGCGCCTGCAGGTCACCGCGGCCGTCACCTTTGATGCTGACGCCGGAATAACCGGCATCCACCTGCTGGTCAGTGCGAAGGTCTCGGGCATCAGTGAGCATGACTTCGAGCGGCTCGCAGCCGAGGCCAAGGAGACTTGCCCAATTTCGCGCGCGTTGACAGGCATCCCGGTCACGCTCGAGGCTAATCTCGCATAGTGCCCCCAATAGACCGGCCCCCAAAAGACCTTCCCCCAGCAGAGGCGAAATCACCCGCACGGCCCTCCGCGCGTAAGCCCCGCACTCCGAGGCCACCGGTCCGTAAGCCGATGCGCATCCTCATCTCCGGTGCGAGTGGGTTCATCGGGCACGAGCTCACCCGGCAGCTGCAGGATGACGGGCACGAGGTGCTTGCTCTCGTTCGCCGGGCACCGAGGGGGCCGAGCGAGATCAACTGGGCGCCGAGCGCGCACATGCTCGACTCGAGCGTGATGGACGGCGTGGACGCCGTGATCAATCTCTCGGGAGCCTCGATCGGACGACTGCCCTGGACTCCCGGTTATAAGAAGCAGATTCTCGACTCACGAGTGCAGGCGACGCGCACCCTCGTGGAGGCGATGGAGCGGGCAACAACCCCGCCGAAGGTCTTCCTCAGCGGATCCGCCGTCGGAATCTACGGAGACCGACCGGGTGAACGCCTCACCGAAGACTCCAAACGGGGGCCAGGATTTCTCGGCGACGTCGTTGAAGCTTGGGAGCAGGCCGCGCAACCGCGACCGGCGAAGACCCGCCTCGTGACTCTCCGCACGGGGGTGGTGATCGGGAAGGGCGGCTCACTCGTGCCCGTGATGGCTCTCACCCGTCTCGGGCTCGGCACGCGCCTCGGCACCGGTGGTGACATCTGGCCGTGGATCAGTCTCTACGACGAGGCGGCCGCGATCCGGCACCTACTCACCTCGACGATCACGGGTGACGTCAATCTCGTCGGTCCGACTCCGGCGACCTCGGACCGCATCACTCGGCATGTTGCGAAGCGGATGCACCGCTGGTACCCCTTCGTCGCGCCACCGTGGGTAATCAACCTCGCCCTGCAAGACGCGGGACCCGCACTACTGCTGAGCAGCCAGCAGATCGTGCCGTCGAAGCTCCTCGCGGACGGGTTCGTGTTTCGGGACGAGACCGTCGAACAGGCGATCGACGCCTTCTTGGGCTGACGCTACGGCTGGCGGGTCGAGCGCTCGAGGGCGATCGCCCGCCGGAGCGACCGCCGTGCACGGCTGCGGTCCCCGCTCGCGTCGTAGGAGAGCCCGAGCCGGAACCATGCCTTCCAGCTGCCGGGCTCCGCTTCGACCTCGGCCTTGTACCGGGGGAACTCCGCATCCGCAGCGGCACGCTCCGGCCGACCGCTGGTGCGCCGTGGCAACGATTCGACGGGCAGTTCGCCCGTGGCATCCAGTTCCCGCACCAGGCGCTGGGTACGGATGCCGAACAGAATCTCGGCGACGAGCGCCCAGGCTCCGAGCAGTGGAAGAACCAGCAGCGCGATTCCGAGTGCCTGAGAAATGCTGTTGTCAACGGCGATAAGACGGATGGCGAGCTGCAGCACGAGCACCAGATAGAGCACCAGCAGCGCGGACATCAGCAGCGCTCCGACACGCCCCTTCATTCGAGGTCGCTCGGAATGTCACTCGGCGGTTCCGGGTCGTCCGGTCCCAGGTGGATCAGGCGATCGAGCCCCACGACGACACCGCTGATCGAACCGAGGGCGCGCAGTGCGAGCATGATCCCCGCTTCATAAGCACTCGGGTCGAGCGTCTCATGGCTCAGGGTGAGGATCTCTCCAGTACCACCAAAGATCACGTCCTGCTTCGCGACGATACCCGCCATTCGAAGAGAGTGGATCGGCACGCTCGACACCTGCTGGCCGCGTGAGCGCTGGTCGGCGTGCGGTGCAATCACCGGGCCCAGAGCGGCCCGGGCAGTTCCGATCAGTTCCGCGGTGCGCACTGCGGTACCCGAGGGCGAATCGACCTTGGTGGCATGATGAGCCTCGATGATCTCGATCGAGTCGTAGAACCGGGCCGCCATCGCGGCGAAGGAGGTCGCGAGCACCGAGCCGACCGAGAAGTTGGGAATGATGATGACCCCCGCGCCGGTGCCCTCGGCGGCCAAGCGGTTTGTCAGTGAGGTGATCCGCGTCGCCGACCAGCCGCTCGTGCCCACCAGCACGCTCTTGCCATGGCCCACTGCGAAGTCGACGATGCCCTGGCTTACCGCCGGCACCGTGACATCCACCACGACATCGGCCACGAGCATGTCCTCGAGTGATGCATGGGAGTCGAGGCTTGCCACACGCTCGAAGTCCTGGGATTCGTCGATGAGGCGGGAGATGAGAAGCCCCATGCGCCCGGTCGCGCCGACGACGGCGACGGAAGTTGTCATCCCGCAAATGTACCAAGCCCACCCCCCTATGCTGGCTGGATGTTGAGCTGGCGGGAATTGCGGGTCGATCATCCGTTCGCCAACGGGTTGCTCACCGAATACTTCGAAAGCCGCGCCGCCGGATTCCCGGTGCACCAGGGCACCTACCGCACGACGTTCCCCGTGCCGGGGGACTTCGTGGCTCCCCGCGGCGTCTTTCTCGTGGCACTCGACGAGAACGACGAGAGCGCCGAGAACTCCGACGGGAGCAGGCACCTCGGGTGCGGCGGAATCAGGCTTCTCGAAGCAAACGGCCCGGCTGGGCCGCGCTTCGAGGTGAAACACCTCTATCTCCGCCCGGTCGCGCGTGGACACGGTCTCGGTCGGGCGCTGCTCCTCGAGCTGGAGTTGCGCGCACGCGAGCTCGGCGCAGCGGAACTCGTGCTCGACACCAACGCGATCCTCGAAGCCGCCGGCAGCCTGTACCGCTCGAGCGGGTACAGCGACATCCGGGCCTACAACGACAACCCCAACGCGACGAACTGGTATCGCAAGGTGCTTTAGAAGGGCTGCCCTTCCGGCAAGCCGGTGCGCAGCTCTGCTGGCAGATGACCGAGGTCGTTGTGAGTGATGAGCACGTTCGGCTTCGCGGATCGCACGCGGATGATCGTGAGACCGCAGTTGGCCTGGTTGAGCCCCATCCATCGCCAGGCCGGCGCGTCGAACACCTCGCGCACGAACCAGGCGATCACGAAGTTGTGGGTGATGAGGAGGTCGTGGCGGTCTTCCCGTGCTGGCGTGAGCCATTCGCTAACGGCATCCGCCATCTGCGCCTCACCCGCATCGATCTGCTCGCGGGTCACGGATCCGAAGAAGGAGTCGAATGCATGGGGCATGTCGGGAGTAGGGCCCGAAGGGATGCAATCGAAGAGCAGCGCAGAGGGCTTGGAGTCGAGGCTCGGCATGCTGGCCGTCATGATGTTGGCCGTCTCTTCCGCGCGCTGCAACGGCGAATGCCACGCGCCGGTAAACGGAACACCGCTCAACCGGTCGGCGAGGAGCTTGGCCTGCCGCGTGCCGCGGCCCGAGAGCGGGCCGTCGGGCATGCCGTGTTCGGCGTCCTGCTGCTCGCCGTGGCGCACAAGATAGATGAAGTGGGACATCGTTGTTCCTCTTGCCGTTCGATAGGGATGGAGAAATTCAGGCAGGACCGGGCTGATCAACGAGACCGTCGAAGAGAGAGGCCTCGACAGTGCCGACGGCTGCGATGGATAGCGGCCGCGACGCGAGCTCAGTGGCGAGGTCCCGCACGTCGTCGGGAGTCACGAGGGCGAGACGACGCAGCGCCTCATCGAGATCGGCGTACTCACCCAGGGTGATCTCCGAGCGGCCCAACCGCGACATCCTGGTGTCCGAATCTTCAAGCGCGAGAGCGGATGCCCCGCTCAACTGGCCCACGGCCCGCCGCATCTCATCGTCGGTGACGCCGCCGGTCCCGAGCCGCCGGAACTCACCGAGCAGTAGTTCGGCGACCTGGCCCGCCTTGGCCGGCGAGCACCCGGCGTAAAGGCCGAAGAGCCCGGCATCCGAGTAGCTGGGAGAGAAGGAATAGACCGAGTATGCGAGGCCGCGTTTTTCGCGGATCTCCTGGAAGAGCCGCGACGACATTCCTCCGCCAAGAATCGAATTGAGTACCGCCATGGTGGATCGGCGGTCATCGGAGGCGGGGATGCCGGAGACACCCATGAGGATGTTCGCCTGCTCGATGGGCCTCTGCACCACCACGAGGGGGCTGCCGCGCTGGATCACGCCGAGGGTGGCATCTCTCCGCTCGACCGGGGTCGCCTCCGCCTCGAGGTGCCAGCCAGCGGTGGCGAGAGCGCGCTGAACCCCGCTGACAAGGTCGTCGTGATCGACGGCCCCGGCGACCGTGATGACGAGATCGCGGGCCCGGTAATTGGCCCGGTAATGGGTCATGACAGAGTCGCGAGTCGCCGCGTTGATAGTCTGCGGACTTCCCCCGATCGGCCGGCCGAGGGGGTGCTCGCCCAGCACGGCCTCAAAGAATCGCTCGCTGGTGACATCCGACGGATCGTCGTCCGCCATCGCCAGTTCTTCGAGGATGACGCCGCGCTCGGTTTCGAATTCCCCGGCATCGATAAGGGATGAGGTGACCATGTCGGAGAGGACCTCGACGGCCATGGGGAGGTCTCGATCCTGCACTTTGGCGTAGTAGCAGGTGTATTCTTTCGCCGTCATGGCGTTGTGCTCGCCGCCGACAGCGTCAAAGCTCACGGCGATGTCGAGAGCAGTTCTGTCCGCGGTGCCCTTGAAGAGGAGGTGCTCGAGGAAGTGCGTGCTTCCGAAGGTCTCGGGAAGTTCGTCACGGGATCCGACGGCAACCCAGTACCCGACTGTTGCACTGCGGGCACCGGGAACCTGCTCGCTGAGAATACGCACGCCGCTCGGCAGAACGCTGCGCCGAACGAGGGAACCTCCCGAGGAAGTGATGCTGAGTTCAGCGAGATCGAGGGGAAGCGGGACTGCACCGTTCATTGAACCGAGCCTACGTCACGGAAGCGACAACCGACTGCAGGCCGCAATGCCCCCCGTTCTGGGGGATAGAACGGGTCGAATAAGGTGGACAAACCGAGTTGTCTGTCCTCTACTTCGTGTTACTCTTTTCACGTCGAGCCAACC
>JBKJLH010000005.1:0-13635 GCA_046597035.1 Lacisediminihabitans sp.
CCCACCACCGCGACATCCCCCGGCACGCTGCGACCGCGTTCGCGCAGTACTGAGACGGCACCGATGGCCATCAGGTCGCTCGCCACGAACACCGAATCGGTATCGGGGAAGCGGTCGAGGAGCTCCCGCATGGCGCGAGAACCACTCACCTGGGAGAAGTCGCCGTAGGCCACCCGGCCGATTTCTCGACCCGCAGCCGCGAGCGCGCGGAGCGAGCCTTCAGCCCGGTCGGCGCCGGCTGGCATGTCGGGGGGACCGGCGATGATCCCGATATGTTGCCGACCGCGATCGATCAGGTACTGCGTGCCACGGGCGGCGGCGGCGGTGTTGTCGACATCCACGAAGTAGGCCGGAGGGTCGTCGAAGCGCATCGGCCGACCGTTGAACACCACCGGAATTGTCTGCTGCAGTGCCGCGAGGAATTCGTTTCCGGAGTGGTGAGACACCACGAGGGCACCATCGACATTGCCTCCGGTGAGGTAGCGGAGGGTCTTCTCGCTCGGCCGGGCCTCTGCCAATTGAAGGATGAGCACGTAGTCGCTGTTGTCGAGTTCGCGGGTGATGCCCTGCACGATGGCGGCGAAGTACGGGTCGCCGAAGAAGCGGCTGGTCTCCTCAGGAATCACCAGAGCGATCGCGAGCGTGCGATTATTGGCAAGGGATCGCGCTGCCCGGTTCGGACTGTAGTTGAGAGCGCGAATCGCCTCCTGCACGGCCTCGAGCACCTCAGGGCTCACCTGGCTCGATCCATTGACCACTCGGGACACGGTGGACCGGGACACGCCAGCGGCAGCCGCAACGGCCTCGAGGGTCGGGGCGACGGGTCGTGCCGATGGCGTGATTGTCATGTGCTCGAAGTCTAGCCAGCAGCTATAGTGCAGCCAGCGCTACCGGGTGGTCAGACTGCGCCTAAAGGGCGCGTTCGCTGATGATGCGGCGGTACTCGATGGCACTGGCCTTCGGAGTGCGAGCCTGGGTCTCGTAGTCCACCCGCACGATGCCGAATCTCTTGTCGTATCCCCATGCCCACTCGAAGTTGTCGAGCAACGACCAGTAGAAGTAACCCTTCACCGGCACTCCACCGTCGACGGCATCGAGGATGGCATCGAGGTGAACGGTGAGGAAGTCCCGGCGCTCGACGTCGTCGACCGATCCATCCGCTTGGACCACGTCGTCGTAGGCCGCACCGTTCTCTGTCACCGAGAGGGCGACGCCGGCCGGGCCGCTGTACTCGTCGTGTACCCGATGCAGGAGGCGAGTGAGTCCCTCCGGCTGCACCTCCCACTCCATGGCGGTGAGCGGCAGGCCGCGCGAGTGCCAGTGCACGTCATCGGCGGCGGGGAAGGGCGAGCGCTTCGGGCGTTCGGATGGCGCGGCGGTGGATGTCTCGTGCACTCCGGGCCGCGCACTTACGAAATCACCGTGGTAATAGTTGACACCGAGAGCATCGATCGGCGCCGAGATGATCGCGAGATCGCCGCCGTGCACGACGGTCTCGAAACCATTGCCCTCGACATCCTGCAGCACGTCTTCGGGATACTCGCCCCGGAAGATCGGATCGAGGAAGAACCGGTTGAACTGGCCGTCGATGCGCCTGGCGGCATCCCGGTCCCCGGCATCGGAGGGATCGACCGGGTCTGCCACCGTGAGATTGAGGGTGAGTCCGAGCTGGAGAGCGGGATCTCGTTTGCGGAGCTCCTGCACGACGAGACCGTGACCGAGCAACAGGTGATGCGCTGCTGCCAATCCGGCGGGCACGTCCTGGCGACCGGGTGCGTGCTCACCGCCGATGTAGCTGAGGAACGAGGCGCACCATGGCTCGTTGAGGGTGGTCCAGGCATCCACGCGGTCCCCGAGGACATCGTGCACCGTCGCAGCATATTCGGCGAACCGGTAGGCGGTGTCCCGGTTGGCCCATCCGCCCTTCTCTTCGAGCGCCTGCGGGAGATCCCAGTGATAGAGCGTGAGCCACGGCGTGATGTTCTTCTCGAGCAGCTGGTCGACAAGCTTCGAATAGAAGGCGAGACCCTGCTTGTTGACGTGCCCACCGTCCGGGCGCACTCGCGACCAGGAGGTGGAGAAGCGATAGGTCTGCAACCCGAGATCCGCCATCAGCGCTACGTCTTCCGCATAGCGGTGGTAATGATCGCAGGCGACCTCGCCCGTCTCGCCACCGACGACTGCTCCGGGAACGCGGCAAAACACATCCCAGATCGAATCGGTGCGGCCGTCCTCGTAGGCCGCGCCCTCGATCTGATAGGCAGCCGTTGCGGCCCCGAAGAGAAAGTCCTGCGGAAAGGTGCGGGTCGCGCGGGTCCTCGCGGCCCGCACGGGGGTGTCGATGGTCACAGGGGCCATCCCTTCACTGATCATGGTGCGAATAGTCGTCATCCTTTTACGGCTCCCTGCATTATGCCCGCGACCGGCTGCCTTCCAGCACCCCGACCATGAGCGCCGACGCAGTGATTGGTCCCTCCCGTCAGGTTCGTGCCGGCTCGAGCCCGCACAAACCTGACGGAGGGGACCAATCGCAAGGAGAAAGGAACGCCCTTCCAGCGAAACGGTGTGCGCTACGGTTTGGGCGCGGCACCGACCCGGTCGTCGGCAAAACCGTCCTCGGAGCGACCGCCGCCGCTGTCGCGGCTGCTCGTGTCGGGTTCGAGGGGCGCGCCCATCATCTCTGCGGCCTGTGTGGCCAGAATCGCCGCGTCCTGATCGGCGACCTCCTGCAGGGCCGACTTCTGGCGAAGCGGGGTGGCCTTGAGGAAGAAGCTCAGGATGAACGCCGCGAGCACCACAAACAGGCTCACCCAGAACCCGCTCACCATGGCGTCGGAGAAGCCGTTGAGGAACGGTGCGGCGAGGGCATGGTTGGCGTTGTTGAGGAAGGAGGTGTTGCCGTCGAGCGAAGTGGTCGCGCCGCCGCCGGTGCCGGTGCCGGGCGTGATCTTGGACAGCACGCTGTCGACGATCTGATGACGCTGGGTCGAGTTGGACAGGTCGACCTGCGCCGGCAGGTTCTGCTTGATCGGACCGACGATCGAGTCGTAGATCTTCGACATGATGCCCTTATTGGCCGGAGCGTTCGCGATGGCCGGATTGAGGGCGGCGTCGAGAGCGGACCGGAGGACACCCCTGTTGGTGAAGTTGGCCTTGATCGAGCTACCGACCACGCTGAAGACCACCGAGAAGATCACGGCCACTCCCAGCGTTCCACCGATCTGTCGGAAGAAGGTAGACGACGAGGTCGCCACCCCGATATCCCTGGCACCGACCGCGTTCTGGCTGGCAATGGTCAGGGTCTGCATGAGCTGCCCCAGACCGAGGCCCACAAGAAGCATCGCGCCGCCGAGCACGAGATAGTTCGTGTCTGCCGTGATCGTCGTGAAGATCAGGAAGCCGATCACCATGAAGCCGGTGCCGATGATCGGAAATATCTTGTAGCGCCCCGTGCGGGAGATGAGCTGCCCGCTCACGATCGAGGAGATCATGAGGCCGAGGATCATCGGTAGCAGCTGGAATCCACTCTCTGTCGGGGTCGATCCCTTCACCAGCTGCAGATACAGCGGCACGGTGGAGATCGCACCGAACATGCCGAAACCGACCAGTACACCGAGGATCGTGGCGACCGAGAAGGTCGGCGACCGGAACAGCTTGAGGGGGATGAGTGCGTCATCCCCCATCATGCGCTCGGAGATGATGAAGGAGATTATTCCGAGCACGCCGACGATGTAACAGGCAATCGCCCCGCCGGAGGCCCAGCCCCAGTCCCGACCCTGCTCCGCGACCAGAAGCAGTGGAGCGACGGCGATGATGACGGTCGTCGCACCCCACCAGTCGATTCGCACGCTGCCGTTGACGCTGCGCTTGGGCAGGTGGAGGAATCGCAACACCATTGCGAGCGCGATGATGCCGATCGGGATGTTGATCAGGAAGACCCAGCGCCATCCGTTGATGAAGAGGATGTAGGGGGCACCGGCGAACAGCCCCCCGATGAGCGGGCCGATAACGCTTGAGATGCCGAACACCGCTAGGAAGTAGCCCTGGTATTTGGCGCGCTCGCGGGGGGCGAGCATGTCGCCCATGATCGCGAGTGGCAGGGCCATGAGGCCACCGGCGCCGATACCCTGGATCGCGCGGAAGCCGGCGAGCTCGAGGATCGAGGTGGAGAACCCCGAAGCGACCGACCCGATGATGAACACGGTGATCGCGAAGATGAACAGTGGCCGGCGACCGAAGATGTCGGAGAGCTTGCCGTAGATCGGCGTCGCGATCGTCGAGACGATCAGGTAGGCGGTGGTGACCCAGGCCTGCTGGCTCAGGCCGTTGAGGTCATCCGCGATGGTGCGGATGGACGTGCCGACCACCGTCTGGTCGAGCGCGGAAAGGAACATACCGGCCATCAGGCCGTAAAGCACGAAAAGAATCTGACGGTGCGTCATGATTCCCCCGGACTCGTGAACCTCTTTGGCCCGGGTTGCTGCGTCGGCGCGTGACATTGATCCTCGATCTGTATGGCGTGGCTGGGTTAACTGAAATTGCCACTGAAGAACGCGCGTCCATCAGCGGCAGAAAATCTTGCGTAGTCTGCAAAGTTACACCCACGGCAATGATGGCGCAAGTCGTTCGATGAACTCTGCAGACTGGATGCCGAAACACCCTTGGTGTTTGGCTGAGCGGCCGCGGTGATCATCGCGGTGATCATCGTGGCGATGGCCGGATTACTGTGCGATCACCATCGCTCGTCGTCGCTCATCGTTGCTCACCGGGGAACAGCTCGGCTGCAGCCGCCACTCACGATGTGCGCTGCCGGGTGGGCCGAGGCGTGAGTGGCCGCGGCGGATGCTGGTTAGCCCTGGACGGTGACGAGGGTGCCGACGGGCGCCCAGTCGAACAGAGTGGCGATGACGGCGGCGGGGACATGAACGCAGCCGTGGGAGCCCTGCGTCTTATAGAGATCGCTACCGTAGGGGAAGGTCTGCCAGGACGAGTCGTGGAATCCGATGCCGCCGTCGAAGGGCATCCAGAATTTGACCGGGTCGTTCCAAGGGCCGTTGACGTCGTGGCCTGCGAGCACGGTGTTGCGGCTTTTGCCGGTGATGTGCGAGGTGCCGAGCGGGGTCGCGTAATGCACGTTCGTTACGGCCGACGCGCCGGTTGTGATGGCGGTGTCGGTGAGCAGAGCGGTACCGGTGCACGCCCAGAGGTGCTGCTGGCCGATGCTCACGTAGATGTGCTTCACCCCGGCCGGTGTTGCGGCGCACACTGAGGGTGCTGGAGCCGGCGCCGGGGCGACGACGGGCTTCGCGGCCGGAGCCGGAGCCGGAGGTGGCGTGGCGACGGCGTGAGTAGACGCGGCGGTGGGAGCCGGCGTTGTGCTGATCGCGGCCGTGTTCTGGGCCGCGCTGCTGCATCCAGCCAGCGCGATCATCAGTGTCAGGGTTCCCGCCAGAGCGGCGGCAGTTCGCAGGTTCGTCAGTTTTCTCATCAGCGGTCCTTGCACTCCCCTATATCGAACGGCAGCTCCCAACCTAACCCGTCGAGGCTGGTCGGTGGCTGATCTGCGAGATCTTCCCCGGCGATTTGTATACTGCGCATCACGCTCTCGCTGGCGATCGATCGTTCAGCCGCCGAGCGCCGCGTCCACGATTGTCTTCGCCTCGGCCTGAACCTGCCTCAGGTGGTCCATCCCCAGAAACGACTCGGCGTAGATCTTGTACACGTCTTCCGTGCCGCTCGGGCGGGCCGCGAACCAGGCATGCTCGGTGACGACTTTGACCCCGCCGACGGCGGCCCCGTTGCCCGGTGCTTCGCTGATCCTCGCGAGGATGGGTTCACCAGCGAGTTCCGTCGCGGTGATGTCGGAGCCGCTCAGTTTCCCGAGCGCGGCCTTCTGCACCTTGCTTGCTGCGGCGTCCATCCGCTCATAGACGGGAGAGCCGTACTTCTCGGTCAGCTCGGTGTAGAGCTGGCTCGGGGACTTGCCGGTGACGGCGATGATCTCGCTCGCGAGAAGGGCGAGCAGTATGCCGTCCTTGTCCGTGGTCCACACGGTGCCGTCCTTGCGTAAGAAGCTCGCCCCGGCGGACTCCTCCCCGCCGAACGCAACAGACCCGTCGACGAGCCCGGGCACGAACCACTTGAAGCCGACCGGCACCTCCCAGAGCCGTCGGCCGATCGACTCGGCGACGATGTCGATCATCGAGCTCGAGACGAGTGTCTTGCCGATCGCGGCATCCGCACCCCATTGCGGTCGATGGCTATAGAGGTACTGGATTGCGACGGCCAGGTAGTGGTTGGGGTTCATGAGGCCGCCATCCGGGGTCACGATGCCGTGCCGGTCGGCGTCGGCATCATTGCCGGTGACCACGTCGAAGTCGTCCTTGTGCACCAGCACGCTCGCCATGACGGATGCCGACGAGGGATCCATGCGGATCTTGCCGTCCCAGTCCAGTGTCATGAACCCCCACTGCGGGTCGACCCCGGGGCCCACCACGGTGAGGTCGAGTCCGTAGCGATCGGCGATGGCGCTCCAGTAGTGCACGCTTGCCCCGCCGAGCGGGTCGGCACCAATGTGCACGCCGGCCTTCTTGATCGCCTCCATGTCAATGATGTTCTCGAGGTCGTTCACGTAGTTACCGCGATAGTCGTAGGTGCCGACGCCGGAGGGCTCGGCACGTTTCACCGCGTGACTGCCCTCGGCGATGATCTCGTTGGCGCGGTTCGCGATCCAATTGGTGGCATCGCTGTCGGCCGGTCCACCGTGCGGCGGGTTGTACTTGAATCCGCCGTCGCGAGGCGGGTTGTGGCTCGGGGTGACGACGATGCCGTCGGCCTGCGCGGCCGGCCCGGAGGAGTTGTACGTGATGATCGCGTGGCTGAGCGCCGGGGTCGGCACGAAGTCGTCGAACTCGTCGACGAGCACGTCAACGCCGTTGGCGACCAACACCTCGAGGGCGGTCGTCTGGGCCGGGCGGCTGAGCGCATGGGTGTCTGAACCGATGAACAGCGGGCCGGTGATGCCCTGGCCGGCGCGGTACTCCACGATGGCTTGCGTGATCGCCGCGATGTGGGTCTCGTTGAAGGCGCTGTCCAGGCTGGATCCGCGGTGGCCCGAGGTGCCGAACACGACCTTCTGCTCGGCGATACTCACATCCGGCACGAGCTCGTAATAGGCCGCATGCAGTGCGGCGAGGTCGACGAGATCGGATTCCTGGGCGGGCTGGCCGGCGCGAGCATTCATGCGCCAAGTCTGGCACTCGCCGGCGTTCTATCCAGTTCCCCTTCGCATAACTCCTGCAGATTTTGCGGCGCCCCGGTGCTGCACCCGCAATCACGGGGTTGCCTCGGGGGAGTTCCACCGGCCAGCACAAAACAGCAGGAGTTATGCAGGGGAGGGAGGGACGAGTGGCGAGCCAATAAGCTCGGCGCTATGCCGCATCCGACGAGCCTCAACGACACCTACTCCTACCTCGGCCCCGCGGGCACCTTCACCGAGGCTGCCCTCGCCCAGGTTGCGGATGCCGCCGGCAAGACCTGGCGGCCGGCCAACAATGTGGGACAGGCTCTCGACGATGTCGTTTCCGGACGAAGCACCGCGGCCATGATCGCGATCGAGAACTCGATCGAGGGCGGCGTGAGCGCGAGTCAGGATGCGCTCGCCAACATCCCGAATCTCCGTATCGTTGGCGAATACCTCGTGCCGGTGAACTTCGTGCTCGTCGCCCGGCCGGGCACGCTCTTGGAGGAGGTGCGGGTAATCAACGCGCATCCGGTCGCCTACGCCCAGTGCCATCTCTGGCTCGACGCCACCCTGCCCGAACACGGTCACCTGCCGGCCACCTCTAATGTGGCAGCGGCCGCCTCCCTACTGTCGGACACGACCGCGGATGCCGCCATTGCGCCCCCGGGGATCACCGATCACTACCCGCTCGAAGTGCTCGGCGATGAGATCGGCGACAATCCGAACGCGGTGACACGCTTCGTTCTCGTGAGCCGCTCGACCCGCCTGTCGGAGCCGACCGGATCGGACAAGACCAGCGTTATCGTGGAGCTTCCGGATGACACGGCTGGCCGCTTGCTCGAGATGTTGGAGCAGTTCGCCACCCGCGGAGTCAACATGACTCTGCTCGCGTCTCGCCCGATCGGCGACGCCCTCGGTCGCTACCGTTTTGTGATCGACCTCGATGGACACATCCTCGACGAGCGGGTCGCGGATGCCCTCCTCGGTCTCAAGCGCTTCAGCCCGAACGTGATTTTCCTCGGGTCCTATCCTCGCGCCGACAAGCTCGCCATCACGGTGACTCCGCGCTATGACAATGCAGCCTTCACCGAGGCGCGCACCTGGCTCGATGGGCTGATCGGCAGCGGCACGGGGTAGTGACGTGTCCTCGATTATCGAGGAGGATGTGGGGATGGAGAACGAATTGCCGTCGATCGACCCCCGGTATCGGCCGGAATTCCAACGGGGGTATCGCGGGGCAGAAGCGCCGGTGCCGGCGACGCCGACGAATCGAGCGGATGGGCCGATCCGGGTGGCTCCACCTCCGGCCGCGGAAACCGAGGTCGAATCGCTGGCGGTGGCCGATCCGCCGGTGATCGCGTCGGAACCGGCGAAGCGGCGACGCAATCCGTACCTCCTCGTGATCCCGCTCGCCGGAGTCGGCTCGATTGTGCTGGGAAGCTGGCTGATGGTCTCCCAATCGATCACCAACTACTCCAGCCAACCCGAGGCCTCGAATACCGCGAACAACAGATTCATCCAGGGGTTGATCTTCGCCTTTTCCAGCCCGCTGATCACCATCGGCCTCGCCACCCTCTTCGGGTTCGGCTTCTGGCTCGCGGCCCGTCGGCGAAAATGAGGCAAGCGGAACGGGTGCTGGCAGTCGCCACGGCACTCCTCATCGCGGCGGTGATCGTGCTGTGTTGGGCGATTTCCGATGGACCGCAGAGTAACACCGACTCCGGGATACCGTGGCCGATCGTGTGGGGGCGGATCGCGTTTGAGGTCGCGTCGGTCTTCGCCCTGGTCGGTCTCGCCTCTGCGGCCGGACTGCTCTTCCTGCGAGCGGTCCGGTGGACCGACCCTCCGACTGGCGACGGGCCAACTACGCCGGAATCTTGACCGTGAGTGCTCCGGGGTCCACCCAGGCGTGCACAGACTTCGCCTCACCGAACTCGTCGCCGTCGAGTTGAAAATCTTGCGGCTGCTCCACGGTCATCCGCAGGTCTTTTCCAGTGGAATAGAGCACGTCTTTCACGTCCGTGGTGAGGTCGATGAGCGACCGACCGAGCGCACTTTTGCGCAGCACGCCGTTCTCCCAGGTCACCTTGTTCCACACCTTCAACCAGCCGAAGGGACCACTCGGTTTGAGCGCGGCGATGTCGAGGATGCCATCATCGGGCTTGGCATCCGGTATGAGAAGGATGCCTCCGGGCAGGCCCCCGCAGTTGCCGACGATGATCGTGTGAACGCTCGTACTGCGCTCCGGTGCACCGTCGATGCTGAAGCGCAGCTTGACGGGCTTGAGATCGGGAATCGCACGCATTCCGGCGTCGATGTAGGCGAGCCATCCGACCGCTTTCTTGAGCTTGGGGTTGGTGAGCGCGATCATTTTCGCATCCAGTCCGAGGCCGGCCATCACCAGGAATGCGTGCTCTTCCGAACTGCCGTCGGATCGCTCTATCTCAGCGATACCCAGGTCGATGTGCCGATCGTTTCCCATGAACGCAGCGCGAATCGAGGCGACCTGGTCGGTGAGCGGCAACTCGAGGTTGCGGGCAAGCAGGTTGCCGGTGCCGGAGGGGATGAGCGCTATCGGCACTCCGGAGTCGCGCAACGCCTCGGCTACCGCGCGAACCGTGCCGTCGCCGCCAGCAGCCAGCACGACGGCCGCACCCTGTTCGACCGCCGTCTTCGTCACGCTCTGGCCGGAATCCTCCACGGAGGTCGAATACCACTGTGTCGTGCCCCAGCCCGCGGAGGCCTCGACCGCGGCGACCTGTGCTTCGAGCTTCGGCAGATCGACCTTTATCGGGTTGTAGACGACGGCAGCGTGGCGGTCTTGGGGCTTCGGGGCGACGCTCACGTGATCAAAGGTACGGCATAGCTCAATAGACTGGGCGAGTGATTGATCCGCAGCTTCTCCGTGACAATCCCGAGGTTTTCAGGGCATCTCAGCGTGCGCGAGGCGCGTCCGATGGGCTCGTCGATGTAGCCGTCGATGCCGACGTGAAGCGCCGGTCGGCCATTTCCGAATCGGAGAGCCTGCGGGCGAGCCAGAAGACCCTCGGCAAGCAGGTTGCGCAGGCGACGGGGGAGGACAAGAGCCGGCTGCTTGCGGAGGCCCACGAACTTGCCGCCCAGGTGAAGGAACTCGCCCAGCTGGCAGCGGATGCCGAGACGGAATTCACCAACTCGGTGCGAGGAATCGCCAACCCGATCATCGACGGCGTTCCGGCCGGCGGCGAAGAGAACTTCGTCACCCTGCGCGAGGTGGGCGCCAGGCCCATCTTCGACTTCGAGCCACGAGATCACCTCGAACTCGGCGAGAAGCTGCGTGCCATCGATATGGTCCGCGGGGCTAAAGTCTCGGGCAGTCGCTTCTACTTTCTGCGCGGAATCGGTGCGCGGCTGGAGATCGCTCTGATGAACCTGGCGCTCGACACGGCGCTCGCCGAGGGCTTCGAGCCACTGATCACTCCCACGCTCGTGCGCCCGGAGATCATGGACGGCACCGGATTCCTCGGAGCCCACTCCGACGAGATCTACTATCTCCCCGCCGATGACCTCTATCTCACCGGCACGAGTGAAGTCGCGCTCGCCGGGTTCCACTCCGACGAGATCCTCGATCTCTCCGCCGGGCCCGTCCGCTACGCCGGCTGGTCGACCTGCTATCGCCGGGAGGCCGGGTCGGGCGGACGCGACACCCGCGGCATCCTGCGCGTTCACCAGTTCAACAAGCTCGAGATGTTCAGCTACGTGCTGCCGGAGGACGCCGAGGTCGAGCACGAGAGGCTCGTCGCGCTCCAGGAATCCATGCTGCAGGCCTGTGGCCTCAGCTACCGCGTGATCGACGTCGCCGCCGGGGATCTCGGATCCAGTGCCGCCCGCAAGTTCGACATAGAAGCCTGGGTGCCTACCCAAGGCGAATACCGCGAACTCACCTCGACGAGCAACTGCACTACCTTCCAGGCTCGGCGTCTCGACATCCGCTATCGCCTCGAATCGGGTAAGACCACGCCGGTCGCCACGCTGAACGGCACGCTCGCGACCACGCGTTGGCTCGTCGCGATTCTCGAATCGCACCAGCAGGCGGATGGTTCGGTGCTGGTGCCGCCCGCCCTGCAGCCCTACCTCGGCGGCCTCGAAGTGATGGAGCCGGTCGCATGATGGAGCCGTGGCTGGTCGCCCTCGATATCGACGGCACCCTGATGCAGGAAAACGGGCATGTCTCTGCCGAAGTGATCTCCGCGGTGCAGCGCGTGCGAGACGTCGGCCACGAGGTGATGCTGGCGACCGGACGCTCCGTGTCGATGACGCTCCCCGTGCTCGAGCAATTCCAGCTGACTCCGCAGTACGTGGTGTGCTCCAACGGGGCGATCACCCTCGGACGCGATGCCGATGCCCCGTCCGGATATTCACGTGTCGCGGTCGAGGCGTTCGACCCGACGGAGGTGCTCGCAACCATCCGGGAGAGCCTCGGCGGCGCGAGCTACGCGGTGGAAGACGAAGAAGGCTTTTACCGCTACACCGGCTCGTTCCCGGATGCGACGATCGGCACCGCAAGCGAGCATGTGCCATTCGAGCAGCTGGGAGCGTACCTGGCCACCCGTGTCGTGGTCATTTCGCCGGAGCATCAGATCGAGGAGTTCCTCTCCATCGTGGAGAAGATGGGCCTGCACAAGGTCACCTATAACGTGGGCTGGACCGCCTGGCTCGATATCGCGCCCGACGGTGTCAACAAGGCGATGGCGCTGGAGCGCGTGCGTGACTGGCTGGACATCCCCCGGACGCGAGTGATCGCCGTCGGCGACGGTCGCAACGATATCGACATGCTGCGCTGGGCATCCGTGGAGGGCCGCGGTGTCGCAATGGGCCAGGCTCCGGATGAGGTGCTCGCGGTGTCGAACGAGGTCACGCTCTCCGATCTCGAGGATGGCATCGCGGAGCTGTTCCGCACGTTCTAGGTGCGGCGGGGTCGCCCGCGGTCCGGATTCCGCCCGTCCCCCCCCCCCGGATTCCGCCCTGGCCCCCGGGATTCCGCCCGTACCGGATTCCGCCCTGGCCCCCGGGATTCCGCCTTGCCCCTCTTCGACTTGGTAGTAGGTGCGACTTGCGGGCGCGGGAACCCGCAACGTCTACCAAGTCGACGCGGATGCGGATGCGGATGTCCTGCTGCGGATGCGGATGTCGCGATACGGATGTCGTGCTGCGGATGCGGCTGCCTGCCCCAATCGACTTGGTAGTAGGTGCGACTTGGGAGCGCGGGAACCCGCAACGTCTACCAAGTCGATGCGGATGCGGATGCGGATGTCGCGATGCGGATGCGGATCCCGCTCTGCGCCGACGACCCCGTCGGCTAAGCTCTACCCGTACTCCAGGAGGGCTGTCCGAGCGGCCGATGGAGCCAGTCTTGAAAACTGGTGGGCAGAAATGTCTCTAGGGTTCGAATCCCTAGCCCTCCGCAGAGATAAAGCCCCTCAGATCCGTGTATCCATTGGGATCTAAGAGGCTTTACTGGGCCCCGGATGACTTGTTTGCCCACATTTTGCCCACAATTGTTTTCGCTAGGCCCTCATCCAGACGCCCTGCAACGGCGTCTAGGTCGTCATCGAATAGGTCCGAGTAAACGTCGAGGGTCATCGATGCGGAGGCGTGACCGAGCATGCGTTGCACTGCTTTCACGTTTGCGCCCGAGCTGATCGCAAGGGAGGCGGCCGTATGGCGGAGCGAGTGCACGGTCATGGTGGGTTGCCCTGTGGCCCTGACCGCTCTGGCGAACCAACCGTGATTGTTGTGAGACCGACGCAAGTGCCCGCCACTGGGGCCGTTGAAGACAAGATCATCTCGCTGCTTGCCGTCGCATTGCGCAGCGAGGGCTAGCGTCAGCAGCGATGGGAAGGGAACGGATCGCTTTGTGTGCGATTTCGGAGTTCCAACCTCAATCGTTGAGCCGACCTCCACGGCATTCACGGTCACGTTTATGCGGCGGCGCACCATATCCAAGTCCTTGACCCGCAGACCGACGGCTTCCCCCCAGCGCAGCCCGCAGTAGGCGAGTGTGAGGACCAGAGTTGAGTGGCTGCCGCAAGCGATAGCGAGCGCCGAAACTTGGTCGTGGGAGAGGTAGACGTGCTCCTTCTTTTGTTTGCGAGGGAGCTTTACTCCGCGAGCGTCGTTGCTGAGGATGCGCCGGTCTCGCACTGCCACGTCGAGAATCGCTGCCAGCACGCCGTGTGCGCGCAAAACGGTAGTGGCGCCGCGTTTCTCGCTGAGGTCGGTGGTCCATTTCTGAACCTCGCTGTGACGTATTTCGCTTATTTTGTTGCGTCCCCAGCGCGGCTCGACATAAAGTCGCCAGGCAATTTCTAGGGGCAACGCGGAAGAGGGCTTGAGGTGTGACTGGTTCCCTA
>JBKJLH010000034.1:0-5144 GCA_046597035.1 Lacisediminihabitans sp.
CTCTCACTCACGCTGGGCTTCTTCGTGACCTACCCGTTGAACTGGTGGCTGGTCTCCGCCGGCCTCAAACACGGAATGATGACAGTTCAACCCGGTGGGCAGCGTGCCCCGCTGGCAGCGGGACTGGCCCTCGCCGGCGCGGCGATCAACCGCGCCCGCGACCGCCCAGCAGGCGCGTCACCGCCAACCAGCAGCCATGTCCCTCATTCTCAAAGCGCACCAAGTCACGGTGCGTCATCCGAACGTCATGACGCCCGTCCCAGCAAATCGACCGCCAAAGCGCGCACGGAAGATAAAGCCCGGATGATCCTCGTCAGCCTCATCCTCTTCAGCATCGGCGTAACCGTCGCCGGAACCGTAGGACCGCTCACCGTTCGCTAACGACGATGTCCTAAAACCTCGATCCAGCTGTTTTCGGCATTCTTGTTCTAATCGGCCGCGGAACAGAGGTCGGGAACTCACCGCTTGCATTCCTGTTGCGGTGCAATCAGTGACAACGTGACACCACAGCTGCGGTCTTCAGTTCGAAGAGTTTGTAAGCCGGACCATTTGTGTGGCCTCTGGTTGCAGTCTTTTTCTCTAACGGCGGCAGGTGGATCGTCACTAAGCGGTCTAGACCCACCATCGCAAGGGGTGGTGTTTCAAAGGCTCCCGATGGCGCCGAATGCGGCAGTCACGAGGCCGAGCAGAAGCGTCGTGGCGCCTAGCGTCAGTGCGGTAGCGCGCTCTGTTCTCGGAACAGTGCTGCGTGAGATTTCCGGCGCTTCGGCGTTGGGCCGTTGGAACGGGCTGACAAAAAGTCGGAGGTAATAGACCAGGCTGAGAACCGTATTGGCGGCGGCTACGACGACGAGCCATCCCTGCCCACCGTCCCAGGCTGCGGTGAACACGGCAAGCTTTCCGAAGAACACGGCGGTCGGCGGAGTGCCTACCAGGCTCAGTGCCCCGATAATTATCGTGCCGGTCAGCCAGGGATGACTTTTGGCGATCCCAGCCCAGTGCGCGAGCGTATCCCGGCCGGGGAAGCAGGCCACAACAGCGAAAATTGTTAAGTTCGTGATTGCGTAAAACACTAGATAGGCCAAGAGCGCAGTGGTGGCGCCTTTGGCGAGGGAGATCACCGCGACCGGCATAAGCAAGTAACCCACCTGGCTGACCGTCGACCAGCCGAGCAGGCGTCGTACGTTGCTTTGTGCCAAGGCGGCCAGGTTTCCGACGCTCATGCTCAGTGCGGCTAGAACGGCGACGAGCAGCGGCACGTCGATTGTTGTGGGCATAATCATGACGAGGCGGGCCAACGCAACCAGGGCTCCGAGTTTCGGTACGGTCGTCAAAAAAGCGGCAACGCTGATCCCGGAGGCTTCGGCTGCGTCGGGAACCCAGAAATGCCCGGGGACGCCACCCGCTTTGAAGAGCAAGCCGATGATCACTCCCACGATGCCGGCAGCGACGGCTGGGGCGGGTGCGTGTGCGAGGGCACCCGTCATTGCGGTGTAACTGCTGGTCCCGGACAGTCCCGTCAGCAGGGTTAGCCCGGCCAGAAGCAGCACCCCGAACAGGGCGCCCATGAGGTAGGTCTTCAGAGTCGCTTCGGCTGCTCGAGCGGTGCGGGACAGGCCGATCAGCGCGTATAGGGGAATGCTCGCCAACAGGTATCCGGCCATGAGAACCAGAAGGTCGGTTGCCCCGGCGACAACGACCGTACCGAGCGTTGCCAGCAGCAGCAGCGCATACGTTTCGCTCTCCCTGGCTGATCCGACGAATTCCTCTCGGCCAAGCACGATGACGATTGCGGCCGAGACAGGCGCAATGATCCGGATGACTGTGGTCGGGGCATCGATGGCGTAGGTACCGCTGAAGATCTCGGTGGAAGGCTGGCCGAGCACGAGTACGGCCGTGCCGGCGCTGACGATCAGTGCGCCGAGGCTGAACCAGCGGGTGAAAATCTGCCGGTTTCGCGGGAGGTAGCTTCCAACGAGGAGGGCGATTACCGAGGCCGCGAGGATCACCACTTCAGGCAGGAGTGAGGTGTAATTCATGTTCGTCACCGTCATGGGGTCAGCCCTGTCACCAGAATTTGTGCCGCCGGTTGGATGATCGCCAGAAGCGGGCCAGGGATCACACCGATGGCCACCGACAGGCCCATGAGGATCACCAACGGAACCGTTTCACGTCGGTCGAGGTCCCGGAATCGGATGGACAGGTTCTCGGTGCTGCCGGTGAATACGCGCTGAAAGGCGCGAAGCAGCAGAGCTGCGGTGATGAGGATGCCGGGCAGGGCGAGAAAGGTCCACCAGGTGGTGCCGATGCTGCCGGTGAAGATTTGGAATTCGGCGATGAAGCCGCTAAATCCGGGGAGACCGAGGGACGCGAAGCTGGCGATCGCGAAGAACCCGGCGAAGCGTGGTGCCGGGCGGGCGAGCCCACCATAGTCGCGAAGATCGTAGCTTCCGGTTCGGTCGTAGAAGACTCCTGCGAGCAGAAACAGTGCCCCGGTGACCAGCCCGTGGGAGACCATCTGGGTCACCGCCCCGGTGATCGCCAACTGCTGAGCCTGCTCGGTGGTGCGGCCGACGATTCCGGCAGCGCCGACGGCGAGGATGACGTATCCCATGTGGTTGATCGATGTGAACGCGATCATTCTCTTCACATCCGTCTGGGCCATCGCGACGAGGGCACCGTAGAGCACGGAGACGATCCCGATAACGACAATCACCCCGGCGTAGTCTCGCCATGCCCCGGGGAGCATGGGAATCGTGATCCGAACGAAACCGTAGGTGCCCATCTTCAGAAGCACAGCAGCAAGGACGACGGAGCCGATTGTGGGGGCGTCGGTATGCGCGGGAGGCAGCCAGGAGTGGAACGGGACCGTTGGCGTCTTGATTGCCAACCCCACCACGATGGCCGCGAGAATCAAACCTGCGGCAAGGGATGTTCCGGTGAAACTACCGTTTCGGGACAGCTGCACCATATCGAAAGTGTGGGGCGATGCTCCGAGGTAGAGGCCGATGAAGCCGAGGAGCAGTGCCAGGGAGCCCAAAAAGGTATAGAGGAAGAATTTGAGGGCCGATCGGCGGGCATCCCCGTGGCCCCATCCGGCGATGACGAAGTACATCCCGACGATGGACAGGTCGAAGAAGACGAAGAACAGGATCAGGTCCTGGGCCGAGAACACCCCCATACACGTGCTCTGAAGAAACAGGAACAGGGCTGCCTGAGCCCGCGGCCGATCGGTCGCGCGAAGTGACCAGAGGGCGCACACGACAAAGATGACACCAGTCAGCAGTAACAGCGGCAGAGAGAGACCGTCGATGCCGACGTGGTAGCTGGAACCGATACCCGGCATCCACACGAGCTGCTGTTCGCCAAGGAGTGCGGTCCCCGACGGTCGTGTCGCCGTGATGAGCGCGACGAGCACGATGAGCAGCAGGTCGACGAGGGTTGTTCCGAGCCACACCCAGCGGGCCACAGCCGGGGGGAGGCGCCGGGTGACGGCAAGCACGATACCGACCACCAGGGGAAGGAAGATGACGATGCTGAGCACGGGCTACCTCACAACGATCAGGAACAGGACCGCGCCCACGGTGATGACGGCCGCGGCGGCGTAATAGTCAGCAATGTTGCCGGTCTGCGCTTTCCGAGCAATCCGACCCAGGGCGATCGCGCCGGTCGCGACCCGGTCGACGCTCCGGTCGAGGGCACGATCGAGTGCGCGAGCCCCGCCTGCGATAACCCTCAGCAACTGTGCCGATCCGTCGACTGACCGGTCAAGGCGTTCATCAAATTGGGACAGGACCTGGGCGAAACGCTGGATCGGGGACACGATCACCACAGCGGCGACGCGCTCGAGACCGAACCAGGCCAACCCGAAACGAATCGGTCGTGTCCCACGTCGGAAGACCAGAATCACGGACATGGCGGCAATCACGGCCGACGCGGCCAGCTCCGCAAGAGAGCTTTCCGGTTCACTCGAAGCCCCCAGCAGCGATCGGAAGGGAGCCGAAACCGCGGGCATGGCAAGGACGCCGAGAACGAGCGCCGCGACAGCCAACACGACCATCGGCACGAGAGCTGCGGATGGGACGGCGCGGGTGCCATTGCCCTCCGAATCCCACTGGTGCTCCTCGATTCGCGCCCTCTCGGTGGCGGGAGGTTTCGCCCATACGGCGGCGATCATCTTCGCGGAATAGGCGGCGGACAGAGCGACACCGATGAGGCCGGCTGCATAGAGCGCAGGACTGTTGGCCAGAGCACCGGCGAGAACAGCGTCCTTGGTCCACCACAGTGCGAACGGAGGAAGGCCGGCCAGGGAAAATGCCCCGAAGAGGAAAACCCCGCCGAGGATGAGCCATCGTCGTCCGACGCCACTCAGCGCATCGAGTTGTTTCGTGCCGGTGGCGGTCAACCAGGCACCAGCGACGAGAAACAGCAGAGCCTTGGTCGCGGCATGTCCAATCAGTTGCGCAGTCCCGCCAGCCGTCGCGCCGACCCCGGCGGCGAGAATCACGAATCCAAGCTGCGCAGCGGTGGACGCTGCCAGGAGTTGCTTGAGGTCTTTTTGGGCGAGCGCGATAATTCCGAGGACGATCGCGGTGGACGCACCGATCCATGCGGCGGCGGGGCCGGCCCATCCTGTGATCTGGAGCAGGGGGGCGAGACGCAGCAACAGATAGGCGCCCATGGCGACCATCGCGGCGGAGTGCAACAGGGCACTGACCGCGCTCGGTCCTTCCATCGCTCGGGACAGCCAGAAACTGAACGGCAGCTGGGCCGCTTTGCCAAGTCCGGCCACGAGAATTCCGGCGGCGATCACGTGCACCCACGGAGTGGGAGCGTCCGCGAGGTCCGTCAATTTCCAGCCGATGCCACCGGCAACAGCAGCTCCGGCAGCCACATAGAGGCCCAGGTCGGCGGTCCGGGTGACCGTGAACGCGACGAAACCCGCAGGCACGGTGCGGGGCTTCTGCCAGTGGAATCCGATCAGGGCGTAGGAGGTGGCACCCATGATCTCCCACCCCGCCAGCAGCGATGGCAGAGTCGTCGAGGTCACGGTCACGATGACAGCCGCGACGAAGACCAGCATGAGCCCGTGGAACCGGGCCGCAGGCCGGGTCTTCTCGGCGACCGCGAAGACCAGGATCAGT
>JBKJLH010000173.1:0-37776 GCA_046597035.1 Lacisediminihabitans sp.
ACTGAGGAGTGTCGGGAATAGCACCGAGGTTCCCACCCCAGCAACGGCCGAGCCCGTCAGAGTCACGAAGACCGCATGGGATGCGGCAAACAGGAGGGTCCCACCGCACGCGACGACTGCTCCACCAACGAGGAGGCCGACCGGAGATAATGCTCGCGGGTAGCTGGTTGCGAACCGGGTGACTGCGGAGAAGGCCGCAAATGTGGCCGGTGCAAGTGCTGTGACGCCGACCAGTGCACCGATTACCTCTTGGAGGAACACCGCGCCCCAGCTTTGATGCGCATTCTCGACCGCGAAAGCCACGGCACCCATGAGACCGACCAGTGCGAAGGGGATCAGCCATCGGCCGCCGTCGGTCGGCCGCGGCTGCGATGATGATCGCAACGCTGGCGAAGATGAGCGGAGTCGGAGTGCCGACGCTGCGTAATGCACCAGCGGCAAGACTCCCCGCTACGACCCGGGCGGAAAACACGGCGGGGGAGCAGGTGATGACGCGGCTCCCGACTGTTGTTCGGCCAAACCTGTCAGGGAGTTGATTACGACGTCTGCAGCACTTGAGGCTTCCCCCAGGATCAGCATTACCAGGGATACCGACAGCGCATCGTGGGCGAGTACGCCGACCAGTGCGGCCGCGACTCCCAACCCGATCAGCATCAACCCGGCGACTCGGGGCCCAAACCGATCGACTGCCCGGCCGGAAAGCAGCCCGGCTGGAAAGGAGCATGGCCTGAAAGGAGCATGGCCGGCAGGGCACCAACGCCGACGAAGACGAGCGCTATACCCAACTGGGTGTCATCGAGCGAAGTCTGTTCGCGAAGCGCCGGAAGGACGGCACCCCACATCCCCCAGAATAGGCCGAACGCGGCGAAGCCCAGAGTGGGCGCTCGCGTGATCTGTGACACAGGCACAATGATGCCGTCCCGCAAGTCGAAGCAGACTCGACCGCAGAGAGATCAGCG
The DNA here is from genome assembly GCA_046597035.1 of Lacisediminihabitans sp. Lineage (GTDB taxonomy): Bacteria > Actinomycetota > Actinomycetes > Actinomycetales > Microbacteriaceae > Lacisediminihabitans. The sequence goes on from JBKJLH010000173.1 coordinate 960, forward strand.
AGCGATGATCGCGGCGGACCGTGCCCCGAGCAGCGTCTCGGATGAGGACGCGGCCACCGAGTGAGTGGTGGCGAGCAGCAGCGTTCCGCCGTAGGGCAGCGCGACCGGGAAGTCGGCGAAGTTGACGACGACGGACGTGCCGCGGCCCACGGAACAGGCGCGATGCAGGGCGAACCACCTCGCGTCGTCGTCGAATTCGGCGCTGATCCGCGTCATCCGGGGGTCAGTGAGGTCGGGTCGATCCCGGCGCAGCTGGGCGAGCGAACGGTAGAGCTCGAGAAGCCGAGCGTGATCACCCCCCGAAAGTTCGTTCCAGTCGAGTTTCGAGCGCTGGAATGTGTCCGAGTCCTGGGGATCTGGAACGACGGCGGGATCCCAACCCATTTTTGCGAACTCCGCGATCCGTCCCTCTGCTGTTGCCTTGCCGAGTTCGGGCTCCGGATGCGAGGTGAAGAACTGCCAGGGCGTCGTCGCACCCCATTCCTCGCCCATGAAGAGCATGGGGGTGAAGGGGGCGGTCAGGGTGAGCACAGCGGCGATGGCGAGCTGGTCGGCATCGAGGGTCGCACCGAGACGGTCGCCGGTGGCTCGGTTGCCGATCTGGTCGTGGTTCTGGTTCGCGACAACGAGACGCCAGGACGGCATGTGCGTGATGTCGACCGGATGCCCGTGATCCCGCTCTCGGAAGGAGGAGTAGATTCCGTCGTGGAAGAATCCGCGGGTGAACACCTTTGCCAGGGCATCCAGGTGTTCGAAATCGGCGTAGTACCCAGTGATCTCGCCGGTGAGGGCGACGTGCACCGCGTGGTGGAAGTCATCGCTCCACTGGGCCTGCAGGCCATATCCGCCGCTGCCGCCTTCGCGGGGAGCGATGAGTTGCGGGTCGTTGAGGTCGGACTCGGCGATGAGGGTGAGCGGCCGGCGCAGCGCAGCCGACAGGGCATCTGTCTCTTCGGAGAGCTCTTGAAGGATGTGCTTCGGCGACTCGTCGACGAGCGCATGAACCGCATCGAGTCGGAGCCCGTCGACGTGGAAGTCCCGGAACCAGCCGAGCGCATTATCGAGAATGTACGACCGCACGGCCGGCTCATCGAGATTGATCGAATCGCCCCAGGTGTTCGACGAGCCGGTGCGGAGGTAGGGGCCGAAGCGCGGAAGGTAGTTGCCACTGGGGCCGAGATGGTTATAGACCACGTCCTGGATCACTCCGAGACCGCGCGAATGCGCGGCATCCACGAAGCGTTCGTAGGCGGCCGGCCCACCATAGCTCTCGTCGACGGTGTACCAGAGAACACCGTCGTAACCCCAGTTGTGGTCACCGTTGAAGCCGTTGACGGGCAGCAGCTCCACGAAGTCGACCCCGAGGGAGACGAGGTGGTCGAGTTTGTCGATTGCGGAGTCGAGGGTTCCCTCCGGGGTGAAGGTGCCGAGGTGAAGCTCGTAGATCACGCCACCGGCCAGCTGGCGACCGGTCCAGGAACTGTCGGTCCACTCGAACTCACTCGTGAAGGTGCGCGAGAGGCCATGGACGGACTCGGGCTGGCGCCGGCTGCGCGGATCGGGCAGCGGTATCTTGTCGTCATCGACGAGGTAGCCGTAATCGGTTCCGGAAACTCCCTCCGGGGCAGACCACCATCCCTCGGCTGTCGCAGTCATCGGGTGCCGCTCTCCATCGATCACCAGCGTGAGCGTCGAGGCCGCGGGGGCCCAGATGTCGAAGGTCAATTCTTTCGTGGTCATCATCGTCCGCCTATTCGCTCGGGACCAGCAGCGCTACCGGGTACCGCTCGAGCAGCTCGGAAAGAAGCAGAGTGCCGCCCTCGAATTGTCGACCGGTGAAAACGTCCGTCACGGGTCGCCCGGCGACGATCACCGAGGTATCGCCCCAGCCGCCCGCTCGAGCAAGACCGATCGGAAGCCGGGTGGCAATGGTCAGCGCCTCCCCGCGATCAAAGGCGATGACGTGCTTCGCCGCGAAGCCGTAGGCCTCGATAGCGGCATAGCGGGTGAAGAACCCCGGACGGTCGCGACGCAGCCGCAGGGAGCGCGAGGTCACGAGCAGCTTTGCTGCGCCCGACTCATCGATCGGAGGATGGGCTCCGGCGTCGATGGCGGCGAGATAGAGACGCCGTTCGTCGAAGTCGACCGGGCGCCGGTTGTCGGGGTCGACGAGGGAGGTCTCCCACAGCTCACTACCCTGGTAGACATCCGGAACGCCGGGTGCCGTGAGCTGGATGACCTTGGCCGACAGCGAATTCGACCAGCCCGGCCGGCGCACGACATCGATCACGTGCTCGAGGATGCCCACCACATGCGCATCGTCGAAGGTGGAGTCGATGAGCCTGTGCATTCGCGCTTCGAACTCATCCTGTGGCGCGGTCCATGTGGTGGAGCTGCCGGCCTCGCGCGCCGCCTTCTCGGCGTAGGCGTGCAAACGCTCGCGGCTGGCGGGCCAGGCTCCGACGATCGCTTGCCAAAGCAGACACTCGAGCGGACCGTCCCCGAGGGGCACCGCCGCGCGGAGTTCGCCGAGGGCAGACTCCCACTCGGCTGGAATCTCGGCGAGCACGCTGATGCGTGCCCGCACGTCCTCACCGCGCTTGGTGTCGTGGGTGGAGAGGGTCGTGAGCGAGAACGGAAAGCTCGCCTGTCGCACTTGGTGACGGCGATGGAATTCCTCGACGCCGATTGAGAATTCAGACGGCTCCGCACCCACTTCGGTGAGCGATCCCAGCCGGGTGTACCGATAAAAGGCGGTATCTTCCACGCCCTTCGCCATCACCATGCCCGAGGTCTGCTGGAAGCGGATCGCGGCCGGATGGCTCGGATTACAGAGCGTCGGAATCAACTCGTCGATGCGCGAGGAGAGCTCCGGGCGATACTCCTTCGCCAACCTCGCGGCCTCGTGCAGGTGCCGGATGCCGAGCGGCAAGTAGGAACGGTAGACCGGGAAGCAGGCGAGCAGTTCGGCGAGGGCATCCGCGGTCTGCTCGTGGGTCATAGCGGCCCCGAGGTCGCGTTCGATACGCAGCACCTCCGAGCGCAGGATGCCGTCGGCGATGGCGCGCTTGGTGCTGTGGATGAGGCGGGTCCAGGAGACCGGCTCGGTCGAGTCGCGGAGGGTGCAGTCGAGTGCATCCAGCGGCTCGCGGCCGGCGGGATCCACCAGTACCCGGTCGATGTCCGCGAGGGCGTCATAGCCCGTTGTGCCAGAGGCCGCCCAGGAAGTGGGTAGCTGTTCGTCACCCTCGAGGATCTTTTCTACGAGAACATACGCACCATCGGTGGCCGCGGCAAGGGCATCGAGGTACCCGGCCGGATCGGCCAGCCCATCGGGATGATCGACCCGCAGGCCGTCGGCGAGCCCCTCGGTGATCCAGCGGATGATCTCCACGTGGGATTCGTCGAACACCCACGGCGTTTCCACGCGGATGCCGGCGAGCGTGTTCACGGCGAAGAATCGGCGATAGTTGAGTTCGGCATCCGCGCGGCGCCAGTTCATGAGTTCGTAATTCTGGCGGGAGTGGATCTCCGTCGCCGAGGCCCCATCTTCGGCGGTGCCGGGAGCGAGCGGGAACCGATTTTCGTAATAGGCGAGTTCACCATCGATGATCTCGAAACGGGGATCCGGCTCGTCGCCGAGCACGGGGATGCGCACCTTGCCGCCGCCGAAAACCCAATCCACGTCGAAGGCCTCCGCGTACCGCGACCGGCGCCCGTGGGTCAAAAGGTCCCACCACCAGACGCTCTGCTTCGGGGTGGCGACGCCGACATGATTCGGAACGATGTCGACGAGCACCCCGAGACCGAGCGCGCGGGCCGCAGCGGATGCAGCATCCAGTCCCTGCCGGCCTCCCCGACGCGGATCGACGAGCGAATGGTCGACGACGTCATAACCGTGGTCGGAGCCCTCCTCCGCCTTCAGGATGGGGGAGAGATAGAGCCAGTCCGCGCCGAGATCGTGAACATAACTGGCGATGCTCGCCGCGGCATCCAGGTCGAAGGACTCGCGAATCTGCAGCCGATAGGTCGATGCGGGAACTCGCATCAGCGGGCCTGAGGGATACGCGGCGCAGCCGACTGCGTGCCGGCCTGCGCGCTGAGGGAGGCCGCGACCGAATGGTCGATCTCCACCTCAGGGGCCAGCCACGCGCGAAGCACGACGAGGGACTTCGCCACGACCGGCAGCACGTCCCCGGCCCGGCGAGGCTCGGTGTCGGCCAGCTCACCGGAGGTGTCAATCACGATCTCCCACGAACCGGAGAACTCCTCGGAGGGAAGGGTGAAGTCGATCGATTCGACTCCGGCGTTGAAGAAGATCGCGAAGTTGAGGTCGGTGATGCGCTGGCCGCGAGTGTCGCGCCCTCGGATTCCATTGCCGTTGAGGAACACGCCAATCGCACGCCCGAATCCGGAGTCCCAGTTCTCCGGCTCCATCGCCTCGCCGCCCGGAGTCAGCCAGACGATGTCCGCCAGCGGCTCACCCGCTCCGCGCTTGACCGGCCGGCCGTCGAAGAAGCTCGTGCGACGGAAGGTCGGGTGGTCCCGGCGCAGCCGGCTGACGGCCGCGACGAACTCGGTGAGCGGGGCATCCGCCGCGTCCCAGTGCACCCACGAGATCTCGGAGTCCTGGGCATAGGTGTTGTTATTGCCCTGCTGCGTGCGCCCGAGTTCGTCGCCGTGCACAATCATGGGTACCCCCTGCGAGAGCAGAAGGGTGGCGAGGAAGTTGCGCTGCTGACGGGCGCGCAGGCCGAGTACCGCCGGATCGTTCGTCGGGCCTTCTGCACCGGAGTTCCACGAGCGGTTTTCCGACTCCCCGTCGTTGTTGTCCTCCCCGTTCGCATCGTTGTGCTTCTCGTTGTACGAGACCAGATCGGCAAGGGTGAAGCCATCGTGTGCGGTGACGAAGTTGATGGATGCCACGGGCAGGCGCCCGTCGCCCTCGTAGAGGTCTGCCGAGCCGGTGAGCCGCGCCGCGAACTCGCCGAGCGTCGAGGGTTCACCCCGCCAGAAATCCCGGACGGTATCGCGGTATTTGCCGTTCCACTCTGTCCACTGGGGCGGGAAGTTGCCCACCTGGTATCCGCCGGGTCCCACATCCCAGGGCTCGGCGATGAGCTTCACCTGCGAGACGATCGGATCCTGCTGAACGAGCTCGAAGAAGGTGGACAACTTGTCGACGTCGTAGAACTCGCGGGCGAGCGTGGAGGCGAGGTCGAAGCGGAATCCATCGACGTGCATCTCGGTGACCCAGTAGCGCAGGCTGTCCATGATCAGCTGCAGGGAGTGCGGATGGCGCACGTTGAACGAGTTACCCGTACCGGTGTAGTCCATATAGAACTGCTCGTCGTTGTCAACGAGGCGGTAGTAGGCCTCATTGTCGATGCCCTTGAACGAGATGGTCGGGCCGAGATGGTTGCCTTCGGCGGTGTGGTTGTAAACCACGTCGAGTACGACCTCGATGCCCGCGTCGTGCATCGAGCGCACCATGCTCTTGAACTCTTGCACCTGTTGGCCGCGGTCCCCGGTAGACGAATAGCTGTTCTGCGGAGCGAAGAAACCGATGGTGTTGTAGCCCCAGTAGTTGCGGAGGCCCTTTTCGAGCAGCGTCGAATCCTGCACGAACTGGTGCACGGGCATGAGCTCGAGAGTTGTGACGCCGAGCTTCTTCAGGTGCTCGATCACGGCGGGGTGGGAGACCCCGGCGTAGGTGCCGCGCTGTTCCACGGGAACGTCGGGGTGCAGTTCGGTAAGGCCCTTCACGTGGGCCTCGTAGATAACCGTGTCGTTATAGGGAATCCATGGATGACGGTCGCCGGCCCAGTCGAAGAAGGGGTTGATGACGATGCCCATCATCGTGTGGCTGGCCGAGTCCTCGTCGTTGCGTGAGAGCGGGTCACCGAAGTTGTAGGCGAAGAGTGACGGATCCCAGTCGAAGTCGCCGCAGGTGGCCTTGGCATAGGGGTCGAGAAGCAGCTTGTTGGGGTTGCAACGCTTGCCAGACTCCGGGTTGTATTCACCGTGGACGCGGTAACCATACCGTTGGCCGGGCTGCACCTGCGGAAGGTAGGCGTGCCAAACGTGCGCGTCGATCTCGAGAAGCTCGACGCGGGTCTCGACGCCATCGTCGTCGAACAGGCACAGCTCGATCCTCTCGGCGACTTCGCTGAAGAGTGCAAAATTGGTGCCGCTGCCGTCGAAGGTGGCGCCGAGGGGGTAGGCGGATCCGGGCCAGGTTTCCATGGGGTTCTCTCAATTCAATCAGGCTCGCTCTGCGCGAGCTTTCACCGTATCCTGCGCGCACGTCGAACCACGAACCGAGCCGGAGCCTTGACAAGTCAGAAGGACGGTGACTGCGAGTGCGGCGGGAGTGCATTCCGGCTATCTACCAGCGTGGTGAGCCTGCTCGCCAGCATCCACGAGGTGGTTGCGCTGGCGGTTCCGTGCTTCCGCTCCTCTCTCTTTCCCTCTTCCTCTCTCCTCTCTCACCCCCACCCAATCGACTTGGTAGACGTTGCGGGTGTCGTCGCGGCAAAGTCACAACGTCTACCAAGTCGATTGCGGATGCGGCCTCCGGCAGCGTCTACGGGGGCGGCAGCACGCCTCCGGTCTGCGCGTGCCAAGCAGGAACTCACCCCTCGTCTTTCTGCATAACTCCTGCAATTTTGGGGAGGTCGGATGCAGATCCCCGAAAGTACGGGCTGCTCCGGTAGGTGGGTTGAGAAACTGCAGGAGTTATGCAGGGGAGAGGACCGCGCCCGCGCGCACCCCGCGCGCAGCGCTATGCTGGGGATGAACACGGGAGTCCGGTGATGCCGGGCTGAGAGGGAGCTTCTCCAAGCTCCGACCGTCGAACCTGATCTGGATCATGCCAGCGCAGGGAGGCAGATTCACTCTCCGGGTTGCCGCATCAGCGGTCGCCTTCACCCGTGCCCTCATCATCGATAGGGGCACGACAATGCACCACGCAACCGCAACATCTTTCCGTTCGTCCACTCGCCGCACCGACCCGCGCTGGCGGGTGGTGGATATCGTGGTCGCGAGCGTGCTCGGCGTCGCCAGCGCACTCGTCTTCTTCGCCTGGAATCAGGTCTACGCGCCGGTGACCGCGCCACTGGAAGCGCTGCTTCCCGGATCTCAAGCCCTGTTCTACGGCATCTGGCTCTTCGCCGGGGTGCTCGGTGGCCTCGTCATCCGCAAGCCCGGCGCTGCACTCTTCACTGAGCTCGTGGCCGCGGTCGTCTCCGCATTTCTCGGCGCACAGTGGGGTGGATTCGCGACCATCGAGGCCGGGCTCGTCCAGGGTCTTGGCGCCGAACTGATCTTCCTGATCTTCCTGTATCACCGCTGGAACGTGATCGTCGCGATGCTCGCTGGGGCTGCGGCCGGGCTCGCAATGGCGGTGAACGACATCATCGGGTACTACCTTGCCTCCGGATCTGCCTTCCAGGCGATCTATACGATTTCGGGCATCATCTCCGGCGTGGTCATCGCCGGTCTCGGATCCTGGTTCATTGTTCGAGGACTCGCCCGCACGGGCGCCCTCAACCGCTTTGCCTCCGGGCGACTCGGCACACGCTGATCAGTCCGATGTCGTCCCCTTCCCCTCGCGCGACACCGCTCTCGGTCGACGCGCAGGGGTGGGGATGGCGGCATGCCTCACGCTCGGGATGGGCGGTGCGCGGGCTCGACCTGCGCATCGAGCCGGGCGAACGTGTGTTGCTCCTCGGGGTATCCGGAGCCGGAAAATCTACGCTCGTGCACGCGCTCGCCGGAGTGCTCGGCGGAGACGAGGAGGGAGATTCGGAGGGTCGGCTGCTACTCGGGAACACGGATGCGGCCCGCGCCCGCGGTCGGGTCGGTCTCGTGCTCCAAGATCCGGACTCCCAGGTCGTACTCGCGCGCGTCGGCGACGACGTGGCCTTTGGGTGCGAGAACATGGGGGTTCCTCGCGAGGAGATCTGGCGGCGCGTGGAGCAGTCGCTGCGAGCGGTTGGCCTTGATCTTCCGCTTCGGCATCCCACCAGCAGTCTCTCCGGCGGACAGAAGCAGCGGCTCGCGCTCGCCGGGGTACTGGCGATGCAATCGGGATTGCTGCTGCTTGACGAGCCCACAGCCAACCTCGATCCGGACGGGGTGCTCGAGGTTCGAGATGCGGTAGCGCGGGTACTCGAGGCCTCGGGCAGCACGCTTGTGGTGGTCGAACATCGGGTCGACGTGTGGTGGCCCCTCGTGGATCGGGTAATTGTTCTCGATCCGGGCGGCGGAGTGCGGGCAGACGGCGCGCCGGATACCGTGTTGCGTCGGGAGGGCGCGGCCCTCGCCGCGTCCGGCGTGTGGGTTCCGGGGTATCCTCCGCGGCATCCGTCCCGCCGGCATCGGGCGGGCACAGAACTGCTTCACACCGAGGCTCTCGCGGTCGGTCGCACGAAGGCTCTTCAGCGCGACATCGATCTTGTCGCGCGAACGGGCGAGTGCATCGCTGTCACCGGACCGAACGGGGTGGGCAAGACCACTCTCGGCGTCACGCTCGGTGGGCTGTTGCCGGCGATCGGCGGGCGGGTAATCGCGGAAGGACTAGCCCGCGGGCTTGGCACAGATCCCCTGCGCTGGAAGTCGCGCGAGCTCGTCACCCGCATCGGAAGCGTCTTCCAAGACCCGGAGCACCAGTTCGTGAGCGGCACCGTCGCCGGTGAACTCGCGACCGGGGCTCGAGCGATCGGGCTCTCCAGCGATGAGACGGTTCGCCGCATCGATCCACTACTCGAGCGCCTTCGGCTCGGCCAGCTCACCGAGGCCAATCCCTTCACTCTCTCGGGAGGCGAGAAACGCCGGCTCTCCGTCGCAACGGTTCTGGTGACCCGGCCCCCGCTTCTGGTGCTGGATGAACCGAGCTTCGGGCAGGACTCGCGCACCTGGGCCGAACTCGTCGCCTTTCTCGCCGAACTCCTCGACGAGGGCAGCAGCGTGATCGCGGTCACGCATGATGTCAACCTTGTGGATGCCCTCGCCGACAGCGAACTGCGGATGTCGCGGACCGGCCACCGCCTCGAATCGAGGGTGCTCTGATGGCCATTGCCGATGTCCTCACACCGACCGCCGGCCCACGGGCGATTTACGGCATCAACCCGGTGGCGAAGCTCGCGGCCACAGCCGTTATCGGCATCGCGCTCGTGCTCTCCATCGACTGGGTGTCGGCAACTGTGGCGCTCGCCTGCGAGGTCGTATTGTTCGTTTTTGCCGGGCTCGGTCCACGACAGTTCGTACGCCGAACCCTCCCGGTGGCGATCGCAGCGATCTTCGCGGCGACGACGATCCTTCTGTACGGGCGGGCGTCGGGCGCGAACCACTGGCGGTTCCTGCTGATCAATGTCACCGACGGGTCGATCGAACTCTCCATCGCCACATTCTTGAGGGTTCTCGCAATCGGGTTGCCCGCCGTCGTGCTTTTCGTCACCGTGGACCCGACTGATCTCGCCGATGGACTCGCCCAGGTGTTGCGGTTACCTTCCCGATTTGTGCTCGGGGCACTCGGGGGGCTGCGACTTGTCGGGTTGTTCGCCGAAGACTGGAAGTCCCTTGAGCTCGCCCGTCGAGCGAGAGGGATCGCCGACAGCGGTCGGCTGCGCCGCTTCGCCGGCCAGGCCTTCGCGCTGCTGGTGCTGTCGATCCGCCGGGGGAGCAAACTGGCCACCGCGATGGAGGCGCGCGGTTTCGGCTCGTCGATCCCACGGAGTTGGGCGAGAGCCTCGCTCTTCGGCGCACGCGAATGGATGCTCGTGGCGTTGGCATTCGCGATCGTACTCGCCGCGGTCGGCACTTCGGTGCTCACCGGACACTGGAACTTCCTTGCCGAAGCCTGATGCGTCGCGTCTTGGCGCACCGATCCTCCTCGCGTCCATCCGCCATGCTGGTCGCCCGGTCGTGCTCATTGATGGTGGTTCAGGCTCAGGCAAGACAACTCTCGCCGCTGCCCTCGCCCCGGTACTTGCGGCCCAACTGGTGCGACTCGATGATTTCTACCCGGGCTGGGACGGGCTGGAATCCGCGAGTGCTGCCGTGCACCACGACGTTCTCTCTCCCGTGGGCCCGGGCTGGCGGCGCTGGAATTGGATGACCGATAGCGCGGCCGAGTGGCACCCGATCGATCCGACCCTCCCTCTGGTCATCGAGGGCTCCGGATGCCTCAGCCATGCCAATCGCGAACGCGCAACCTTCGGCATCTGGGTTGAGCTGGATGCTTCGACACGCAAAAAGCGCGCCCTTGCTCGGGACGGAGACGCGTATGCACCGTACTGGGACAGGTGGGCCGCCCAGGAGCAGAGCTTCGGCCTTCGTGAGTGCCCACAGCGCCTGGCGGATGTCATCCTCGACGATAACGATGTCACCCGACTGGTCGACGCGCTAGCGTCGGGGGTATGACTTCGCCCTTCATCACCGTGCCCCAACTGTCCCTCGCGATCGCCTCGGCATCCGCGCCTGTCGTGCTCGATACGAGCTGCGTGCTGCACCCCGCCGAGTTCGACGGGGACTACCGCCGTGACTCGGGTCGCCCGCGCTGGTTGGAGGCGCACATTGGCGGATCGCAGCATGTTGACGTACCGACCCAGTTCTCGGACACGGCTTCGCCGTTGCACTACACCCACCCCTCGCCGCAGGCGATAGCGGACGCACTGGCCCGTATCGGTGTGGGTGCGACGGATGCCGTGGTCGTGTACGACACCACCGGTGGGCTCTTCGCGGCCCGTCTCTGGTACCTGTTGAGGTGGGTCGGCGTCAATGTGCGGGTACTCGACGGGGGACTCGCGGCGTGGATCGCGGCCGGTCAGCCAACCTCGACCGGCGAAGGTGTTGCCGTCATCCCGGTCGCCCCCTGGGCCGCTTCGACCTCCGCCGACGCCTGGATTACGAAGGACGAGCTTGTCGCCCGCTCCGAATCGGATGTCCGACCGCTGGTCTGCGGGCTGCCCGGGGGGAGCTTCACCGGCTCCGACCCCTCCCGGTACGCCCGACGCGGCCGCATTCCCGGCAGCGTGAACGTCTCCTCGCGCGGCCTCTTCGCCGCCGACGGTACGGTGAAGAACGACGAGTCCCTGCGAGCGGGTTACGCCGTGGAAGGTATCACCGGCGACGAGGAGGTGCTGCTGTATTGCGGCGGAGGCATCTCGGCATCCGCCAATGCGCTCACGCTCGCGCAACTCGGCGTCAGCTCCGTGCGCATCTACGACGGCTCACTCGAGGAGTGGTCGGCCGACGAGTCGCTGCCGCTGGCGCTCGGCTAAGCGGCCGCAAAGATATCAAGAACCGGACTGTCTGAGCGCCGCCTCGAGCAGTTCAATGTCGATCTTGGCGTGCTCTCGGCCGATCGCACTCGCCTCAGCTGCGTGTCCGGCGGATATGGCATCGACGAGATTGATGTGGTCGACGAGTGCGCGAGCTTCCATCGCACGCATACCCTCCGGTGATCCCCAGAGGTGCGAGGGTGCGGCGATGCTGATTCGAGACTCAAGTTCGATCACCACACCGCGCAGCGTCGCATTGCCTGCAGCGTCGATGATGGCCAAGTGCAGGAGCTCATCCGCTTTTTGCGACGGGAGACCGGAACCTGCGTTCCGAAACGCACTCAACCGCTCATGCAGCACGATGACATCCTCGTCACTTCGGTTTTCCGCGGCAGCACCGGAGATCACACCGTAGAGCCGACTGAGCGCATCACTGGTGTCTTGAAGGGCTTCCCATCGGGTCGAAAGTGTTCGATGCACCGACGCGCTGGATGACGCAGGCCATTGCTGGCGCACAAAGGATCCGCCGTCGCGCCCGCGCTGGGTCTCGAGCAATCCCCGCTCGACGAGACCAGCCAGCGCAGCCCTCACAGTCATACGCCCCACCCGGAGGGATTCGGCGAGTGCTCTCTCGGAGGGCAATCGGGATCCGGGGAGATACTCTCCGATGGCGATCGCGGTGATCAATCGATCGGTGATCTCATCGATTCTGGACGGCGTGGCGATCGGTCGTTCGAGTGCTCCGGCTCTGTCGTCTCCCACGACTCCACCGTATCGCCGATCGGGACCGGTGATGTTCCGAGGAACACTCTGGTCAGTGTTACGGACGTGTTAACTCCTCTCGAATGGTCTTTTCACAAGACCATTCCACGTGCACAATGAACAGCAGCTCTCCGGTAGATCGCACCACGTACCAATTTCTCCCTTTCCTAGACAAGGAGTTTCCCGAATGTCGACCGTTTCCTCCTGGGCCATTCCGTTCCGTGAGTGGCAGACCTGGCTGCGTGAGACAACGCCGGATGAGCCTCGCGCAGGTGCCCTCCCGCTCGTGGTTGTGCACGGCGGCCCGGGGATGGCGCACGATTATCTTCGGAACATCGAAGCAATAGCCGACGAGACCGGTCGCACGGTCATCCACTATGACCAACTGGGTTGTGGTCGAAGCACTCACCTTCCCACGGCACCAGCGGAATTCTGGACTCCGGAACTATTCGTGGACGAGTTCGAAAACCTGGTGCGTCACCTTGGTCATGAAAAAGTGCATGTGCTCGGCCAGTCCTGGGGTGGAATGCTCGGTGCGGAAATAGCTGTTCGCCACGTTCCCCAGGTGCAAAGTCTCGCGATCTGCAATTCGCCCGCCTCGATGCAACTCTGGGTGGAGGGGGCCGCCGAACTTCGGTCCCAACTTCCGCTGGAGGTGCGGGATGCACTTGACCGCCATGAAGCGGATGGAACGGTGACCGACCCCGAATACCTCAGCGCCACCGAGGTGTTCTATGCGCGCCATGTCTGCCGGGTCGTTCCGACACCCCCGGATTTGGCGGATAGCGAAGCCCAGATGGAGGCGGAGCCCACTGTCTACCACACGATGAACGGGCCGAACGAGTTTCACGTGATCGGCACTCTTCGTGACTGGAGCATCATCGATCGGCTCCCCGGTATCACCGTGCCGACGCTCGTGGTCGCTGGCGAATTCGATGAAGCCACGCCTGCGACCTGGCAGCCGTTCCTCGACCTCATTCCCCGCGCTGTCGGTCACGTCTTCCCGGGGGCCAGCCACTGTACCCACCTCGAACAACCAGAAGAATTCCGGGCGATCGTTGCCCGCTTCCTCGAAATGTACGATCTGCAACCGAACGGCCGGTAGCCCGACCTCATCGGCAGTTCCCTTCCCCTGTTCAAGAAAGAGAGTCATCAATGTCGATCCGCAGTGATTCCCCGGGTACTTCCGAGCTCAGCTCGCAGGAACAGCTCGAGTCCTATGGCTACAAGCAGGAGCTGAAACGCTCCGTTTCGACAACGGACCTGCTGATCTATGGACTTATCTTCATGGTTCCGATCGCTCCGTGGGCGATCTTCGGCACGGTCTACAACGCCTCTGCCGGGATGGTTCCGCTCGTCTACATCATCGGGCTCGTCGCGATGATTTTCACCGCACTCGCCTACGCGCAGATGGCCAAGTCCATCCCGCTGGCCGGATCGGTGTTCTCCTACGTCGGGCGGGGCATCAATCCAACCTTTGGATTCTTCGCCGGCTGGGCAATCCTGCTCGATTACCTCTTAGTGCCAACCCTGCTTTACGTCTTCGCGGCTGAGTCGATGATCGGAATTTTCCCCGGATCCGCACGCTGGATCTGGGCGCTCATTTTTGTTGCGATAAACACAGTCGTCAACCTGCTGGGTATCTCGTCGCTCAAATTGCTCAACCGGATTTTCTTGGCCATGGAAGTCGTGTTCATCGTGATCTTCGTCGTCATCGCGGTCATCGCGCTCAATAACGGGACGATTCCTGGCGCCGAGTTCACCACTGCCCCAATCTGGGACTCGAGCAAGGTCACTGGCCCGCTCATCGCCTCCGCCCTCTCGATCGCGGTGCTCAGCTTCCTCGGCTTCGACGGCATCTCCACTCTCGCCGAGGAGTCGACTGGAGGTCGGAACTCCGCGGGCAAAGCTATGATTATTGCCCTGTTTATCGTGGCGTTCTTCTTCGTGTTGGAGACTTGGCTGGCAAGTGCCCTCGCGGCCGGACGTGCCTCCTTCCCCGACAGCGAGGCAGGCAACGCCTTCTTCACTCTCGTGCAGGCCGCCTCAAACAGCGGCTGGGCAACGGCGTTCTTTGTCGTGAATGTGCTCGCAATCGGTATCGCGAACGCAATGGCGGCGCAGGCGGCAACTTCTCGCTTACTGTACTCGATGAGCCGGGACCGACAGTTGCCCAAGTTCCTCAGCAAGATCAATAGTCGCCAGGTTCCCCAGGCGGCAATCCTTACCGTCTCGGCACTGTCCGCAATCCTCGTTCTGTTCTTCGTCGGACAGATCGACGTAATCTCCTCTCTCGTCAACTTCGGAGCGTTGTTCGGCTTCATGCTGCTGCACGTCTCGGTGGTGGTGCATTACATCGGGCGCAAGAAATCCAAGAACTATCTCCTGCATCTCGTCGTTCCCATCGTCGGGTTCCTCATCATCGGCTACGTATTGTTCAACGCGAATGACGCGGCCAAGATCGGCGGCATCATCTGGCTCGTGATCGGCCTCGGGGTGTATCTCTACTACCGCTGGTCGGGACGCAAAACGCCCACCCTCGGCGAGGAGGCAGCGGATGTCGCGCTGGCCACCGGTGAGCGCGGGAAGCAGTAGATCATGGAGTACTTTCTCGGCAAGAGCCACGGACAGCCCGGCTTCTCGGCATCCGCAGCACCGGCACTCCGTATCGCTCCGGGTACGGGAGAGCGGATCGGATTCGAGACGAGCGATGCCGTCTACGCGGAGTTGCACGAGCATCACGATATGACCCGACTCACCGCGCAGATCAATCCCGTGACGGGGCCGGTCTGGGTGGAGGGAGCCAAGCCCGGAGACGCACTCAGGGTTACCATCCATGAGATCCGATTGAAGGACTACGGCTGGTCGGTGAGCATTCCGGGATCGGGTGCACTGCGGCACGTGATGGGCGACGAGATGTTCACCCGCCGGGTGCCGATCGATGCCGACGGCGTGCACGTGACGGATCGGCACGTGTTCGCTCCCCGTCCCATGATCGGGTGCATCGGCACCGCGCCGGCACACGGCTCGAACTCCACGCTCATGCCCTCCTATGCTCAAGGCGGCAACATGGATATCACAGCGGTGTGCCCGGGATCGATCATCTACCTTCCGGTGATGACGGACGGAGCGCTCCTGTCGATCGGTGATATCCACGCCATCATGGCGGAGGGCGAATCGTCCTTTGTCGCGATCGAGGCCGAGGGAACCGCCGTGGTGAGCATCGAACTCGTGCCAAGCATGGCACTGCGGGCTCCTCGAATCGAGACCACCACCGAGTGGATCTTCGTGGGCCTCGGGGAGCCGGTGCAGGAGAGCATCCGTCGTGGCTATGAAGATATGTTCCGCTTCCTTGTCGACGATCGGGGCTGGGATCGTGGTGACGCATATGCCGTGTTGAGTGCGGTGGGCCACTCTCGGCTCGGTGGTCCTACCGGATCGGTAGCTCCGGACCCGCTGCATCCTTTCGATGCAGTTGGGGCGGTGACACTGCACCGACTGCCGAAGAGCGTGCTCTGAGTATCAGCCCCACCCGAGGTCGTGCAACTCGTCGTCGTCGATTCCGTAATAGTGCGCGATCTCGTGCACCAGGGTCACGTGGATCTGGTCCTTCAGCTCCGTGAGATCACTCGTTATTGCGAGAAGTGGCTCCCGATACAGGATGATCCGATCCGGCAGCTCTCCGAAGCCGTAGTTGCCGCGACGGGTCAGGTCGACGCCATCATAGAGTCCGAGGAGGTCGAGGGAGCCGTCTTCTGGACGATCCTCGGTGACGAAGACGAGATTCTCCAGCCCCTCGACCATCTCGTCGGGCAGCAGGTCGAGCTCGGCGACGACCAGCTCCTCGAACTCGGCTGCGCTCAGCGAGTGCATCAGCGATCGAGGCAATCGACAAGTGAGCTCTGCACGAACCCGAGCCAGTGGTAGAGATCGATCAGCGCTGGATCTTCCGACCCGAGATCGTCGTCACTCTTGATGCCCAGCCGCGCCGCGATCGTCAGGCGGATGTCCGTGAGCGATCGTACCCAGGCCTGCGCCGCCTGTGCATCGACCTTCACCGCCGTGGCCGAGGCCGCTCCGGCCGCTACTGCCAGGTCGGTGACAATCTGGCGCGCGTTGGAGGACTTCCGACCGGCCAGGTCGTCGGCGGTGAAACGGCGGAACTCTTCGGATGCCTCGGCGTCGTCTGGATACGCGTCCGGGAGTAGGCGCAGTACCGCCGGGTCGCCTTCGTGCGTTGCGCGGTCCCCGATTAACTCCGTGATTTGTGAGGCGAGGTTCGAGAGGGTGCTGGCTTCGTTCGGATCGAAGATCGCGACGAACTGGTGCCGAGAGCGGCGGAAGGCCTTCATGCGTCGACCTTGGACAGAGTGGCCCAGAGTCCGAAGTCATGCATGGCTTCTACGTGGCGCTCCATCTCCTCGCGGCTACCGGTGGCGACGACGGCGCGCCCATCATGATGCACCTGGAGCATGCGGACGTTTGCCTCGGCTTTCGAGAAGCCGAAGTAGCTGCGGAACACCCAAGACACGTAGTTCATTAGGTTGACCGGGTCGTTCCAGACGATCGTCACCCACGGCGAATCGAGCACGGTCGACTCGACCAGTTCAGTCTGCTCGAGAATGTCACTCATGAATCAACCCTGACACACGAAAAATGGCCCCGCATGAACGCGAGGCCATTCGTCGCTGCAGTTTCTGCAGTTCCCTGGGTGACCGACGGGGCTCGAACCCGCGACATCCGGCTCCACAAGCCAGCGCTCTACCAACTGAGCTACGACCACCATGCGTGCCGTCCACGATAGTTCATGACCGACACAACTCCGCAAGCTTATTACAACCTCAGAAGTTTTATCGCCGCCGGGCCAGGTCGCCGCCAGCGTATTGGTGACCCGCACCCACCCCGGGTGTCACCTTCGCAGATTCTGCGTCCCGTTGACCCTGCGAAGTTGACCCTTCGGACCGTGACAGCGGAGTTCGGTCGAGAGTGCCGAGCTTAGCCGAGAAATGCTCGGGACGACTACGGAAGGTGGGGCAGAAACTTCTCGACCACGGCGGCGGAGATCGCCTGCACATCATCGGTGGTGGGACCGGGGTCTGCCACGAACACGGCCTTGCGGTAGTAATCCAGTTCGCGGATCGACTCGAGGATGTCGGCGAGCGCGCGATGTCCACCGTTCTTGGCCGGCGCGTTGAAATACACGCGCGGGAACCAGCGCCGGGAGAGTTCCTTGATCGAGGAGACATCCACATTTCTGTAGTGGAGGTGGTGGTCGACACGCGGCATGTACTTCGCGAGGAAGGTGCGGTCGGTGCCGATGGTGTTGCCAGCGAGAGGGGCGTGTTGTTCCGCGGGGATGAACTTGAGGATGTACTCGATCACCGCGAATTCGGCATCGGCCAAGCTCACGCCGTTCGGGATGGCATCGATAAGGCCCGACTTGGTGTGCATGTCGCGAACGAACTCACCCATGTTGTCCCACGCGGCCTGGTCGGGCTTGATCACTATCTCGAAGCCGGGGTCGATGAGGTTGAGGTCGAAATCGGTGATGACTACCGCCACCTCGACGAGTTCATCGATGCTGACATCGAGCCCAGTCATTTCGCAATCGATCCAGACGAGACGGTCGGTATTTGCTGGCATCCGTGAATTCTACCGTCGGGTACCGATGCCGGCGGCTCGGCCGGACCGGCACCAGTGGCCGGAGGATCAGGCGAGTTCTCCGACGGCGATGGACTCGGCCTCTTCGAGGAGCGTCTCCGGACCGTTGTTCACCCGCCCGAGGAATCGCACGCCGGAGATGACGAGGATGGCGGCAACGAGCACCGACCCTCCCGCGACGTAGTAGGGCACGGACGGGGTGAACCAGAGCGCGAGTTGGGCGGCGAGCGGAGGAGCGGCGGCACCCCCCAGGAATCGCACGCCGGAATAGGCGGAAGACGCGACCGAGCGCGGCAGCTCGGTCGCCTCCATCACGGACTCGGTCAGCACCGTATTGAGGATGCCGAGCAGTAGACCACCCACGATGACGCAGACGATGAGGCCGAGCTGGCTTCCCGCGAAGATACCGGCGGCGACCAGGTCGATGGTGAGAAGGGGGAGCACGATGATGAGCGCCGTCGTGCGGTTGAACCGTGCGGTGAGCAGCGGGGCGATCCACACGGAAGCGATCGCGACGCAGAGTCCCCAGCCGAAGAAGATGAGGCCGAGCTGAATGGCGGCGCTGCCCTTCGGCAGGTCGAGGGCGAAGGGTGTCCAGGCGAGCAGCGTGAAGAAGCCGATGTTGTAGAAAAGTGCAGCGGCGGCGAGAATCGCGAGGGCAGGGTTACCGAGCGCCCGGAACGGAGCCGAGAACTTCGTTGCCACCCGTGCGGATTTATCTTCCTTGCCGAGCAGTACCACTATCGCGACACAGGCGATCGCCATGAGTACCGCGGTGCCGAAGAACGGTCCACGCCAGCTGACACTGCCGAGAAGCCCGCCGAGAAGCGGTCCAATGGCGATACCGAGACCGAGGGACGCCTCATAGAGGATGATCGCCGACGACGTGCCGCCACTCGCAGCTCCGACGATGGTCGCGAGTGCGGTCGAGATGAAGAGCGCGTTACCGAGACCCCAGCCGGCGCGGAAGCCGATGACGGCCTCTACGTTCCCGCTCAGCGCGGCGAGAAGCGCAAACGCGACGACGAAGGCCAGGCCGATCATCAGGGTCTTCTTTGCGCCGATACGGCTCGAAATCCAGCTGGTGAAGAACATCATCACGCCGGTAATCAGCAGGTAACTTGTGAAGAGCAGTTCGGTCTGGGCCGCGGTCGCCGAGAGCTCGGTTGCGATAGCCGGGAGGATCGGATCGACAAGGCCGATCCCCATGAACGCGACCACACAGGCGAACGCGACGGCCCAGACCTCCTTGGGCTGCTTCAGGATGCTCGCGCTGTCAGATTTCTCGTGAGCCATCTCAGGCCACCTTTCGTGCGGTTTTGGTTCGTGATTCGAGAATTGCAACGGCGCGCTCGAGAATGTCCGTCTCATCGGGGGAGAGGCCGGCGAACATCGGCTGCAGGGCCTCGCCGAGTTCAACGCGCCAGGCAGAGAGGGCTTTACTGCCCTTATCGGTGATTGCGATCAGCCACGCACGGGAGTCCTCAACATCCGCGATCCGGTAGATCAACTCGTCTTCTGCGAGGTTTTGGATCAGTTTCGTCATCGTCGGCTGGGTCACGCGGCTGGCCTTGGCAAGATCTCCGATGCGGTAGGAGCCATCGCTGGCAAGGATCGAAAGAGTTCGCCAAACGGAGGCGGGCGTCGTGCTCCCGGTGGCCTGGGCGGCGACGCGGGTGAGGCGGTTGGCCTCCACGATCAGCTTTTCAACGAGAGGACGTTCGGTTTCAGGCATGAGTTAAGTATATAGCAAAGCTATATAGTTCTGCTATGTGTTGTCGGATCATCACGATTTCCCGGACGGAAATCCGGGCGACACGCCGGAGTTGCACGGAGACACGTCGCGTGCTGAGCAAGATGTCCGCTCCCCATCGCACCCAGCGAGCGCTCCTATTGCGGAAATGGGCTGCACCTCCCCGCGCGCGACCTCACACTGGTGCAACCGTAGGCTGGACGGCGTGTCCCTCGCTCTCGCTCCGCTGCTTCTCGTCAACGCTGCATTCACCGTGGTGGTTTGGCCGACCTTCTATCGCCGGGTCTCTGCCGACGCTCGGGCACGGGATGCCGCGGGTAAAGCGACCCGGTTTCTCACCGTTCATCGGGTGATTGTGGGTATCGCGTACCTGATTGCCGTGGTCTCAGTGGTCGCTGCGATCGGCTCGTTCTTCTGAGGTTGCCACCCGACCGTGGTACTACTGAGGAATGACTGACGCGAAACCGACTCTTGCCCATGGTGACGAATACATCGTTATCTACCGGGGTGGTCCCAATGATGGACAGATCGATACCCGAATCTCGACTGATGGCGGATTCGACTCCGAGATCACGGTGCTCACCGCCGTGGGCGGCAAGGAGACCCTCACGGACTACACCCTCGTCGATTTCACCGAGGTGGGCGGCCAGTACCACGTGAACTACGACTTCGACGCCAAGGACAGCGAACCGTTCGACGATCCAGAAGACCGTGGCGACCGCCAGTAGCCGATCCGGGTCGACATAATGCAGCTTCTCTACTTCTCCTCGGCATTTTGCGACCCGTGCATCCAGACCCGTGCGGTGCTCGATCAGGCGTCAAAGCTCGTTCCAGCCCTGAAGATCGCGGAACTGGATGTCGCGGCTCACGCCGACGAGGCCGAGCGGGCGGGCATCCGATCGACTCCGACCGTGATCGTTCTCGACGAGGGGGGCACCGAGGTTTTTCGCGCTGAGGGAGCCCCCAGCCTCGACCAGGTGCTCGTCGCTCTGACGAAGGCAGTCTGAGTAGGTACTCAGTCGGCCGGGGCAATGGCCCCGCGAAATACTCCGATCACCTCGGAGAGAAATTTGGTGACGACCTCGTGGTCGGCCGCGGGCAACTGAGCGGTGACCCGCGCCACTCCCGAGAGCATCGGGGCGAGAGTCTCGAACGCCGCCTCGACGGATGACGGGGTCGGTACGACGACCACTTTGCGCCGGTCGTGGGCATGCGGTTCGCGATGCACGTGGCCGAGAGCCGTGAGCCGGTCGACCATGACGGTCGCCGCTGCGGTGGAGATCTCGAGTCGACGCGCCAGATCGGTCGGACTGAGCGGTCCGCTCATCATCAGGTGTTCCATCGCCGAAAGGTCTGTGTCATTGACCGAGAGGGAATGACCGACGTGCTTCTGGAACTGCGTCGACAGCGAAGCGATTTCTCGAAGTTGCTCGGCAATGCTCGCGGAGGCATCCGGTGCCACTGACGAGCGCGACGTGCTCGACTTGCGCGATTCATCCATAACAGACATGCTAATCCATATGATAGCTAAATAAACTAGCTACCAATTGACCTGGAGGAATTGTGACTTCGATCTGGCGTTTCATCAGCGGCCGACGAACGGCCTGGATCGTGCTCGTCGGAACCATCGTGGCTGTCGGATTGCTCTTCTCGCTCTTGCCCAAGAATGCCGGGGCCGACTTCCCGAGCACCGGCCTGCCCTCCAGCAGCCAGGCCGCCCAGGTGGATGCTGCGCTTGCGAAGTTTCCCTCCGCCGAACAGACCGCCGCAATTCTCGTCTGGAGTCGCGGGGATTCCGCGCTCACGACCGCCGACCGCACCGCCATCACCGAGCGCACCACGGCACTCGGCGCTCTCTCCACCGCGCCTCGCGCCACCGCCGCGCAGTTCAGCACAGATGGGAAGGCCGCTATTTCGGTCGTGCCCCTCAGCGCGAAAGCGGTGGATAAGGATGTCGCGGGCACCGCCAAATCTTTGAGAAGCGCCGCGGCGAAGAATCTACCGTCGGGCCTCGATAGCTACCTCACCGGCGGCGTCGGATTCCAGGCCGATATCACCAATGCCTTCGCCGGTGCCGACTTCAAACTTCTCCTGGTCACCGTGATCGTAGTCGCCGTGCTCCTCATCGTCACGTATCGCAGCCCCGTGCTCTGGATCGTGCCGCTTGCGGTCGTGGGCACCGCCGACGGTCTCGCCGGTGCTGTGGTCTCGGCTCTTGCTAAGCCCTTCGGCATCGCGCTGGATGCCTCGGTCAGCGGCATCCTCTCGGTGCTGGTCTTCGGGGCCGGCACGAACTACGCCCTGTTGCTCGTTGCGCGCTATCGGGAGGAATTACTGAAGACCGAGGATCGCTCGGTCGCGATGCTCACCGCCGTGAAGAGTGCAGGGCCGGCGATCGCCGCGAGCGGCGGGACCGTGGCGCTCAGCCTGATCACCCTGCTTTTCGCGGAATTGGCCGGCAACCGTGCGCTCGGCTTCGCCTGTGCCATCGGTGTGGTCGTGGCCATCCTCTTTGCCCTCATCGTGCTGCCGGCTGCGCTCGTCGTCTGTGGCCGGGGACTCTTCTGGCCCTTCGTGCCCCGCGTGCGCGAGGCATCCGCCGTGGTGAAGGACGGCTTCTGGAGCCGCCTCGGCCGCGGAGTCTCGCACCGTCCGGTGGTTATCACCGTGCTTTCCGTTGCCGTCGTCGGGGTGCTGAGCCTCGGGCTATCCGGCTTCTCCGTCGGCCTCTCGCAGACCGAGCAACTGCTCGGCAAACCCGAGTCCGTTGTGGCCCAGAAGATTGTGGACAAGTCCTTCTCAGCCGGGCTCACCAGTCAGACCACCGTGCTCGCCCCCAAGGCAGCCGCTGCGGATGCCACGACGACCGCGAAAGGTACCGCGGGGGTCGATTCCGTCACCCCGGGAGAGAGCGCCAACGGACTCACCCAACTCAACGTGTCGCTCACCAGCGCACCCGGCAGTGACGCGGCCTTCGCAACGATAACCAAGTTGCGTTCCGCCTATGCCGACGAATCCGGAGCGGTCGGCAAGGCCATCGTCGGCGGGCGGGATGCGACAGCCCTCGACACGCTCACGTCGTCGCAGCGAGACCAGGACTTGATCATCCCGATCATCCTCGCGATCGTCTTCGCCATCCTCGCGATCCTGCTCCGCTCGCTTGTCGCCCCGGTGTTGCTGATCGCGAGCGTACTCGCCACCTTCTTCGCGAGTCTCGGGGCAGCGAACTTGATCTTCACCCATCTGCTCGGTTTCCCCGCCTTCAATACCAACGTGATCCTCTTCGCGTTCCTGTTCCTGGTGGCGTTGGGTGTCGACTACAACATCTTCCTCACCACTCGAGCGCGCGAGGAACGCGAACTGCATGGCACCTCGGAGGGGATGATCCGCGCGCTGTCTTCGACCGGTGCGGTGATCACGAGCGCCGGCATCCTGCTCGCGGCCGTATTCGCGGTTCTGGGCGTGCTTCCGGTTGTCGCACTCACCCAGATCGGCGTGATCGTGTGTATCGGTGTGCTCTTCGACACGCTGGTGATCCGCACCGTGTTGGTACCGGCGATGGTGTTCATCACGAAGGACTTCTTCTGGTGGCCCTCGCACCGCCGCGCGCACGCGCACACGGCACCTCCGCTGTCGGGTCAGCAGGATCAGGAGGCTAGCGCTGCGGTGGGACAGCGCTGACCGGTTTCACCCTCGTTTACTCCCGCCGAAGTGTTCGAAAAAGGATTTCGACGACGATGCAGCCGGGGTCCGCTACTCCGAGCGCGCTGGCGAGAAGTGCGCCGGTGGGCAGCGTGAAGGCGAGGAAGGTACGCACCGGTGGTAGGAGAAAGCAGGTCGTCTGCACTGTCATCATGGTGAGCAGCATCAGGATTCGCGTGCCTGTAAATGGTCGAGCAGTCACGACGAGTATCCAGAATCCCACGATCGACAGTGAGATCGCCGCCGCCGCCGTCTCGCGGATCGGGTGGCCTCCCGACACCCGGGCGAACGCGAGAAACATAGCTGGAATGCCGATCGTGAGGCCGTCCGTCTCTGCGAACTGGCGTGGCAGAAAGGATAACTTCCACAGCAATGCGCCCACGGCTCCCGATCCGATCGCTATCCCGATGTCCGCGGACTTGAGAGCCAGTAGGTCACCCACGCCATCGCCGGTCATGGCCACGACGTGCCCACGCTGCTGGAGAGCTCGAACCATCTGTCGCTTCTGAAGAGGCATCACACGGCCGAACACCGAATGTGTTTCGAGGATCTCGCCCATCTCGAGACGGTCTCCTGGCAGATCGCGAGCGTCATAGCCGGTGCCCTCGATGTGGATGCCCACGGTGCGGGCAACTGTCGCAACCGTCTCCGCCGCATCCGGCCGAATTCTCTCCGCGAAGGTGACGAGTGCCACCGGATGCAGCGAGCCGGTCAGCGGTTACCCGTCGGCGTCGGCGTCGGCATTGGCATCGGCATCGAAGCATCCCAACACTTCTTTCCAGCGGTCGGATCGGCATTGCTCACGGTATGGACACCGTCGAATGCAATGGCACCGTCGGTGAGCGTGCCCGCTTCGCCGCGGCGAGAGCGAAAGAGATGCTGATCATGAGGATCAGGCCCTGCGGGATCACGCTGGACGCACTGGCAAGCGTGCTGATCAACGCTTCTCGCCAGGCCCCGGCCTCCTCGGTGAGTCGACTTGAATGGGAATCGGTGCCGATGCCCACCACCGGAGCCGTGCCGTGACCGGCGGTGACAGTGGATCCGGAGAGCACGGTGGCGTCCGCGATCTTTCCCACGGGATCGATCTCGCCGGATCGATCTCGCCTGTGAGGAGCGACTCGTCCATTTCGAGGCAGATCACGCAGATCGCGCCCTCGCGAAGACTCGGGCGGGAGCTCTGCTGAGGAGGGCGAGAGAGTCGAGGAGGCCTTTGGCGCGAAACTCCTGGAACACCCCGATAATCACCTTCATCAGGCGGTGAAACCGAACAATCCGTCGTGCCAATCTCCGGAGAAGATGAGCACCACCGTGCCAGCGCCGACTGCCGCATTGAAGGGCGTAAACAGGTTGGTGCGATGAACATGCCAGGGGCTCCGACTCGATCCCCGGGCGAGAGGATTGGTGACGCCGGCGCGGACCGGGGCGGCCACCCCGCTCTGGTCCACTCCGCGAGATGCCAGGTGCTCGAGGTCGACCGGAGGAAGTGGCGGTCGGCGAGAAGCTGTCGATGACTCCGCGCCTGAGGAAGTCTGCGGTGTGGGCTCGATCGTCTCAATCTGGTCGAAGGCGTCGTGGCCGGCCGCGGGCAGTTCGGCCCCGGCCCTAGCGGTTTGCGCCCGACAGGTGCAGACTCTGTGATCAGGAGGACTGCAGCGCTGCGGACGCTGCCTCATACCCGTCGGGCAAGGGTTAGGCGAGAACTGGTGCGCGGTGCTGCAGCAATGTGTGATGCTCGCTGTCGCGTAGTAATCTGGGGACCGTCCTCCCCCCGTAGCTCAGCGGAAGAGCGTGTGGTTTCTACCCACTTGGCCGGGGGTTCGAATCCCTCCGGGGGGACCGTTCCGCAGCCGTGACACTGGCGAGTTCCGCTGCGTGCTCAAGGAGACGTTGGAGACGTTGGAGACGCCGGAGATCGCGTCTGGTTCGGGTTAGCCGTTCCACTCGCCGTGTTGGTGTTCGTCGTGTTGGTGTTCGTCGTGCGGATGTTCGTCGTGATCGCTGTCACGATTGTCGTCGTGGTGCTCGCTGGCCCCGGAGTCGTCCGACGATGTGTCGTGATCTCCATCCGACTCGACGATCTCACCGTCGCGATGTTCGGACTCCGAGGAGACCGATTCGGTGCGCTCCGGCTCAGGGTGGTGTTGGTCCGCCTCATCCTGCGGCGGACCGTCTCCGAGGATGGATGTCCCCGACACGTCGTGCGACGAGGTAATCACCGGCTCCACCAACGCGTGAGGTTCATCTCCGGCGGGCACGGCGGCCTCCGGTGCGCTGGGGCTCGGCTCGCCCGCCGTGGCCGTGGGGGTCTCGGTCTCGGAACGTGCCGCGACCACAGGGGCGGGCACAACTGCTGCGGGGGGCTCGACCTCCGTCGAAACAGTCTCGGCTGCGGGAGCACCCGCCGCGGCGAGGCCGGCGGTAGTGACACCCGCGGCAGCGGCAGTCACCGCGGTGCTGGACTCTGCGAGCGGCACCTGGATCGGGGCCGGCGACGGCGGACGGGTAAATGGTGTGGCAGTGACCGTGGTGATCGGATCGATCTCCGGCACCTGTTGGGCGGCCCACTTCTGCTGCTGGTGAACAAGCTCCTGTTCACTGGTGGAGGAATCGTAGGCCCAGGAGTCGAGGTCGTTCTTGAAGAGCTTCTTGGCTCGGCTCGGACGAGCCTGCCATTCGATCAGTCGGTCACGAAAGACGAGAAGGGACTGCTCGGCCTGGAAGCTAAACGAGATAGCGTTGCGCTTCATACCGGCGATCTCGTGGCGCGCCCAGTCGGCTGCAAGCGCCGTTCCGGCGATCGGGAGTAGACGGAGACGAATCTCCGCGTCACCGATGAGGTGGTCGATGTGCTGTTGCTCCGGGGCGGGCAGCGTGTTCCACACGGCCGCCTTCCGCGCGGCGCTGATGAGGGCGGTGACGGCGGATGCCCGCACCTCACGCTCGCTCAGTTCGATCACTTTGCGTGCCGAAGCGCGCCCGATTGCGGCAGCGACGGTACCCGCGACAACGATCGCGACGAACGGGATGATCGCCGTCGAGACAATGCGCCAACCGGCGTCGGAATTGAGCCAGTTCAGAAAGTCGGTCCACCATTGCATGAGTCGAACTTTAACCCGGCCTCAGGTGACATTCAGCAATAGCTCGTGGCGAGTCTCCAACTGGAGTCGTCTGGTTTCCTCCGCTCGTGCAGCCGAGGACGGTCAACAATTCAGAAGCCGAAACAGTCGAGCGCGTCATCCATGCTCCAGAATTCGCCCATTTCGACGAATCGGCGCTGGCGCACTATGAATCGCTTGGATCGGAAGCGGAGTCCGGCGCGAACCCGAAACTGTTCGAGGTAGCCGAGCACATCACCGGACGGGCGCGTCACCCGCCAGAGCTCGTCGTGCAACTGCACGAGGTGGAGTCCGGGCCGGGTGACGGCCATGGTCTTGGTGGAATCCGTGACGGTGAAAGCGAGAGTGGTCATGCGCGTTCCTTGAGTCAGCCGGCCCGGTTGTCTATGTGAGTGGTTCCACGATAGATCGGGCCACCGACATCCGTCCTGTTACCGCTCGTTCGTACCATGCACCGCGAACGGCTCGATCCTGGAGATCTCCTCAGCGGTGAGCGGATCGCTGTCGAGGGCCGCGATGTTGTTCTCCAGTTGCGCGACGCTCGATGCGCCGATGAGCGCCGAGGTGACCTGCGGATGACGCAACACCCAGGTCAGCGCGAGCTGAGCGAGGCTCTGGCCGCGGTCCTTGGCGATCTCGTTGAGCGCGTGAGCGCGCTCGAGGTAGACCTCGCTGATGTTGTCGGCGTTGATCCAGCGACCTTCGGCGGCGCGGGAATCCGACGGGATTCCCTTCAGGTACCGGTTGGTGAGCATGCCCTGGGCGAGCGGGGAGAAGACGATGCTCCCCATGCCGAGGTCGTCCAGGACCGGGAGGAGACCCTCGGTCTCGATGTGGCGATCGAACATGTTGAAGCGCGGCTGGTGGATGAGCAGCGGGATCTTGTGTTCAGCGAGCGCGTTGTACGCGGCGACCGTCTGCTCGGTGTTGTAGTTCGAGATGCCGGCATAGAGCGCTCGACCCGAGGTGACCGCGGTGGCAAGGGCACCCATCGTCTCCTCGATCGGCGTCTCCGGGTCGGGACGATGCGAGTAGAAGATGTCGACATAGTCGAGTCCCATGCGCCCGAGGCTCGCATCGAGAGAGGCGAGCAGGTATTTGCGTGATCCCCATTCGCCGTAGGGGCCGTCCCACATGTCGTAGCCGGCCTTGGTCGAGATGATGAGCTCGTCACGATGTGGGCGGAAGTCATCGGCGAAGATACGCCCGAAATTGGTCTCGGCGCTTCCCGCCGGCGGACCGTAGTTGTTCGCGAGGTCGAAATGAGTGACACCGAGATCGAACGCGCGGCGCAGAATGGCCCGCTGGGTCTCAATCGGGCGGTCGAATCCGAAGTTGTTCCACAGGCCGAGGGAGACGGCGGGGAGCTTCAGGCCACTACGTCCGACGCGGTGATAGTCGAGGAATTGGTATCGGTCTGTACTGGCAACATAAGTCATGGAGCAAGCTTAAAGGCGGCTGTGAACGAGGAATTGCCAGAGTCTCGGGGATGTTGAGAGAAGGGGCACCGCCCCTGCCACCCCAAAAGCGGAAAGTAGGATCCTCGCATGCAAACATTCGTTCTCGCCGGTGGTTGTTTCTGGTGTCTCGACGCCGTCTATCGCACCCTCCGAGGAGTGAGTGACGTCGTTTCGGGCTACACCGGAGGCGCTACCAACGACCCCGACTACGACTCCGTATGCACCGGGATGACCGGGCACGCCGAAGCGGTCGCGGTCACCTTCGACCCGCAGATAATCCCTGCCGACGTCATCCTCGACGTGTTCTTCTCCCTTCACGATCCGCGCCAGCTCAACCGGCAGGGTCACGACCGCGGCACGCAGTACCGCTCGGCGATGTTTTATTCCGACGACGCGCAGAAGGCGCAGTTCGCGACAGCTCGGGACCGGGCATCCGAATACTGGGATGGCAACCTCGTCACGGAGATATCGCCGCTTGGCACCTGGTACGAGGCCGAGAAGTATCACCAGGACTTCTTCGCGAAAAATCCAGGCCAGGGTTACTGCATGGCTGTGGCACAACCCAAGGTGAACAAGATCCGCCAGTCATTCGCGGAGTACGTTCTCGCCTCCTGAGCGCCGTCCCCGAATCGCGCTATCCCAACATCGCGCGGAGAGCCTCGAGTTGCTCGAGCCGCTCCCCGCGCGATCGGGCAAGTGGCTTCACCGAGATCGTGGTGACCCCGGAATCGAGGAGTGCCTCTACGCGGGCGCGCACCTCACTTTCGGTGCCGATGAGCGCCGTGCCAGACACCAGTTCATCCGGCAGAGCTGCGGCCGCCTCGTCTTTGCGACCGCTCAGATAGAGCTCCTGCACGGTGGCTGCTTCCTCGACGAAGCCGTAGCCGACGGCGAGATCGTTGTAGAAGTTCGCTCCGCGAGCGCCCATCCCGCCGACGTAAAGCGCGACGTTCTGCCGATACGCCTCGGCGGCCCGGTCGGGGTGATCCCCGAGGTAGAAGGGTAGCTGTGCGATGACGTCGAGTTGCCCGAGGTCGGGGGAGCGCCGAGACCGACCGTCGGCGAGGGACGCGCCCCAGGCGGCATCCGCCTTCTCCGGCAGGTAGAAGAGCGGAAGCCAGCCGTTTGCGATCTCGGCAGCCTGCGCCACAGCCTTCGATGTGAGCGCGGCGATCGAGATCGGGATCGTATCGCGCACCGGCTCATTGATGATCTTGAGGGGCTTGCCGAGTCCGCGACCCTGATCGGCGGGTAGCGGGATCGTGTAGTGCGCTCCGTGGAAGTCCAGACGTTCTCGCCGCCAGATGGTGCGGCAGATCTCAACGTTCTCGCGGATGCGGCCGAGTGGCGCGGAGAATGGCACGCCGTGGAATCCTTCGATCACCTGCGCACCGGATGACCCAATCCCGAGCTCGAATCGACCACGGGATACCGAATCCAGCCCCGCCGCTGTCATCGCGAGCAGCGCCGGGGTGCGGGAGAAGATCGGAAGGATACCGGAGGCGAGGGTCATGGTCGACGTGATGGCGGCGAGGTACCCGAGCTGGCTCACCGCATCGAAGGAATAGGCCTCCGCCACTGTGACGAGATTCACGCCTGCCCGCTCGAATTCGGTGACCTCCGACGCATTCGTGGCGAAGTCGTCGGCATAGTCGAAAACAACCCCGAGTCGAGTGGTGGAGGGCATCGGTGTACTCCCGGAGTTCATTAGATTGACGGCGCCGGGGGGTGACGAACACGGCGCTCGGACTTAGGCTATTCCTGCTGGCGTAGTTCGGCCGGTATGAATAAAAGGAGCTCAATGATGAGCAACACAATGCAGTCAATGTCTGATTCCTACGTTTTGACGGGCAATCGCTGGGTGGCGATGGGTCCGGCCGGTGCGCTGGGCTCCGTTCACAGCGTCGAGGGTGGCTTCACCTTCAAACTGATGACTGATGCCGGTTATCGGGGTCTGTACCCCACGCTGGATGTCGCGCAGAGCGCGCTCTACGCGAGTCTGCTCCCCGGTTCGGAGTGGCCGGAATTCCGCGAGCACTGAAGGTTCGATCGGTCGAGGATTTTCTCTTGGCGTGTCGCATCGTCATCACTTACAGTCGAGTATCGAATAAAGTTTCGAATGTCGGAGGTGGGGAAGATGACGCTTGTCGGCGCGACGGTGAAAGTGTGGACCGGTGCCCAGGGTATTCCGGAGCGGTTCGTGTGGGCGGATAGTCGCTACCGCGTGACGGATACTCCTACACCGCTCGATGTCGACTACGCGGCCATTACCCATCCTGGCGCCATGCCGCTCGGGTGGCGTTTTCAGGGCACCTCGGATAACGGGGACACCCGCATGTTCGACGTGCTGTACGACGCCTCCCGCGGGGAATGGCAACTCCTCCACACCTATGTCTAATGGGCAGTTGTCCCCGGTCGGGATCCTTCGCCTCAGCGGCTCCCGGCGCGGGAGCACACTGGCCGCATGACCGACACCATCACACTCACTGGCTTTGTGGCCACCGTCCCGAATCACCTCGTCACCGGCGAGGGGCTTCCCATCACCAGCTTCCGGCTGGCCTCTACCCAGCGTCGTTTCGACCGCTCCCGCAACCAGTGGGTCGACAACGGCACCAACTGGTACACCGTCACCTCGTTCCGGCAGCTTGCCCTCAACGCGAACAGTTCCATAAGGAAGGGCGAGCGGGTGATCGTCACCGGTCGCCTCCGCATCCGCGACTGGGCCGCTGGCGAAAAGGTCGGCACCTCTATCGAGATCGATGCGGATTCGATCGGGCACGATCTCACCTGGGGCACGGCGTCATTCACTCGTGGGATGTCGGGCGCCGCAATAGACGCGTCGATGCGGGCGGAAGCGGATACCGCAGCACCCGATCCGTCGGCGGTGAACGGTGCGAACTCCATCGACAATGGCTGGCCGACGGCTACGCCGGGCGCTGCGAACCGGACGGATGCCGAAAGCACCGACGGGCTCGTCGGCGCCGCCATTCAGGGTGTTGAGGCGCCGTTCTAGCCGCACCCCGTTATTAGGACCTCATTCGGCAACGGGTAGCGCCCCCATCGGCAACTCTGTCGGGACCGCTATAGGGACCGCTATCGGCAGCACTGTTGCGAGTAGCTGGTCGCGGGTGACCTGCGATCCCACTGTCACCTGCAGAGCGACCCGACCCGCCGTTGTCGCCCGAAGAACATGCTCCATCTTCATGGCCTCCACCACGATGATGGCGGCACCCTCACCCACCTCGCCTCCGTCGTTCACCAGAATGGCAACGACCGCGCCGGGCATCGGGGAGCGCAGCTCGGGCACCGACTCACTACGTGCGCGAGTACGTGGAGCCGTGGTGACGATGCGGATGGCCCAGGAACGTCCGGCTTCGACCAGGTGCAGCATGTCGCCGGAGCGTGCCCAGTTCGACTGGACCGAACGGCTCGACTGGACCGAACGGCTCGACGGGACCGAACAGTTCGACGGGACTGGACGCCCGCCGATGGTCGTGCGGGCGATCGCGCCCCGCGGCCGCTCCACGAGTCGGACCGCGGCCGAAAGCTCCACCCCACCGTCCACCCGCACCGTTGCCCGCGCCGGCGTGCCGGTAACCCGCACCACCGATTCCGCCTCCGCGGCTCCGGCGACAAGGCGGAAGATGCTCGGCGCGTCGGCACCGATTCGCCAGCCGTCCCGCACCTGCCAGAGCGATTCCGGCGTGACGGTCCAGCGCTCGGCGAACAGGATGAGGGCGGCACGCGCGAGTAATTGCACATCCGCCGCGGCGAAGGCGAGGGTGTCGAGCCGGCGCGCGATAAGTTCTGTGTCGAGTCGTCCCGCAGCGACATCCGCATCCTCGAGAAGGAGGCCAAGGAACTCGATGTTGGTGGTGACGCCGACCACCGCGGTTTGCCGCAGTGCGGCACGCAGACGCGCGAGGGCACCCGCGCGGTCCGGGGCCCAGGCGATAACCTTGGCGAGCATCGGATCGTAGTCCGCCGATACCTCGAGTCCCTCGATGAGTGAGCTGTCGACGCGAATACCGTCGCCCGTCGCCTCCTGCAGGCCGAGTATGCGCCCTCCGGTCGGGAGGAAGCCGGTTTGGGGGTCTTCGGCGTAGATCCGGGCCTCTATGGCGTGTCCGGTGAACCGCACCTGTGCCTGGTCGAAATCGAGGGATTCCCCGGCAGCGATCCGCAGCTGCCACTCGACCAGGTCGATGCCGGTGACGAGTTCCGTCACCGGGTGTTCGACCTGAAGGCGGGTGTTCATCTCCATGAAAAAAAACTCGTCGGGCGCGTCGGCGGAGACGATGAACTCCACGGTACCGGCGCCACGGTAGCCCACACTGCGTGCTGTCTCGCAGGCGGCCTCGCCGATGCGCGCGCGCGTCGCCTCATCGAGCAACACAGAGGGAGCCTCTTCAATCACCTTCTGGTGACGACGCTGCAGGGAGCATTCGCGCTCGCCGAGGTGCACCGTTTTGCCGGCGTTGTCAGCGAGTACCTGCACCTCGATGTGGCGCGGGTGGGAAACGAATCGTTCGATGAAAACCGTGCCGTCTCCGAACGAAGAGAGGGCCTCCCGTCGGGCCGTTGCGATGGCGTCATCGAGCCGATCCGCGGTTTCGACCAGGTGCATGCCCTTGCCGCCGCCGCCGGCAGAAGGTTTGACGAGGAGGGGGAACCCGAGCGAGAGGGCGGCGGAAGCGAGTTCGGAGTCGCTGAGACGGGGATCCGCGATCCCTGACACGACCGGTACCCCACGTTCGGCGACCTTTTTCTTCGCGCGGATCTTGTCGCCCATTACCGCGAGGGCCTCAACGCCCGGTCCGATGAAGACGAGGTCGGCCGTTGCGCAGGCTTCTGCGAACTCCGCATTCTCGGCGAGAAATCCGTAGCCGGGGTGCACGGCCTGCGCGCCCGTATCGAGTGCCGCCTGAATAATGCGGGGGATGTTGAGGTAACTGTCGGCGGCGCTGGCGGTCCCGATCCGCACGGCCACATCCGCGAGCGAGACATGACGGGCACCGGCATCCGCATCACTGTAGACGGCGGCGGAGCGGATACCGAGCGATCGCAGCGTGCGGATGATCCGGCAGGCGATCTCGCCGCGATTGGCGATGAGCACGGTGTCGAACATGGTGGGATGAGAAGTCATCGCGATCACATCCGGAAGACGCCGTAGGAGACGTCCTCGAGCGGCGCGTGGGAGCAGACCTCGAGAGCAAGGCCGACAACCGTTCGGGTATCGGCCGGATCGATGATGCCATCGTCCCAGAGGCGCGCGGTGGAGTAATACGGGCTGCCCTGCCGCTCGTACTGCTCGGTGATCGGAGCCCGGAAGGCGGCATCCTCCTCGGCGGTCCAGGTCGAGCCGGTGCCCTCGACCTGCTCACGACGGATGGTGGCCAGCACCGAGGCCGCCTGGAGACCGCCCATCACCGAAATACGGCTGGCGGGCCACATCCAGAGGAATCGCGGAGAAAAGGCGCGGCCCGCCATCGAATAGTTGCCGGCGCCGAATGATCCCCCGACGACCACCGTCAGCTTCGGTACGCGAGCGCACGCGACGGCGGTGACCATCTTTGCGCCGTGTTTGGCGATACCGCCCGCTTCGTACTCGCGGCCGACCATGAAGCCGGTGATGTTCTGCAGGAAGAGCAGTGGGATCGTGCGCTGGTCGCACAGCTCGATGAAATGGGCGCCCTTCTGGGCCGACTCGCTGAAGAGCACACCGTTGTTGGCGATGATGCCAACCGGATGCCCGTGGATACGGGCGAAACCGGTCACGAGCGTTTCGCCGTAGTGCTTCTTGAATTCGTGGAACTCGCTGCCGTCGGTGATCCTCGCAACGATCTCGCGCGCATCGTAGGGGGTTTGCAGGTTCGTCGGCACGACACCGTAGAGCTCGAATGGGTCGACGATCGGCGGCACAACGGGCTGCACCTCGTATGGCCTGGCGACGGCGGGCGGAAGCATCCGCACGATATCCCGCACGATCTCGAGGGCATGTTGGTCGTTATCTGCGAGGTGGTCGACCACCCCGGAGAGACGCGCGTGCGTGTCGCCGCCGCCCAGGTCCTCCGCGGTCACGACCTCGCCGGTAGCCGCCTTCACGAGAGGGGGTCCGCCGAGGAAGATCGTGCCCTGGTTACGCACGATCACGGTCTCGTCGCTCATCGCGGGCACGTAGGCGCCGCCGGCGGTACTCGAGCCGAGCACGGCCGCGATCTGCGGGATGCCGCGGGATGACATCCGCGCCTGGTTGTAGAAGATGCGGCCGAAGTCGTCGCGGTCGGGGAAGACCTCATCCTGACGCGGCAGGAAGGCGCCACCGGAGTCGACGAGGTAGATGCATGGCAGACGATTCTCTGCCGCGATCTCCTGCGCCCGCAAGTGTTTCTTCACCGTGAGCGGATAGTACGTCCCGCCCTTCACCGTGGCGTCGTTGCAGACGATCATGCACTGCCGGCCGCTGACCATGCCGATGCCGGCGACGACGCCGGCGCCCGGGGCTTCGTCGTCGTAAAGGCCCCAGGCGGCAAGCGGTGCGATCTCGAGGAAGGGGCTTCCGGGGTCGAGCAGGCAGTCGATGCGATCCCGTGGCAGCAGTTTTCCTCGTGCGATGTGCCGGTCGCGTGACCGCTCCGGCCCACCGCGGGATACTTCGGCGAGCCTCTCCCGCAACTCCGCGACCAGCGCGCCCTGAGCTGCTCTATTCGCCTGGAACTCGACACTCATCGGCCGCGCCGTGCTGGACAGAGTCTGCATCGACCATTCCGTTTCAGTTAGCGAACACTAATCGGATTAGGTTAGTGCTCGCTAACTGGAAAGTCGAGCGTAGCCGAGCGGACGAATTAGAATCGCCTCGGGGATCGGCCCCGCACCATGACTCGGGAGGTCGAATAGATGGCAGATGTGCGCCGTATCCTCCCCGTCATCGTGCTTTCCGTGCTTGCGGTTGCGCTAGTGGGGTGTTCCTCCGAAGCACCGGCGCCGTCGAACCCGTCGGCGCCGTTGAAACCGTCACCGTCGTCGTCCTCGAAACCGACGCCCGCATCCGCTGCTCCCAGCCGGTCTGCAACGCCCGCGCCTCCGCCCGTGCCGCGCTATCGCTCCGATGGGACAGCGGAGGCCAACAGGGTTTTCTTTGACACGGTCAACGCGAAACTATTTGCCGGGAATGTCGGCGCCAACGGACGCGCGATCATCGATTCACTCGTCGCCGCGGGCTTCGACAAGTCCGCAATGCAGGTGACGCCGGACAACACCTCGATCAACGGGGGAGTCGACTCGATCCTCTTCTCGGTAAAGATCGGTGATTCCTGCCTGCTCGGCCAGCACGGCGGGGGCGGATACAGCAGCGCGGTCGTTGTGGCGCTGAAGAGCGGGCTTTGCCTGATCGGCAAGACCCGCGCCATCGACTGGTAGCCGCGCGCGGGCCGCGGTGACTGGATTCGCATTCGACTGCTCTTTCGCGCGGGTCCTCATCGGGGTAGCCGCCGTCCGCTTCGCAGAGCGAGGATCCTGACAACACGCCGGTTCACAGCCTGCCACCGGGGCGTGTCGTCCGAAGTTCCGCTGTCGCACACAGAGGTGACTCGACCGGGGCTGCGGGGGACGTCGCCGGTAAGACGAGCACGGCCAGCGCAACGAGACTGGTGCATAGGGTCGGAACGAGCGTCAGGCCCTATCGCGGCGCCCATCTAAACTCTTCCGTATGGCCGAATTCATTTACTCGATGGTCCGCGCCCGCAAAGCGGTCGGTGACAAGCTCATCCTCGACGACGTCACGATGTCGTTCTTTCCCGGTGCCAAGATCGGCGTGGTCGGGCCGAACGGTGCGGGAAAGTCAACGATCCTCAAGATCATGGCCGGGCTCGATACCCCGAGTAACGGCGAAGCGCGATTGAGCCCCGGCTACAGCGTCGGCATCCTCATGCAGGAGCCGGAACTCGACGAGACCAAGACCGTGCTCGAGAATGTTCAGGAGGGGGTCGGCCCGATCAAGGCGAAGGTCGATCGTTTCAACGAGGTGTCCGCCGCGATGGCAGACCCGGATGCTGACTTCGATTCGCTGCTCGCCGAGATGGGTGTGCTGCAGGAGGCCATCGATGCCGCGGACGCCTGGGACCTCGACTCCCAGCTCGAGCAGGCGATGGATGCGCTGCGCACGCCGCCGGGTGACGCCACGGTAGCGAACCTCTCCGGGGGAGAGAAGCGCCGAGTCGCGCTCACCAAGCTGCTTTTGCAGAAGCCCGATCTGCTGCTCCTCGACGAGCCGACCAACCACCTCGATGCAGAGAGTGTCCTCTGGCTCGAGCAGCACCTCGCTCAATATCACGGTGCCGTTCTTGCCGTCACCCACGATCGGTACTTCCTCGACCATGTGGCCGAATGGATCGCCGAGGTCGACCGAGGACACCTCTACCCCTATGAGGGCAACTACTCGACCTACCTCGAGAAGAAGGGTGCACGCCTCGAGGTGCAGGGCAAGAAGGACGCCAAGCTCGCCAAGCGACTGTCGTCTGAACTCGAATGGGTGCGCAGCAACGCCAAGGGCCGGCAAGTCAAGTCGAAGGCGCGTCTCGCGCGCTACGAGGAGATGGCGAACGAGGCGGAGAAGACGCGCAAGCTCGACTTCGAAGAGCTCGTGATCCCGGTGGGACCACGACTCGGCGCCCAGGTGATCGACGCCAAGAAGCTTGAGAAGGGCTTCGACGGTCGCGTGCTGATCGACGGACTGAGCTTCACTCTGCCGCGCAACGGTATCGTCGGCGTCATCGGCCCGAATGGTGTCGGTAAGACCACTCTGTTCAAGACGATTACCGGCCTCGAAACCCTCGACGGTGGAGACCTGAAGATCGGCGAGACCGTCGACATATCCTATGTCGACCAGGATCGCGGCGGTATCGACCCGACGAAGACCCTCTGGGAGGTCGTGTCCGATGGGCAGGACTACATCCAGGTGGGTAAGACCGAGATCCCATCCCGTGGCTATGTCTCGCAGTTCGGCTTCAAGGGCCCCGACCAGCAGAAGAAGGCCGGTGTGCTCTCCGGCGGCGAGCGCAATCGCCTCAACCTCGC
>JBKJLH010000026.1:0-29231 GCA_046597035.1 Lacisediminihabitans sp.
GGAGACCCAAAACACATCACTCCGGGCCTTGACGCGGCGATCACCTGGGCCCCCGTGCCGAGCTTTGAAAAGTACGCAAGGACTGCCGTGGAAATTCATCCGTGGCCGTGGCTCGCCCAGCCGCATGACGGTTCGCTCAAAAGCTTTTCGGCGTGGCGCCAGAAACTGACGATGCCGAAATAACGCTCGGTCCGGACGCCTCCCTCAGCGCATCCCCGCTGCGACGAAGCGGGAGTACGCGCCACCACCTGGGGCTGAATGGCCGCTTCTTGTCGTTCATCGACAGCGCAGGTAGTCCCCGGCGACCGGGCAGAGGTCCGGGGTCCCCGCCGTGGGCGTTCACCATGACCGCGCCGGGCCGACCCCGCTTCGAGTGTGCGGTGGAGGCAGCGAGCGCGAGTGACCCTCCGGACTACGGATCAGTCGGTGTCGGGTATTGCTTTGATTTTGTCGTTTTCATCCAGTGCCCTGATCGTTGCCGACGCGAGAACACGTGCCCACATCTTATGGAGGGCTCTCCAGGAAAAAAGCTCCTCCACAAACATCTTGCCGACCCGCCAATCCGGGAAGGGCGCGAAGGAGGTCTTGGATTTGTGCGACGCAGTCGCTAGCGTGATGCCGTTGAGGCGGTGGATCTGCAGCGTCAGTATCTTGCGCACCCAGGGGGGCATGGGGCGAAAGTCACCCATCGGGGGAATTCCGGCCAGAACAATACGGCAATCGGCTGCGGACTGATCGTGAATCCGATCGATGACCCTTCCCAGATCAGCGGCCCACGAACTGGAGCTCGTGGCGAGTAGCACGTCGGGGACACCCAGCATGATGATGACCACGTCGACGTCGGTCGCCCCAAGATCGGGCATGCGCGCCACCTGCGCAACCGTGAGGTCAATCGCGCCGATGGATGCCCACCGGCATCCGCGCCCACGATTCTCGGAGGTGAGTTGGGAGGTGTGAAACACGACGGTCATCCCGTGGTCAACTACACCGTAGCCGGCGACAGCCACGTCGCCAATGAAAAGGAGATGGTCAGCATCCGGCCCGGCAATGACGAATTCGGCTTCATCCTCAGGAAATGGGCCCACAGTGACATCGTGTTTGTACAGCGCGAGCTGCACACGCAACAGCGGACGCACACAACACACGACAACATCGATAAGCGCCGCCCGAAGCCTGGTTTTACCACCCGCGCCGCCCGGGACACTCATCGGAATCCTCACTCCTGACCAGACTTTCGGGCTTGGGGAACTGATCCCAATGAAATCAAAAAACATCCGGAGCTGTGGACCGCCTCAAGTGATGCCGGGTGTTTTAATCCTCTCAGCCGAGAGAAATATCCGCTGCCCCCACTTCAAGGAAGGCGTGAATCCGGGTTCGTTTTTAGTAATGGGCGGCAGGATGGCGGCTGTGACACACGCGCGTCATTCGGCTCTCTGCTGACAGACAAAATCGTCCTCGCGCGTCCGTGCGGTCCTGAGCAGCAGCAGAACGGTCTACTTCATTTCACGGTAGTCCGGACGTATATGGACGGTGTGAACTGCAGCGGTAGGTGGGTTGGTTTTCGCGGTGATTGATGCCACGGCAGATTACGGAGTCAGCTCGGCAGAGTTCCTCGCTAGAGCATGGAGCCGAGATCGGCGCCGATGGAAGGGTAGGACGCGGGCATTGATTTCAGCTGCTTGGCGGTCAGCCCGAGTTTGATGGCGAGACCGAAGATGTTGATCAGTACGGCGTATCCGGGTCCGAGCAAATGTGCACCGAGGATCCGGTCGGTCGCCTCGTCGATGATGATCTTCGCACTGGCAGTTGTCTCGCCCACTCGGTAGTTGGAGTACCAGCTACTGGTGTCGTTGTGCCGCACGATGATGTCGAGGCCGCTGCGACGGGCGTCATGTTCGAGCATGCCGACCCGATTGAGCTCCGGGATTGTGAACACGGTAGTGGGCACGGCCGTGTAGTCGGGAGTCGTGGTGGTGCCTGTGAGCATATTGGAGGCTGCCACCTTGCCCTCGAAAACCGCGACGGGCGTCAGGGGTCTCCCGGGGGTGTCGGCGGAGTCACCCGCGGCGTACACAGCAGGATTTGTGGTGCTCTGCAAGTGCCCGGCGACGATGACACCTCGCGGACCCGAGGCGATGTTTGCGGCGTCGAGGTTCAGCCCGTCCAGATTGGCGATGCGGCCGGCGCCGTGCACCACCAGGTCTGCGCCGATTGTGAAAGTCTTCCCACCCCCCACCACGGTGACGTCCAGTCCGGTGGTGGTGCGGGTCACGCCCGTCACCGTTGTGGCGAGTTTCACTCGGATTCCAGCTTGCTCGGTCCGTGTGACGAGCAAATCAACGAGGTCGGGATCAAACTCTCGGAGCGGCCGGTCGCCGTGGTCGATGATCACGCAATCCACCCCGGCGCGCGCTGCGATGTGCGCGAATTCGAACGAGATGAACCCGCCGCCGACGAAAACGATCCGATGCGGCAAGGCGTCAAGGTCGAGGAAGTCGGTGCTGTCGGTCATGAGCTCGTGGCCCGAAAAACTCAGCGGGCGAGGGCTCGCTCCGGTTGCGATCAAAAAGCGCTTCGCGCGGTATTCCGAGCCGTCGATTTCCAGTTGGTTCGGTCCGGTAAACCGGGCAGTTCCGTGGAACGTCGTCACCCCGTTGCCGGTGAGTTCCTCCTCCATGCCCTGCGGCACAGTGTCGGTGAAGTCTCGTTTATGCCGCATCAGCGCCGGCCAATCGATCGACAGTCCGTTCTCGGCGATGCCCTTGTCGCGCATCAAGTTAGCGGCGTCGATCACTTCCGCGCCACGGCGGAGGATCTTTTTTGGATCACAGCCGCGCAATGCGCAGGTGCCTCCATAGGGGAGGGCGTCAACGATACCGACCCGCCATCCCTGCGTGGCGCACTTGTTCGCTGCCGTCGTGCCGGCCATCCCTGCGCCGATGACGAACAGGTCGTATCCCTCGCTCATCCGCTGTTTCCTTCCCACCGGCACGGTGGCCGGGTCACATCGTAATCCCGCTCGGGGTGCACTGCTCAGATCGCGCGAATCGCAGCCCGCAGTTGCTCGAGGGTTGGCGCACCAGCGAACCCGTCGGGCGTGACGTAGATGCGGCACGCCAGCCCGACAGACGCGGACGGGTCTGGGAAGAGATCTTTGCCCTTGACGAGGATGCTCGGTGAACCGCGGAAGCCAATCGCCTCCGCGTCTTCGGCGGTCTCCACCAGTTGGTGGGTGACCGTCAAGTCGGAGTGGGCCTCCGCGATCACGGCGAGCCGATCCGCGGTGATCGTCCAGTTGGGGCATCCATCGAAATACTGCAACATGATCTCCATAGCTTTCACGATAAACCTTGCTCCGCGGTGCAAGGTCAAGTGGTTGACTGGAGGAATGCGAATGGGAAATCTGGCCCGGGACGCTGGGGTGAACGCGCAAACCATCAGGTTCTACGAACGCCGAGGACCCTGCCCTCCGCAGCACGTGAAGCGAACGGTTATCGCCACTACGACGAGGCCTCTGCCTCTCGGTCAAGGTTTATCGGGGCATCACAGGCTGCCGGGCTGTCGCTGACGGACTTGAGCAGTATCGTCACCATCCGCCAGGCCGGTGAAACTCCCTGCGAGCACGTCACCACGCTGCTTGCTGGCAAGCTTGAAGCCGAGCGCGCCCGGCAACGAGAACTCGCACTCCTCGAATCAGAACTGCAGCAGCTCATAGGGGCGAGCGAGAACCTCAACCCCGCCGGCTGGAGTCGAACGACTCCACCGACTCACACCCACCGTGCGACAGGGTGGATCGAGTACCCGCCCTGGCGCAGTTGTGGATTCTAAAACCGGAGGACCGGAAAAACGCCAGCGACAAAGACCACACCAGAATCACACGTGATTGCGCAGACGATCGATCAGATATCCGTGGCGGTTCCGAATGATGAGCTGGTTGGGGCGCTGGCGAGGAGTGTCCCGAGTTGGCTTGCGCCGTCTGTTGCCCTCCATTTTCTGTAAGCCGCGTCGGCTTCGGTCGATGCCCAGCGTTCGGCCAAGATCAGATGGGTCGGATCATGTTGGTCGATCAGAACGTCGACGCCCTCGCACCCCTCGAACGCTCGAGTGTCGGTGAGGATTTCTCTCAGCATCGCGGGCGCTTCGGTGACAGCCTCGGGTCTGAGGCGGAGGTCGAGAAAGACGCTGATTGTCATGATGATGCTCCTGATCGGATCTGAGGTGGGATTTGGTGGGTGGTCAGAAGCTGAGGATCTGATATCCCTCGATCATAAGGTTTCGGATGCTGGCTTCGCCGTCATTGTCGGCGAGCAGAGGCCAGCCGGCATCGCGGATAGCGTCGATGACTTTGTGGGATCGAGCGCAGAACTCGCACGCCCCGATGATGTTCTGGGTCAGGGCGACAGCGAGCGGGTTGAGCGTGCTGGTCGGGTCTGAGATCGCGGCGAGTGTCTCCACTCCGGAGCCGTCGAACATCACGACGACGTCGTCGCCGGCGGTCTGTAATTCGAGGGCCGTTTTCAGGCCCCGGTAGGCGCGAGCCAGATCGGAGGTGATCGGTTCGAAGATGACGACGGCGACTTTGAGCTGGGTCATGAGAGTTCCAATGCTAGACGAAAGATCCCCCTACTGGACGGATCCGTCTAACTAAAGTAGACGGATCCGTCTAAGATTGCAAATATGATGAATGGATCAGCCGGGGAACTCCCAGCTTTGCGACCCACGTCGAAGCAACGGCTGCTGAATACAGCGGCGCGCCTGTTCTCTACCCGTGGAATCAACTCCACCGGAATTGATGTCGTCATCGCCGAGGCCGGAGTGTCCAAGGGCAGCATGTACCACCACTTCGCCGGCAAACAGGCACTGGTTATCGCCTACCTCCAGGCCCAAATAATCGGGTGGCAGAACAGCGTGGAAACAGCGGATCAAGCGACATCATCGAGTGCTGAGCGCATCGCAGCGATGTTCGCTGTCCTCGCCGAT
Organism: Lacisediminihabitans sp.; assembly: GCA_046597035.1. Lineage (GTDB taxonomy): Bacteria > Actinomycetota > Actinomycetes > Actinomycetales > Microbacteriaceae > Lacisediminihabitans. The sequence goes on from JBKJLH010000026.1 coordinate 4,981, forward strand.
GCGGTGGATCACGGCACTTTCCACGGGTGTCCATTCACCAGCGCAGCGATCGAGCGACCTGACGACCCGGAGATCAGGGAGGTGATCGCTGCCTACCGACACACGGTCGATGACCATATCCGAGTCCTCCTCGATAATCGCAACTCACCCAGCCTCGTGTCGATGCTGATGGTGCTCTACGACGGAGCTACGACCGCCGCGAAGCTGACTGGAAACTCCAGCGATGTGCGAATCGCATCCCAACTCGCCCAACAACTGGTAGCTGACACCGTCACCGATCCGGCAGCATTAGCGTCACCTGGCCTGCAGTTTCAGTGACATACGCAACACGGTGGTTCACGTGCCCCCGAGGGCGGCCGCGCGCTGGCGCCTCTTACCTTCCGGCGGAACCCGCGCGAAAGGGGAAAGGGCTGCGGAAACTCGGAGCGCTCGTCGAACTGTTTCGCCCAGCCTGAAGAAAATTGGAGCCGCGTTAGAGCTTCACGGAGGGCCGACCCCCTGTTGTTGGTGACCTGACCGGGCCACAGCGGACAGATAAGGTTGGACATCGTGATCCGACCCGAGCCAGCAGCCCGCATCCCGGTGTGGCGTGAGCCGGGGATGCCGGCGCTGCTGCTGCTCACCGCTGCGGGGTTCTCGGGCTACGCAGCGCTGCTACCGGTCGCTCCGCTGTGGGCGGTACATGGCGGTGCGAATGAAGCCGGGTCGGGCTTTGTCAACGGGCTCCTCCTGCTCGCCACAATCGCCACCCAGCCCTTCGTACCTCGGCTTCTGCGCCGTTTCGGGACCGCCCCCGTGCTTGCCGCTGGCCTCCTCTTCCTGGGGGTCCCCTCGCTCCTTCATCTGATCTCCGACCAGCTCGGCTGGATCTTCGCGATGTCCGTTCTCCGAGGGTTCGGATTCGGAATCCTCACGGTCACCGGGTCCACCACCCTCGCCCACCTCGTCTCGCCAGCACGGCACGGCGCCGCGATCGGGGCGTATGGTGCGTCAATCGCCATCCCACAGGTCATACTTCTGCCAGCGGGGCCTTGGCTCGTCGATGTAGTCGGATACTGGATCGTGTTCGCGCTCGGTGCCACGTCCATCCTGGGAATCGCCGCTACTCCGTGGCTCGCGCGGGCGTTACGGGACCTGGATGTCGAACGGCTGGTTCGTGAGGATGCCGCCGGTGACTCAGCGGATGGTGCCGTTCCGAGCGAAGCATCCGGCAACCGTCCCCCGCGTCGGGTTGCCAGCAGGCTCGCGCGTCCGACGATCATCTTGCTCGGCGCCACTCTCGCGGGCGGCGCACTCATCACCTTCGCTCCGCAAATGACGTCGGCACCGCTGGTGACGGTGGGAGGCCTTGCCCTCTTCACCGTTGCCGCAGCGGTCAGTCGGTGGAGGATCGGGTCGCTTGCCGATCGGTACGGGACCCGGGTGTTTTTGTGGCCGCTCGTGATTTGCACCGTTTTGGGACTCGTGCTCACCGCCTTCGCCGTAGACAATCCCGGCGATACCAAAGTAATGCTCTTCCTGATCGCGTTAACTCTTGTCGGGATCGGCTATGGCGGCATTCAAAACCTCACCCTGCTACTTTCCCTTGGCATTGTTTCCCGTAAGGATTACGGCACAGCAAGTGCGGTCTGGAACATCGGCTTCGACGCTGGCAGCGGCGTGGGCTCTGTTCTCGTCGGCACTGTCGCTGCAGGACTGTCCTTTCCCCCTGCCCTCCTTCTCGCCGCCGCGATCTCGCTCGCGACGCTGCCGCTTGCGCTGATGCGCGGGCGGCGCACGCTGAGTGGTGAGTCGTCGTCGGGTCGATGACCGTCTTCTACCGCGCGATTGGGCCGCGGAAGCCGAGCCGGATGGAGAGCCTGCTCCAAAGTGCACTGGAAGCAGCCCCGAGTGGGACGAGGGCACCACAGGCGATGCTTGTCCTAATTGTCGGCCTGGGTCATATCTTCATGGGAGGGCTGAAGGGTGGCGATGTCATGGAGCGCCGTAAGGTGGTTGGTGAGCGCCGTAGTGCCAGCTGGGGTCAGCGCCAACCAGGTTCGGGGGCGGCGGTTGATTCGCCCTTTTTCGATCTGGACATAGCCAGCAGCTTCGAGTGTGGCGAGGTGTTTGGACAGCGCCGACTCGGAGACGTCGAGGGTCTGTTGAAGGCTCTTGAAATCGATTCGCTCTACGCCGGAGAGGGCGGCCACGATGGAGAGTCTCACCGGTGCGTGAATGATGATGTCCAACCGGTGTCGGGGATGAGGCGACATCATCGTTGTGGTGTCGGCATCGGAATGAGAGCCGCGGCCGCGAGCGGGATTGCGCTGATGAGAGCTGCACCGACCCAGAACCAGATTCCACCCGATTGCCCCACGCTCACGGCCAGGATGACAGCATAGGTCGCCGCCCATAATCCGGCGGCTCGTCCGATTCGATGGGGTGCGCCGACCGGAAGTACCCCTTGCCGGAATCGATAAGCCATCCCGATTGCGACGAGGGCGCCCCAGCCTGCAAATCCAATGATCTTGCCGGTGGCGTTACCGAGACCGAGGATAAGGACCAGCCCGATGCTTGCCGCTGCCCAGCCCCACAGGTAAACGTGAACCCACCGCCACCCTCTCCGCTGAGCACTCCGCGCCGCCTCGGCTGCGTGTTCGATCGCATTATTTGCCGCATCGGGAGTTAGTTCATCACTCATTAGTCCAGCATGACATCTACATTCTGTTATAACAAGTAGATTCTGCTGAAGCGTGCCGGTGTTTGCAGGGCGCGTACCGGCGTCTCGAAGTGTTTCCATGCACGTATCCGATCAGCGGCAGACTCTGGTGTCGTGGCAATCTGCAGCCGGGTGGAACGTTCACGGCCCGGGAGGCCAACAAATCCGGGTCTGCTGTAGGGATCACACAGAATGATGTTTCGGGAACATCGGTGAGGGCCGCTAAAGACCAGGTTCTCGACCTAAACTAAACAGATGAGGCACACTCGGGTGGTTGGTTCAGAGAACGAGACAACTACCGCGGCTATTCTCGCCGCGGCGGATGACGCGAGGCTGCATCACCGGTTCCTTGCGCGAGCAGCCGTCATCGCCGGCATCGTGCTTGTTATCGGTTCGACGCTGCTGTGGCCGCGAGGGCTGTTCGGGCTGGGAGCTGATTCGGCCGCGGTTTCCCTGGTCCTCATCACTTCGGGGGCACTCCTTCTGTTTTTCGGCGTCTTAACCATCGCGTGGTCCGTTCGCAAGCTTTCGCGGTTGCTGAACAACTACAACTCGGCCGGCAAACCTCTCGCAGGATTCTCGGTTCAGCCCGATATCGGATTCCCTCAAATCGGACAGGGGCATGGCGGTCCGATGGACGCTAGTGCCGCCCTCTTCGCGAATCCCGACAAAGTCAATATCGGTCGGCGCTAAATATGAGCAGAGCTCTTCTCCCGGACACGGATGCTCACCACGCCGTTATTCTCGATCCGCAGGAGATTTCGCAGTAAGGATTTGATTCGAGCAGTTATCTTGGTCGGGACTGGTTCACTTGGCGGGGCAACGGCTGAAACACCTGCCGCGGCCGCTTGGGCTGTCGATGTGACGGGCCGTGACCCGAAGTCCATGACACCAGCACTGAGCTCTGTCGGCGATGGGTAGATCTATTGGTCGATCTGCCGGCCTACCGAGCTGCCGACGTGCGTGCACTGCTGCCCGTCATGACATCCGTGAGGAGTTCAGTCCTCATCTCGTCGCGAGCCGTCTGCGTCGATCCGGTTGGTAATCACATCAATTGAGAGAATCCGCCCCGGTTCGATATCCCTATCAACGAAGAGTCTGCGACTCTTGCCCCGGCGGCCGACGATGCACACCCCTTCAGCCGAGCAGGGTACGGCCCGTCGTAAGTCGCAGCCGAATTCACGGCGCTGGAAAGCGGCCAGCCAATCACGGTGATCCGCCCGTCGAAGGTGCTCGGACGTTGGGCCCGAAACGCACGCACCCGAGCCTTCGTCGAGGCGATGACTCGAGGCGATGACTCGAGGCGACAAGACAATCGTTCTGGCACATGGTGGCGCCACCATCGACCATTTGACCGCGGCCGCAACTACGGCGGCCCTGATCGCCACCGTTGCCGCCCTGCCGGGGCAGCGCATCCTCGACAGCACGGCCGACCCCGAACTCGGACGATATCCTTGGCTGACTGCGCATCCAATCGTCCTGGATACCAGCGCGTCGATCAGGCTGGGATATGTTCCGGTGGGCTCCGGTCTTGACCTGCTTCCAGACGAAATCGACTGGGTAACAGCCCACGGGGAGCCGCCTCCCGATCAGCTTTAAGCATTTGCGAATCCATCGACGGCGAAAATTATGTGTCGATCAGAGGGAGTGCACCGTCCACCCGGTCTTCGTTGCCGTTGCCGTTGCCGATGCCGATGCCGATCACGGTCGCTCTTTATCCGCGGGGTCTTAGTGGCTACGACCAACTTCGTACCAACTTCGTCGCGTTCCACTGGCTGAGATTGCCTGCAATAGTCACGGCAATGGTTACGGCAATAGTCACGTCAATAGTCACGTCAATGGTTACAGCGATGGTTGCAGCGCCGCGATCGCAACCCGGATATTCGGCGGCCTGCTCAGAGAATATGGCGCGCCGTATTCGACTCGCAATCCTCTGAGGCTGTGGCGCGAATAGTGACCGAATGGCACTATTCAGGTGTGCCCAAAACTCAGACGTTGATTGCGTGGCTCGTTGTCGGCGCGAGCGCGGTCTGCTTGGTCGGCTGCGCACCTTCCGCTTCCGTGTCACCCGACAGCGCTTGGTCCAGTCGCATGGTCAGCCTGCTCAGTGCCCCCATGGACCAAGGAGGCGGAGGTGGCGCGTTCAGCGCCGAAAGCAGAACAGGCACGGTCATCCTGTCGAGTGTGGCCGCCGGGTCATACGACGTGTTGGCGGTATGCACCGGCATGGACATGGTTCGTCTCACTGTCAGCAGCCGTGACCGGTCTGAGGCCGGTTCCCCACCGAACGGCACTCTCGCATCGGCAGATATCCTTTGCGGAGCTACGCTCAGACTCCCCGTTGAGATTCCTGCGGGAGGCGTGGCGCTCACCGTTCGAAGCACTGGAGGTTTTGGCGCGTGGGAATCAGCGATCGTCGCATCGGGCTGGTCGCCGGTACCCACAACATTTGCGCGTTGAGGACCAGATCGCTCTCGGGCACTTGTTCACGGTCGAAAACGGAGTGAGCGGCCTTCGGCAGACCGAGGCCACTGTCCTCGCGTCATGACAGCGGCGGTGATTCGCCGGTGCCCGCGCGCCGACGCAGTAGCGGCGCCGTGCGGTAGGGCACCATCTCCCGCATCGACAGCGATACCTCGGTGCGCTCTATGCCGGGTGAGGCGAGGATGACTCCAGCGATGCGATAGAGGTCGTCAGTGTCCTGTGCCACCACGCGGATCATGATGTCGGCGCCACCGGCAATGCCGTGCACCTCCACCACTTCGGTGATATCGGTCAGCGCGGCTTCAATCTCCCTCAGTCGGTGCTGGTTGACGCGTGCAGCGACGAAGGCCGTGAGCGGATAGCCGAGTGCCCGGTGGCGCACGCGCCGGTCCATGCTTCCGAGAAGCGCGCCGGACTCGAGCCGAGCGAGCCGGGATTGCACGGTGTTGCGCGACAGGCCGAGACGCTGGGCGAGCTCGACGCCCGAGAGCCGGGCATCCTCGCTGAGCTCCAGGAGGATGCGGGCGTCGGTGCCATCGAGGTCTTGCATATATCGCAGTCTGGCATGATTTGACACCGTTCGAGTGTGCATACTGCTCAATGCTCGGGGGGTAGGTTGTGCATTCACCCGATAAGGCGCACGATTCAGTGACAACTCGTCGATAGCGGCGATTCCAGTCACACGTCAAAGAGGACGGTCGTCATGAGCATCGCATCGATCGAGATCACCGGGCACACCGACACGGTAGCCCTGCTCCCACCCCTCGGCGGTGACCTGCTCCCCCATCCCGTCTTCTCCCCCTTCGTCAGCGACATCGGGGACGCCGAGCTGGTCGAGATGTACACCGACCTCGTGGTCGTACGGCGTATCGACGCCGAAGCCACGGCCCTGCAACGACAGGGTGAACTCGGGCTCTGGGCACCGATGCTCGGGCAGGAGGCGGCACAGGTGGGATCCGCCCTCGCTCTGCGGGAGAAGGACTTCGTGTTCGCCAGCTATCGGGAACATGCAGTCGCGTACCTGCGCGGAGTGGACCCCACGATGATCCTGCGCTTCTGGCGCGGATCGACCCACTCGGGCTGGAACCCCTACGAAGTCAACATGACGACACCGGCGATCGTGGTGGGCTCGCAGATGCTGCAAGCGGTCGGCTATGGGATGGGCATCCGTCGCGACCGCTCCGACGACATCGCGATCACCTATTTCGGAGATGGGGCCACGAGCCAGGGTGATTTCTCGGAAGCCCTCGGGTTCGCCGCGAGCTTCAATGCTCCCGTCGTCTTCTTCTGCCAGAACAACCAGTTCGCGATCTCCGCGCCTGTCGGGGTGCAGACCACCGTGCCGATCGTGCAGCGCGCTTCGGGTTTCGGCATTCAGGGGGTGCAGGTGGATGGCAACGATGTGCTCGCTGTGCTCGCGGTTACCCGGTACGCCGCGGAGCGGGCCCGCAACGGCGACGGACCCACCCTCATCGAGGCGGTGACCTATCGCATGGGACCGCACACGACATCCGACGACCCGACACGGTATCGCGCCGCCGAAGAACTCGCCCACTGGAAGGAGCGCGACCCGATCGACCGACTGCTGCGCACCCTCGAGCACCGCGGACTCGCGAAACCGGAGATGCTCGCTTCCGCCGAGGGGAAGGCGAACGAGTTCGCGGCCTCGGTGCGCGCCGGATGCCTCGCCACAGTCGAGCCCGCTCCCGAGTCGATCTTCGAGAACGTCTACTGCGAACCGCACTCGCTGCTCGAGGCGGAGCGGGTCGAGTTTCTGGATTACCACGGCATCCCCGACACGACGAAGACGGTCGATCGATGACGACACTCTCTCTTGCCAAGGCCATCAACGCCGGGCTTCGGCGATCGCTCGAATCCGATGACCGCGTGATGCTGATGGGCGAAGATATCGGCGCCCTCGGCGGCGTCTTTCGCGTGACCGACCAGTTGCAGGCCGAATTCGGTCGGGAGCGGGTCTTCGACACCCCGCTTGCAGAGTCGGGGATCATCGGCACGGCCATCGGTCTCGCCATGCGCGGGTACCGGCCGGTCTGCGAGATCCAGTTCGACGGCTTCATCTATCCGGCCTTCGATCAGATCGTGTCGCAGCTCGCGAAGATCCACAAGCGCACCGATGGCGCTGTCACCGTGCCGCTCACCATTCGGGTGCCCTACGGCGGAGGGATCGGCGCGGTCGAGCACCATTCCGAGTCACCGGAGGCGTATTTCGCCCACACCGCCGGCCTCCGCGTCGTCTCGTGCTCCTCGGCGGATGACGGGTACGGCATGATCCAGCAGGCCATCGCCTCCGATGATCCGGTGCTGTTCTTCGAACCGAAGCGCCGCTATTGGGACAAGCAGGATGTCGACCTCGACAAAACCCCGGCACTTGGCCTCTACGACGCCCGGGTTGTGACCGAGGGCACGGACCTCACCGTCGTGGCGTACGGCCCGATGGTGTCCACCGCCGTTGCTGCGGCACGCGAAGCAGCGGCCGAGGGCACCTCCGTCGAAGTCATCGACCTGCGCTCCCTCTCCCCCATCGACTTCGGCACCATCGAGAGATCGGTTGCGAAGACCGGCCGACTCGTGGTGGTTCATGAGGCCCCCGTGTTCCTCGGCCTCGGCGCTGAGATCGCCGCCCGGATCTCTGAGCGCTGCTTCTGGATGCTCGAATCGCCGGTGATCCGGGTGGGCGGGTACTCCACTCCGTATCCGCCGTCCAAGGTCGAGCAGTATTATCTTCCCGATATCGACCGCGTGCTCGACGCGATCGACCGAAGCCTGGCGGTGCAGTGATGGCCACCGATTTTCTGCTCCCCGACCTCGGCGAGGGACTCACCGATGCCGAGATCGTTCGCTGGCATGTGAAGGAAGGCGATGAGGTCGCCCTCAACCAGGTGATCTGCGAGGTGGAGACAGCCAAGGCACTGGTAGAGCTGCCGTCGCCGATCGTCGGGGTCGTCTCCTGCCTTCGCGTCTCCGAGGGCGAGACGGTGATGGTGGGGTCGCCAATCATCAGCTTCGGTGCCGCCGAGGTGTCACTCGAGATCGCCGAAGACGATGACGGCCGGTCGAACATGCTCGTCGGGTACGGTCCCGGCGAAAGCGACCAGCGTTCGGGGCATCGCCGTCGGCGCACCGCTGCGGAGGCCCCTCCCGCTGCATCAACGCCGGCGCCCGCACCAACGCCGGCGGCAGCCTCGCGCGCCCCGGCAGCCTCGCGCGTACTGGCCAAGCCGCCGGTGCGCGACCTCGCCCGCCGCCTCGGGCTCGATCTGGCCACCGTCACCGGCACCGGATCGAATGGCGCGGTCATCCGCTCGGATATCGAGGCGGCCAGTACCGCTCCGATCGCCTCGCAGATCACCACCGAGGAAACCCGGGTGCCGATCAGCGGGGTGCGCAAGCGCACCGCGGCGGCGATGGTGTCGAGCGCCTTCACGGCGCCCCATGTCACCGAATTCGTTACCGTTGACGTCACTCCGACCGTCGAGCTAGTGGAGCGCCTTCGCTCTCACCCCGCTTTCGAGGGCGCGCGGGTCACACCGCTGTTACTCATCGCCAAAGCTCTCGCAGTTGCGACGGTGCGGCATCCGGAGCTCAACACTCGCTGGGACGAGTCGGCCGAAGAGATCGTGACCTATCGCGCCGTCAATCTCGGCATCGCGGTTGCCACCCCGCGCGGACTGATGGTGCCGAATATCCGAGATGTCAACTCACTGACACTACGTGAGCTCGCCGATGCGCTATCGGGGTTGGCATCCCGAGCGCGCGAGGGTACAACGGGGGTGCCCGAACTCTCGGGCGGCACAATCAGCATTACCAACATCGGCAGCTTCGGCATCGACAGCGGCACCCCGATCATCAATCCCGGTGAAGCGGCAATTCTCTGCACCGGGGCGATCCGGCGACAGCCGTGGGAGTTCCGCGGCGAAATCGCGCTCCGCTCGGTGATGACCCTGAGCGTGTCTTTCGACCATCGGTTGGTGGATGGCGCGGAGGGTTCGGCCTTCCTGGCAGAGATCGGTCGCATCCTGGCCGATCCACTCGAACTCATCGCCCTCGGCTAGGCACCCCCTGAACACTCGAATAGGAGCAGCATGAAGATCACCGACACGGTCGCCATCGTCACTGGTGGGGCATCCGGCCTCGGCCTCGCCACCTCCCGTGCGCTCATTGCCGCGGGGGCACACGTGGTGATTCTCGACCTGACCGCGCCGAGCGAGACGATCAAGGGCGCAACCCTCGTCACCGCCGATGTCACCATCGAAGCGGATGTCGCGGCAGCAGTCGCCACAGCAAGGGGCCTCGGCACCCTGCGCATTCTCGTCAACTGCGCCGGAATCGCCCCGGCGAACCGTGTCGTGGGGAGGGAAGGGCCGATGGCTCTCAGCGATTTCGAGCGGGCCATCCGCATCAACCTCATCGGCACCTTCAACGTGCTGCGGCTCACAGCTGCGGCAATGCAGCAGAACGAACCGATCGACGGCGAACGCGGTGTCATCGTGAACACCGCCTCCGTCGCGGCCTTCGACGGGCAGATCGGGCAGGCGGCGTACTCGGCATCCAAGGGTGCGATCGCGGCAATGACCCTGCCGATCGCGCGGGAGTTCGCCGCGACCCTCATCCGGGTCATGACCATCGCACCCGGCGTCTTCGAGACCCCGATGATGGCGGCGATGAGCGAGGAGACGAAGCTGTCGCTCGGCAGCCAGGTGCCACATCCGGCCCGTCTGGGTCGACCGGTCGAATATGCCGCGCTGGTGAGGCATATCGTGGAGAACCCCTACCTGAACGGCGAGACGATCCGCCTTGACGGAGCGATTCGGATGACGCCCCGATGAGTATCGAATCGACCACCGCTGACGTGGACAGCCGTCGCCCAGGGCCCTCCGATGACTTCCTCGACTACCGTGGCCTGCTCACGCCCGCCGAACAGCAGCGCCTGAGTGAGACGACTGCGATCTTCGACCGGGAGGTGCGGCCGGTGATCGGCGCGCACTGGGATGCCGCGAGCTTTCCGTTCGAGCTACTTCCGACCCTCGGCGCCCTCGACTTGATCGGTATCCCCGACTCCGGGGGCAGCCACCTGCTTCGGGGCTTTCTCCACCTCGAGCTGTCACGGGTCGATATGTCTGTCTCCACCTTTCTCGGGGTGCATTCTGAACTCGTTACTGCCGCGATAGTGCGACTCGGATCGCCCGAGCAGCGGGAACGACTGCTTCCCGGCCTGCGCGACCTGTCCCGGATCGGCGCCTTTGCGCTCACAGAACCGGACCACGGGTCAGACATCTCGCGCTCGATGACAACCACTGCCACACGGCGCGGCGATACCTGGAGTATCTCCGGCACAAAACGCTGGATCGGCAATGGCACCATGGCCGACCACATCATCCTCTGGGCGCGCGATACGGCCGACGGCGAGATCAAGGCCTTCATCATAGACCGGGGAACCCCGGGTCTTCGCACCGAGAAGATCGAAAACAAGATCTCGCTTCGGATCGTGCAGAACGCGGACATCCTGCTCGATGACGTGCGTGTCGACGAGTCGGCCCGCCTGCCCGGCGCAAGTTCGTTCCGCGACGCGAGCGCGCTGCTCACCGACTCGCGGGTGTGGGTGGCCTGGCAGACCGTCGGCCTGCAGTTCGCCGCCTATGACCACGCCCTCGGCTACGCCCTCGAACGTCGCCAGTTCGGCAAGCCGATCGCGTCGTTCCAGCTGGTGCAGGAGAAGCTCGTGCGCATTCTCGAGAACACCACGGCGTCGCTCGGCACGATGGTGCGCATCGCGCAACTGCAGCAGAACGGCACCCTCCGCTCCGAGCACGCGGCGATGGCCAAGGCCTCCGGCAGCGCACGAATGCGCGAGTCGGTGGCTATGGCGCGCGGCATCCTCGGGGGAAATGGTATTTCGACCGACTTCGGGATGGCGCGGATTTTCGCGGATGCCGAGGCGGTCTATAGCTATGAGGGAAGCTACGAGATCAACACCCTGCTGGTCGGGCGGGCGATCACGGGGATCTCTGCGTTCGAGTAGGGCGACCTCCCGCTGAGCCCGAGCTGTCGAACAGCGCCATCGGGTCGCAGCCCCCTCGCATAACTCCTGCAATCTGGGTTCCTGTGGCGCGGTCGAACCGGATTTCCGGTGCACACTGAACAGTCCAGCACAAACTGCAGGAGTTATGCATGGTCAGACTCGGGGAAGAAGGACTGCAGGAGGCTCCTGCCCGGACCGAGCGTGAAGAAGCGGCCGGTAGAATTGAACGCCCATGACCGACGCGACCACCGAGTACCGGATCTCCTACCCGGAAGACCTTCCGGTCAGCCAGCGCCGCGAGGACATCGCTGCGGCCATCCGTGATCACCAGGTCGTGATCATCGCTGGCGAGACCGGGTCGGGCAAGACCACGCAACTGCCGAAGATTTTGCTCGAGCTCGGCAAGACAAGCATTGGACACACCCAGCCGCGTCGCATCGCCGCACGCACGATCGCGGAACGTATCTCCGACGAGCTCGGTACGCCGCTCGGCGGGCTCGTCGGGTATCAGGTGAGATTCACCGACACCGTGGGACCGGATACCCGTATCAAGCTGATGACCGACGGTATTCTGCTCAACGAGATCCACCGGGATCGGCTGCTGCGCAAGTACGACGCCATCATCATCGACGAGGCCCATGAGCGGAGCCTCACCATCGACTTTTTACTCGGCTATCTCAAACAGCTGATGCCGCAGCGCCCTGATCTCAGCATCATCGTGACCTCCGCGACCATCGATCCCGAGAGCTTCTCCCGGCATTTCGCTGACGCCGGCGGAGTCGGCGCACCCATCGTTGAGGTGAGTGGCCGAACCTTTCCCGTGGAAGTGCGTTACCGCCCGCTCGTGGCGGAGGCCCCGATCGACGAAAACGACGACGATTCGGAAGCGGAGGCCGACCTCGACCCGATGGAGGGTATCAATGCCGCCCTTGATGAGCTCGCCCGCGAGTCGAACGGCGACGTACTGGTCTTTCTGAGCGGGGAAAATGAGATCCGGGATGCCGAAGAGGCGATCGGGGGTCGGATCTCGACAGGCTCGATCGGCGCGGGCACCGAAGTGCTGCCTCTCTACGGTCGTTTGAGCTCCGCAGAGCAACACCGTGTGTTCGAGACGCGGCGCAGTGCCGGCATCCGCCGTCGCATCGTGCTCGCCACCAACGTGGCCGAGACGAGTCTCACCGTGCCGGGCATTAAATATGTGATCGACGCGGGTACGGCGCGCATCTCGCGCTACAGCGTGCGATCGAAGGTTCAGCGACTGCCGATCGAAGCGATCAGCCAGGCCAGCGCCAACCAACGTTCGGGCCGAAGTGGTCGAACGAGTGATGGAATCGCCATTCGCCTGTATTCGGAGCAGGACTTTATGCGCCGGCCGGAATATACCGAGCCGGAGATCCTGCGCACGAACCTCGCCGCAGTCATCCTGCAGATGATCTCCCTGGGTCTCGGTGACATCGCGCACTTTCCCTTTCTTCAGCCGCCGGACTCGCGCGGTATCAAGGACGGTCTCGACCTGCTCCGCGAACTCGGCGCAGTCGAGGGCGCAGACAAGGGCGACCCCACCATTACCCGCATCGGCAAGCAACTGACCCAGCTGCCGATCGATCCCCGGCTCGCCCGCATGGTGGTGGAGTCGAAACAGCACGGTGTCACCCGCGAGGTGATGGCGATCGTCGCAGGCCTCAGCATTCAGGATCCCCGCGAGCGACCGCTCGACCGCAGACCGCAGGCAGACCAGTCGCACGCCCGCTTCGTCGACCCGACCAGCGACTTCCTCACCCTGTTGAATCTCTGGAACTACCTGCGGGACAGGGAGAAAGAGCTCAGCGGTAACCAGTTCCGGCGCCTCTGCCGCAACGAGTATCTCAACTACCTGCGAGTGCGGGAGTGGAAGGATGTCTTCCGCCAGCTCGAGCGCATGGCGAAGCCGCTCGGCCTCGTCGTTGGCGGTGCGTCGACGAACCCCAATGGCATCCACCGCTCGCTGCTGGCCGGGCTCCTGAGTCAGCTCGGCATCCGGGACGTAGTGAAGAGGGATTACGTCGGTGCCCGGCAGGTGCGGTTCAGCGTCTTTCCCGGCTCCGCGCTTTCGAAGAAGCAGCCCGCCGAACTGATGAGCGCCGAGCTCGTCGAGACGAGCAGGCTATTCGCCCGCACGAACGCGGCCATCGACCTCTCCTGGGCAGAACCCATCGCGGGGGATCTCGTGAAGCGCAGCTACAGCGAGCCTCACTGGGAGAAGAAACAGGGGTCCGCCGTCGCCTGGGAGCGGGTGACCCTCTATGGCGTACCGATCGTCGCGCGTCGCCGGACGCAGTTCGCCAAAGTCGACCCGGCATACGCGCGCGAGCTGTTCATCCGTCACGCACTGGTCGACGGAGACTGGGATCTCGACCGGGTCGACACGCGGGTAAGCGAGTTCGATCGGGCCAATCGTGCGCTGCGCACCGAGCTCACCGAGCTCGAGGAACGCACGCGCCGCCGCGATCTGCTCTACGACGACGAAGCGGTCTTCGACTTCTACCAGCGACGGATCCCCGCCGAGATCACCAGCCAGCGCCTGTTCGAAACCTGGTGGCGCACGGCCCGCCGAACGACCCCCGAGCTGCTCACGATGACGGCGGAGAACCTGATCGACGAGGAAGAGGCGGCTCCGGTATCCGAACTCGTCGAGACCTCGTACCCGAAGACCTGGAATCAGGGCGACCAGCAGCTCTCGCTCGGCTACCGGTTCGAACCGGGAAGCGACGACGACGGAGTCACCGTGCAGGTGCCGATCGCGCTGCTCGCGCGCCTGAAGCCGGAGGGATTCGACTGGCAGGTACCTGGTTTTCGCCAGGAACTGGTGACGGCACTGCTCAAGTCGCTGCCCAAAGCAATCCGTCGCAATGTCGTACCCGCGAGCGATTGGGCACGCAGGCTGCTCGCCGAACTTCCAGACCAGACGCACGGTACATCGCTGCGCGCGGCCCTCGCTGCGACCATAACCCGCCTCAGCTATGTCCCGGTCTCCGTGGGCGACTTCGACGAGACCCGCATTCCGTCACACCTGCGCATGCGCTTCGCCGTCATCGACGAGCGCTCGCGTGCGGTCGCCACCGGCACGGACCTCAGTGCTCTGCAGGAGCAACTCGCGTCAACGGTGCGCGAGAGCGTTGCCCGGGCATCCGTCACGCCCCGCAGCAATCTCGAGCGCGTGGGGCTCACCACCTGGGACTTCGAAGAGCTGCCGCGCACGCTCGACACGAAGCAGGGCGGGAACACGATCCGGGCGTACCCGGCCCTCGTCGATGAGGGCACGAGCGTGGCAATCCGCCTCATGAGCACCCCCGACGACCAGGCTCGAGAGCACCGGCGGGGAGTGCGGCGGATGCTTCTCCTCGCCATCCCCTCGCCCGTGTCCTACGTACAGGAGCACCTCACCCACACCGAAAAGCTCACCCTCGCGCATAGTCCGTATCGCACGACCGGTGAGCTCTTCGCGGACTGCATGGCGATGTGCGTCGACTCGGTCGTGGCGGGCCGTGAGATTTGGACACACACCGGGTTCGACACGGTGCGGGACGAGATCTCGGCCACGATCATGGATGCCCTGTTCCAGGCGGTCTCGCTTCTCACGAAGGTGATCGCCGGTTCCCGCGATGCCGAGAAAGCGATCAAGGCCGCCTCGAACATCGCACTGCTGAGTCCGCTCGCGGATACCCGCGAGCAGTTGTCGGCCCTGGTATACGCCGGATTCGCCTCGGAGACAGGTCTGGCACAGTTACGAAGGATGCCGGTGTATCTCGCCGGGATCGTGCATCGGATCGGCAAGCTCGCGCAGAATCTCGGTCGCGACCGCGTGTGGATGACAGAGGTGCAGACCGCCACAGCCCGTTATGAGCTCGCCGGTGGCCGGCTGCCGCTCGCGCCCCACTCCTCGCCGGCGCTGGTACGCGCGCGCTGGCTACTCGAGGAGTTGCGAATCAGTTTGTTCGCCCAGCATCTCGGTACCGCCGAGCCGGTGTCCCTGCAGCGTATTGTCAGGGTGCTGACGGAGTAGCGAGCCCGCGTCTGCTCAGCGACGGAGCTTCCCTTCCCGCGATCGTTTCGATGCTCGCAGCTTGGACTGGTCTAATGAGCGGGTGGGAGCACAGAACAGAGCGGTCGGTCGCCGAACCGTGCTCGCCGCCTCCGTCACGCCGCTTGCCTCGATTCTCGGCTCCGGTCTGCTGATTATCGTGCCCGTCCTGGAGAGGACTCTCGGCGGACTGGCGGTGTTCGGAGTCGTCGGGATCTGCGGGATCGCCTGGCTTATCGGAACGGTCATCCGGCACAACGTGATCGTGGTGGAAGGTCGCCTCGCGTCACGCACGCTCGACCTGAGAACGGCGCAGCTCGGGACGCTAGCCGACGCGGTCATCGTAATTGCGTACGTCATTTCTGTTGCGCTCTATTTGCGCATCATGGCGAGATACCTGGTCGAATTCTTCAATTCCGCGGGGTCAGCGCTATGGGAGCCCATCATCGCCTGTGTCGCCGTGGCACTCATTGTGGGGATCGGAGCAACGCGCGGCTTCACCGGTCTCGACAGGCTTGACCGCGTCTCCCTCACAGCGGTACTGATGCTCACGACAGTGCTCGCCGCTGTCCTCCTCATCCACGACGCAGGAGCAGCCGCATCGACGACCCTTGTCATTCCTCCGGTACCGAGGATGTCTCCGATCACGACGCTGCAGGTCCTCGGCGGCATAGTGATAACGGTTCAAGGTTTTGAAACCGTGCGGTACCTCGGTAACGACTACGACGCCCGCGTGCGGGTGAGTGCGTCACGCGTGGCCCAACTGGTCTCTGCCTCCATCTACATCGGCTTCGTCGCTATCGCCACACCGGTGATGGGACTCGGCACCGGCGCAGGTGCGGACAGCACGCTTCTCAGCATCACCGGCCGAATTGCCCCGTGGCTCGCCCTGCCTCTCGTACTCTCGGCCGTGCTCAGCCAGTTCAGCGCCGCGATCGCGGACACCGCCGCGGCCGAGGGCAACCTCAGGGGGCTCAACGCGTGGTTCACCGGACCTCGCCCGTACCTGATCAGCGGTGCCGCCGCCATCGCTCTCGCGGCAACAGTACCCACGCTCTCCATCGTCGCCATCGCTTCCCGCGCTTTCGCCGCGTACTACGCTCTCCAGGCAGTAATTGCCGTGCGCACGTCTCCGGGCATTTTTCGCAAGATCGGCTTCGGCATCCTCGCGGTCCTCATGCTGACAGTGACTCTGTTCGCCTTGCCCGCCGGCTAGCCACGCTCCGCACTGCCCGGTAGCTCTTCTGGTCAGTTCGCCGCGAAGACGACGGCATCGCCACGAGCGCGGAGTGTGACCCGTTCTCCGGCGCGATACAGCGTCCCACTGGCTACTGCAAGATGAATGACCTGAGCACCGGTGATCTCGAGCGTGAGCAACTGGGTCGACCCCTGGAATTCGACCGCGATGATGTGCGCGACACAGCCCCCGGCATCCGTCGCCGTCGCGTAGGCCGAGACCCCCAGCTGCTCGGGACGGAACATGGCGATGCAGGCTCCGTCGGGCGAGGCGACCCGACTGACCACACCGAGTGCGCAGTGCACCTCCCCTGCAGAGGCCTGCGCGTCGAAGGAAACCACCTCACCGAGGAACCGCGCAGTGGAGAGGTCGGCCGGAGAGGAATAGAGCGTCGCCGGGGATCCGACCTGCGCGAGGCGTCCGTCTCGCAGCACTGCCACCTGATCACCGAAGGTGAGTGCCTCCGCGCGGTCGTGTGTCACTAGCACCGTGGTGATGCCGGCCGAGCTGAGCGCTTCGGCGACGAGCTCCCGTGTCGCCGCCCGCAATCCCGTGTCGAGCGCGGAGAATGGCTCATCCAGCAGCATCACCGCCGGTTTTCGCGCCATCGCCCGGGCGAGCGCGACCCGCTGCTGCTGGCCTCCCGAGAGCTCATCCGGGCGGCGGGAGGCCAGCGACGGATCGAGGGAGACGAGATCGAGGAGATCCTCAACGATTGAATTATTGTTTTCGCGCTCATGCCGAGCGAGACCGAAGGCAACGTTCTGGCCGACCGTGAGATGGGGGAACAGGGCGCCATCCTGCGCAACATGGCCGATTCCGCGGCGATGGGCAGGGATGGCCACTCCCGAGCCGGCCACGATTTCCGAGCCGATCCGAATGGTGCCGGAATCCGGAAAATCGAAGCCGCTCAGCAGCCGCAGCAGTGTGGTCTTTCCCGATCCGGAGGAACCCACAATCACGGTCTTCGACCCGGTCGGTACGGTGAGGTCGATGGAGTCGAGAACCCGGGTCGTGCCATAGTGCTTGCCGACACCCCGCATCTCGATGGCGCTGTCCGGGAGCGCGCTGTCTTCGATCGGACTCATAGGCTGTTCACCGCCGATACCTCGGATCGCGATCTCGTGAAGAGCAGGTAGGTGACCGGCAAAGAGAGCAAGATCATCAGAGTGGCATACGGTGCCGCCCCCACATAATTGATGTCGTTCACCCGTGACCAGAACTGGATGGCCAGCGTTCGGGTGCCATTCGGTGCGAGGAGAAGGGTGGATGTCAACTCCGTGACAATACCCAGAAACACCAGTGCGGCACCGGCAAGAGCAGACGGCATCACGAAACGCAGGGTCACAGTGAAGAAGGCAACCAACGGATGACGCCCGAGCGAGCGAGCGGCCTCCTCGAGCCCGGGTGGCACCTGCGCGAGACCAGAGCGCAGATTCACGATCGCCCGGGGGAGGAACATCAGCAGGTAGACCACGATCACGAGAGCCGCGGTCTGATAGAGCGCCGGCACCAGGCGGATCGCCACCGTCACGAACGCCAGCGCAGTGACCAACCCGGGTAGAGAGCTTGTCACGTAGTTGATCGATTCGAGAACTCGCGCAAGGCGACCGGGGAAGCGCACCGCGAGGAGCGCGATCGGGAAGGCGAGCAGGGTGGTAACCAGCGCGCCGATCAGGCCGTACCCGACCGTCTGGCCGAGAGCCGCAAGGAGGTAACGATCGGACCAGCCCGCGAGACCGCCGGAAACGAGCCAGCGCGCGAGGCTCGCGAGGGGAACCACGACTGAGAGCACTACGAGCAGCCCGAGCAAAAGGTAGGCGGCCGGGGCCCAGGCGTCGAGACGGGCGCGAACGGCGGGCCGCGCCGATCCCGATCCGATGCGGGCGTAACGAGCTCCGCCGCGCGCACCCGACTCCCCCACCAGCAAAAACAGGCAACAGAGCACCAATACGCCGGCCAGCGCGTTCGCTGCGGGTCCGTTGAACGTCGAACGGAACTGGTCCACGATCGCCGTCGTGAATGTGTCGAATCGGATCAGAGCGAAGGCACCGTATTCCGACAGCAGGTGGAGGCCGATGATCAGGGACCCGCCGAGAATAGGCAACCGCAGCTGAGGAAGGACCACGCGGAGAAAGACGCCGAAGGGGGCTACGCCGAGAGATCGTGCGGACTCTTCGACGGCGGGGTCCAGCCGTCGCAGGGCCGCAACACACGGGAGGTAGACGAGTGGAAAGTACGAGAGACCGGCCACCAGCACGCCAGACCACAAGCCGTTGAGCGAGGGCACCGCGCTCACCCACCCATAGCTGTTGACGAAGGCGGGGATGGCGAGGGGCACGACGAGCAGGATCGCGAAGACCCGCGATCCAGCGAGCCGGGTGCGCTCCACCAACCACGCCGCGGTAACACCGACTACCGCGCAGAGGGGCACGGTGATGAGCACAAGCCCGGTGGTATTGGCGAGAAGCTCACCAACCCGCGACCGGAAGACGAGGGCGGAAAGTGCGGGTCCACCGGTCAGGATCGCCGTGACGACCACATACCCGAGCGGCACGAGTCCCAACAGCGAAACCCCAGCGGCCATCGCGATGATGGCCCCGGGGGTTCGGCGTCGAAGGAGGTTCACCGGCCGGGTCTGTTCGTGCCGGGACCATTCAGGCCACGCCTATTCATGCCACATCTGTTCATATCGAGGCTGCATCTGCTCGTGTCGGGTTAGAGAAGTCCGGTCGCGGTCATGAGATCGGTGACCGTGCGACTATCGAGCTTCGAGGGATCGAGCACCGGGGCGTCGAGGTCGACGAGCGGCACCAGAGCGGGGTTCGCAGCGACCGCGCTCGCCACGGGATACTCGAAGGATCCGCCGGCCCGCAGAATACCTTGCCCGGCCTTTCCGGTGATGAAGGTGAGGAACGCCTCGGCCGCCACAGGATTCTTCGCGGTCTTCAGCACTCCGCCGCCAGAGGTGCTCAGGAAGGCCCCGGGATCCGTGTTCTTGAAGTAGTAGAGCTTGGTGTTCTTGCTGTTCTCGCCGGTGCCGGCCTGATCGCCGAACCAGTAGTAGTGGTAGATCACTCCGGCGGGAATCTGCCCCGCGTTGACCGCTTTCATCACGGTGCTGTTGCCCTTATACGCGATGAAGTTCGCTTTCATCGCGGTCAGCCAAGCGGATGTCGCCTTTTCACCCTTCAGCGCGAGAAGGGCGCTGACGATTGCTTGGAAGTCTGCGCCCGACGGCGAGGCTGCCCAGCGGCCCTTCCACTTCGCCTCCGCGAGGTCGAGGAGGGATGAGGGCAACTCGCTCTCCGACACCAGCGACGGGTTGTAGACGAAGACGGTGCTGCGCGCGGCGATGCCGGTCCAGCGACCTGAGGACGGACGATACGCCTTCGGTACCTGCGCGAGAGTCGCGGCATCCAGTGGAGCGAGGAGCCCCGCGTTGTCGACGAGGCTCATCGCCGGCGAGTTTTCGGTGAGGAACACGTCCGCGGGCGAGGCCGCGCCCTCTTGCACCAGCTGGTTGCCGAGTTCGGAGTCGTCGCCGTTCCGCAGAGTCACCGAGACTCCGGTCTCTTTCGTGAATTCATCTGCCCAGGCCTGCGTGAGCTCTTCATGCTGGGCGTTATACACCGTGATCGTGCCGCTGGGCGGCCCGCCCGGCGTGGAATTCGGCGCCGGTAGAGCCACCGAACAGCCGGCAAGCACGATGGCGGCTGCGAGCGAGAGCGCAACGGCGCCGACCCATCTCGGGGTGCTGTGCATGGGGAGACTCCTCTGGTCAGGACAGGCCGTAGTAGGTAAGCCTATCCTAACCAAACAGTCCAATCCTGGTTACACCAGGGGCGCAACTCCCGCCACTTCGGTCTCGTAGATCACCACGAGCTCACGCTTGAGCACCTTGCCGCTCGGACCGAGAGGTAGAGTCTCTACGATCTCGACGCGCCGCGGATACTTATAGGCCGCCAGCTTCTCTTTCGCGTACTCGGCGAGTGCGGCGGTGTCGATATCCGCTCCCGGGGTGAGCACGACGGCAGCCATGATCTCCTGGCCGTGCAGTTCGTGGGCGACGCCGAAGACGGCAGCGCTCGAGACCGCTGGATGCGCCACCAGCACCTCCTCGACCTCGCGCGGGTAGACGTTGTAGCCGTTACGCAGGATCATGTCCTTCTTGCGATCGACGATCCACAGGTAGCCGTCGGAATCCTTGGTGCCGAGATCGCCGGTGCGGAACCACCCGTCCACGACGGCCTTCGCCGACTCCTCCGGCAGGTTGAGATAGCCCTTCATCAGGTTGTGGCCGCGGATCACGATCTCGCCGAGTTCGTCGATGGGAAGCAGTTCGATCGAATCCTCCACGTCGGCCTTCGCGATCTCCACGTCGACGCCCCAGATGGCCTGTCCGATGCTACCGGCCCGCGGGGGCCGACCGACGTGGTTGAAACTCGCGACCGGCGAAGTCTCGGTCAGGCCGTACCCCTCGTAGATCTCGACCCCGAACTCGGCGCGGAACCGCTCGATCACCGCGACCGGCAGCGATGCCCCGCCCGACACCGCGTATCGGAGCTTCGGGCGGTCCGCGGTCTTCTTCGCCGCCTCGAGCAGTGCGATGTACATGGTCGGCACACCCATCATGATCGTGCACTCGTTGTCGATGAGGGTGCGCAGCGCGGTGTCACCGTCGAAGCGCGGGAGCATGACGATTTTGGCGCCGACGCGGAAGCCGGTGTTGAGCGTGCAGGTCTGGCCGAAGGTGTGAAAGAGCGGCAGGCAGCCGAGAATCGTGTCCGTCGAGCGCAGGTCGAAGGTATCGAGCAGAAGAGTGTTCGTTTGTTCAACGAGCGCAAAATGGCTGCCCATCGCGCCCTTCGGCTTACCGGTGGTGCCGCTGGTGTAGAGAATCGTCGCGGTGTCCGAGGGCTGGCGCGGCCGGTACGTGCGGATCGGTTCCGCACGAGCAGCGAGTGCTTCGAGCTGGGGGATGGAGTCGATCGGGTCGGGCGACAGCACCGAGAGCACGGGTACACCCGCCTTGACCGCCCCCTTTGCGCCCTCGCCGAGGAGCGGGGCGGCGCAGATCAGCATGGTCGCCCCCGAATCACGCAGCACGTAGTCGATTTCGTCGCACTTGAGCAAGGCGTGAATCGGCACCACGATTGCCCCGAGGGCCAGGATGGCATAGTAAACGCGGG
This sequence comes from Lacisediminihabitans sp., assembly GCA_046597035.1. Classification (GTDB taxonomy): domain Bacteria; phylum Actinomycetota; class Actinomycetes; order Actinomycetales; family Microbacteriaceae; genus Lacisediminihabitans. The sequence goes on from JBKJLH010000026.1 coordinate 26,695, forward strand.
CGAAGTCGGTCACGTTCGGGACGAGGATGGCGACGGCGTCGCCGTCGCTCACTCCCGCCTGCCGAAGCGCGCCCGCGTACGAGCGCGTCTGCGTCCACAGCTCCGCATAGGTGGTCTCCGTCTCGCCAACGACGACGGCGACGCTGTCGGGATGCCGCTCGGCGGATTCCTTGAGAATTGCAGCGACGGAGAGGGTGGAGTAACTCGGGTCGGTCATGGTGTTCCTGTCATCCTCGACTGGGTGCGCTCGCCTGCGAACGCTCTGACGCACGCTACGCCAGTGAAGACGAAAACATCAACTTGAGTGCACCCGGTACAGCAAACGCGCAGCACCGGGGTCGTGCGACCTCACAGCACTTTGGAGAGAAACGCCTTCGTCCGAGCGTGCTGGGGGTTGGAGAGCACCTCCCGCGGCTCACCCGACTCCACGACCACACCACCGTCCATGAAGACCAACGAATCCGCCACCTCTCGCGCGAACCCCATCTCGTGGGTGACGACGATCATGGTCATCCCCTCCTGAGCAAGGTCTTTCATCACGTCAAGCACCTCGCCGACCAATTCAGGGTCGAGCGCAGAGGTCGGCTCGTCAAAGAGCATCAGCTTGGGATCCATCGCGAGTGCGCGGGCGATTGCCACACGCTGCTGTTGGCCGCCACTCAGGTGCGCGGGATAGCTGTCCGCTTTGTCAGCCAGCCCCACCCGATCAAGCAGAACCCTCGCGCGCTCGACCGCCGCGGTCCGCCCTGTGTGCTTGACCCGCATCGGCGCTTCGATGATGTTATCGAGCGCTGTCATGTGGGGAAACAGGTTGAAGCGCTGGAAGACCATCCCGATGTCCCGACGCTGCAGTGCTGCCTCACTGGGCTTCAGCTCATGGAGCTTGTCGCCCTTCTCGCGATAGCCCATGAGGTCTCCGTCGACCCGGAGGCGGCCCGCATCCACCTGTTCCAGATGATTGATGCAGCGGAGGAACGTCGACTTCCCCGAGCCGCTCGGCCCGACGAGACACATGACCTCGCCACGCCCGACCGTCAGGGAGATGCTCTTGAGTACCTGGTTCGAGCCGAAGCTCTTGGAGACGCAATCCGCGTCGACCATAGGAAATCCGGTGGTCACAGGTGAGCCTTTCCCTCGGGGAAGATCGGTGGATCGGGAGGTGAATTCGACTCTGGAACGGTGATCGCGCCGGTCTGGAGCGTGCCTTCGGTGGCAGCCGGACGAGCATCCCCGATACCGCGGGCAAATCGCTTCTCCAAGAAATACTGTCCCACCATCAGCACTGAAGTGACGGCCAGGTACCAGGTCGACGCGACCAGAAGCAGCGGGATCGGGGTAAAGGTTTCAATGGAGATGTCACGTGATCGAGCGAACAGATCGAAACTGAACGGCACCGCGGTCACCAGCGAGGTGGTCTTCAACATCGAGATAACCTCGTTGCCGGTGGGCGGGATGATCACCCGCATCGACTGGGGAATCACAACGCGCCACATGGTCTGCGTCCAGCTCATTCCGAGCGCGACGGCAGCCTCCTCCTGCCCGGCATCCACCGAGAGGATTCCGGCTCGCACGATCTCGGCGAGGTACGCCGCCTCGTTGAGGGCAAGGCCGATGATCGCCAGTTCAAACACATTGAGCGCTTGGCCGGTAGGAAGTGTCATGACCGGCGGGAGGAACGGCAGGCCGATGGACAGCGTCGGGTAGATCACCGAGAGCAGGCCCCAGAACACGAGTTGTACGTAGACCGGTGTGCCCCGGAAGATCCAGAGGTAGGCCCAGGCGATACTTTTGAACACCGGATTAGTCGAGAGCCGCATCACCGCCAGAAGAAGCCCCAGTGCGACGGCGATCAGCATGGAATAGATCGTGAGCTCCAGCGTGACGAGAGCCGCTTGGGAAATACGCTGGTCGAACAAGTACTTCGCGTAGATGTCCCATTGGAACGGCTTTCGCAACGCGGCATCCCAGACGAATGCCGCGAGCACCACCAGTATGACGACCGCGATGAGGTTGCGCCATGGGTGACGCAACCTCACCGCCTTGATGACCGGAGAGACGGATGAGCCGTCCGGCGACGTGCTGCTACCTGTCGCAGTGCGATCAGGGAGGGTCGACATCGGCTAACCGTTCGCCGCAGCGTTGATCGTGATGGTCGACAGGGCCCCGTCCTGGACACCCCACTTTTCGAGGATCTTCTTGTAGGTGCCGTCATCGACGATCGCCTGGAACGTCTTCTGAAGCGCCACACCCAGCTTCGAACCCTTATCGACGGCCACGCCGTAGGGCGCAACCTGGAAGGTCTTACCGGCCGGCTGAAGCTTGCCGCCGGACTTCGCCACCGCGTAGTCGGTGATCGGGGAGTCAGCACTCATGGCATCGGCTTGCCCGAGCACGACGGCATTTGTCGCCTGGTCCTGTCCATCGAACTTCAACACCTGGATAGCCGGCTTGCCCGCATCGGTGCACGCCTTCGACTTTGCCGGCAGCTCGTCCTGTTCCTCGGTCGTGCCGGTCTCGACCGCGACCTTCAAACCGCA
>JBKJLH010000068.1:0-8292 GCA_046597035.1 Lacisediminihabitans sp.
GTCCATTGGTCAATCAGCCTGTTCGTTAGGGCGTTCCGGATGGAACGCCGACTGTGTCATTCATTTGGAGCCTGGCAATATCTGCCAAAAATCCTGTCGATTGGAGTGCACCGTCCGCTCGCAGTCCACGCACGATCGCCTTTCGAGCGACCGCTGTTTCAGCACAGCGGAGTGTCGGGTGCACCCACGCGCCTCGGCCAGGAAGAGTTGCGGAAACATCCACAACGACTTCGCCATCGCGTGCAACTACCCTCACGAGGAGGGATCTGTCAGCACGTTTGCGGCAGCCGAGACAGGTTCTTACAGACATCATCTTATCCCCTCTTCACCGGCCAGCAGAAACTTGAGGCCCTGAGCTCTTCCGGCGGATGTCTCCGCCGACTCCCAGAGACGACTCGGGCGTTTGCGGACGACGCGGGCCAGCACGCCTGCCCGGAAGGACCGCAATCGGCCCGTTCGAGAATTTCGAAGGGGCCGATTGATAAAGTGCCGAGGTCAGTCCTCGTCGAGGATCGAGTCGGGCTGGATGTCGATGCGGGCACCGGTGAGCTTGGCCGCGAGACGGGCGTTCTGGCCCTCCTTGCCGATGGCGAGCGACAGCTGATAATCCGGCACAAGGGCACGCACGGCCTTAGTCGCCGCATCGATCACATACGAGGAGGTGACCTTCGCGGGCGAGAGGGCATTGCCAACGAAGGTGGCAAGATCCGCGTTGTAGTCGACGATGTCGATCTTCTCGTTATTGAGTTCGGCCGTGACAGCGCGTACCCGCTGGCCCATCTCGCCGATACAGGCACCCTTGGCGTTGACCCCGGGCTCGTTGGCCTTCACCGCGATCTTGGTGCGATGGCCGGCCTCACGGGCAAGCGACACGATCTCTACGACGCCGCTGGCAATCTCCGGAACCTCCAGAGCGAATAGCTTGCGCACGAGGGATGGATGGGTGCGCGAGACCGTGATCTGCGGACCTTTCAGCCCCCGGCTGACGCTCGTGACATAGACGCGGATTCGGGAGCCGTGCGCGTAGACCTCGCCGGGCACCTGCTCTTCCGGCGGAAGGATCGCCTCGATGGTACCGAGGTCGACATGGATCATGCGTGGGTTCGGACCCTGCTGGATGACACCGGCGATGATGTCTCCCTCGCGGCCCTTGAACTCCCCGAGCACCTTGTCGTCCCCGATGTCGCGCAGGCGTTGGTTGATGACCTGCTTGGCGGCAAAGGCGCCGATGCGACCGAAGTCCTCCGGCACATCCTCGGCCTCGCCGATCACTTCGCCTTCATCGTTGCGCTCGGGCACGAAGATGCTCACGTGACCGGACTTTCGGTCGAGCGACACGCGCGCATGCGCATTGCCGTCCTTGGTCTCCGGCGTCTCGGTGTGCTTGAGGTACGCCGTGAGAATGGCCTGCTCGATGATCACCACGAGTTCGTCGAACGGAATCTCGCGCTCGCGCTCCATGAGACGCAGCACGCTCAGGTCGATGTCCACTGAGGGCCTCCACTATTTTCGATTGTTACTCGCGCGCCGCGATCGAGCGCGCAAGGTTTGCCTTCACGGTAGCTTAGGTGCGACCGACCACGGCCCGGAATCCTCAGTGGACCGCGGCCACAGCCTCGACGAGGTCGGTGAGGGCCACAGGGGTCTTCACGCCGGTACGGCGATCCCACAACTCGACCATTCCCTCGGCGAATCCCTTGCCGACAATAACGATGAGCGGCACACCGATGAGCTCAGCGTCACCGAACTTGACCCCGGGCGACACCTTGGGACGCTCATCCACGAGCACCTCGTAGCCGCGCTTCTCGAAGTCGATAGCAAGCGCGACCGCAGCATCCAGCACTTCGACCTCCTTGGTGGCGGCCACGACGTGAAGGTCGAACGGCGCCACATTCTGCGGCCAGATGAGGCCTTTATCATCATTGTTCGCCTCCGCGATGACCGCGAGGATTCGGGTGACCCCGATGCCATACGACCCCATCGTTACCGTCACCAGCTTGCCGTTCGGGTCGAGCACCTTGAGGCCGAGAGCCTCGGCATACTTGCGCCCGAGTTGGAAGACATGCCCGATCTCCATGCCGCGCGCCAACTCGACCGGCCCCGAACCATCCGGAGCAGGATCTCCCGCAAGCACATCGGCGACCTCGACAGACCCGTCCGAGACGAAGTCCCGCCCCGCCACCAGGCCGAAGACATGTTTCCCGTGCTCGTTGGCCCCGGTGATCCAGCCCGAGCCGGAAGAAACACGCGGATCGGTGAGGAAGCGGATTCCCGTCGCCGTCGCTCGCTCGTCGGTGGAGACGCCGAGCACCGGTCCCGTGGCAGTCCACGGGCCGATATAGCCCTTGACGAGCGCCGGATACCGCGCGAAATCCCCCTCATTCGCGGCTTCGACAGCCGCGGGAGCGAACGCGACCTCCGCGCGTTTCAGGTCGACTTCGCGGTTACCGGGCAGTCCGATGACGACGAGCTCCCGAGTACCGTCGATTGCGGTCAGCGCGAGCACGAGGTTCTTGAGCGTGTCGGCGGCCGTCCACAGTCGGCCGTCCGAGCGCGGATGCTTCTCATTCGCGACATTCACCAGGGTCTGGATCGTGGGGGTATTCGGGGTGTCGAGCACCTCGGCCGGGGTGAGCGTCTCGAACGAGCGTGCCTCCGGAGCCGCGGTGCGGAAGGCCTCGACGTTGGCCGCATAGCCGCCGTCCGAGCGTACGAAGGTGTCTTCGCCCACCGGGGTGGGGTGCAGGAATTCCTCGCTGCGGGATCCGCCCATGGCTCCGGCATCCGCCTGCACGATCACATACTCGAGGCCGAGACGCGCGAAGATACGCTCGTAGGCATCTCGCTGGTTCTGGTAGGACTTGTCGAGCCCCTCATCGGTGTAGTCGAACGAGTAGGCGTCCTTCATGGTGAATTCGCGGCCACGAAGCAGGCCCGCGCGCGGGCGAGCTTCGTCTCGGTACTTGTCCTGGATCTGATAGATCGACAGCGGCAGATCTTTGTACGACGAATACAGGTCTTTCACCAGCAGGGTGAAGACCTCCTCATGCGTCGGGGCGAGCAGGTAGTCGGCTCCCTTGCGATCCTTGAGGCGGAAGATACCATCGCCGTACTCGGTCCAGCGCCCGGTAACCTCGTACGCCTCTCGCGGCAGAAGCCCGGGGAAGTGCACCTCCTGGCCGCCAATACCGTCCATCTCTTCGCGAATAATCGCCTCGATGCGACGCTTGACCCGCAGTCCGAGCGGCAACCAGGCGAAAATTCCCGGGCCCTGGCGGCGGATGTAGCCGGCTCGTACCAGCAGTCGGTGACTCGTCACCTCCGCGTCAGAAGGATCTTCGCGAAGGGTTCGGACAAAGAGTTGCGAGAGTCGAGTAGGCACGGAGATATTTTAGCCGCCACGCCTGCCGGGGAAGATCCTGCATCAGGACCAAACCAAAAGGGAGGAAGATTCCCAAGGATTTCAGTGCGCGTGGCCCCGGACTCAATCGGGTCCACGGGCGCGACAGCGCTCGCCGTGCCGCGGGGCTCAGACGGTGACCACCTCGGGAGATCCCACGGCTCCCGGCGGCATCTCAGCGGCGAGGCGGTTGGCTTCCTCGATGAGTGTCGCCACGATTTCCGACTCGGGAACTGTCTTGATGACCTCACCCTTGACGAAGATCTGGCCACGGCCATTGCCGCTCGCGACGCCGAGGTCGGCCTCGCGGGCCTCCCCCGGACCGTTGACGACACAGCCCATGACTGCGACGCGGAGGGGCACCGTCATCTTTTCCAGTCCTGCGGTCACGTCGTTGGCGAGCTGATAGACATCCACCTGGGCACGCCCGCAGCTCGGGCAGGAGACGATCTCGAGCTTGCGTTCACGCAGGTTGAGCGACTGCAGGATCTGCAGGCCCACCTTGATCTCGGTGACGGGAGGGGCGGAGAGCGAGACGCGGATGGTATCGCCAATGCCCTCGCCGAGCAGGATTCCGAAAGCGGTCGCCGACTTGATGGTGCCCTGGAATTCCGGGCCGGCTTCGGTGACCCCGAGATGCAGAGGCCAGTCCCCCCGCTCGGCGAGCAACCGATAGGCCTTCACCATGATGACAGGGTCGTTGTGCTTCACCGAGATCTTGAAGTCGTGGAAGTCATGCTCCTCAAACAGGCTCGCCTCCCAGACGGCACTCTCGACGAGCGCCTCCGGTGTGGCCTTGCCATACTTCTGCAGGATGCTCGGCTCGAGTGATCCCGCGTTCACGCCGATGCGGATGGATACGCCCGCCGCCTTGGCCGCCGCCGCGATCTTGCCGACCTGGTCATCGAACTTGCGAATGTTCCCGGGATTCACCCGCACGGCACCGACGCCCGCGTCGATGGCAGTGAAGACATACCGCGGCTGGAAGTGGATGTCGGCGATCACCGGGATCTGGCTCTTGCTAGCAATGATGTGCAGCACATCCGCGTCGTCCTGGTGCGGCACGGCCACGCGTACGATGTCGCACCCGGTGGCCGTGAGTTCGGCAATCTGCTGCAGGGTCGCGTCGATGTTCGTGGTCTGCGTTGTGGTCATCGACTGCACGCTCACCTGCGCGTCACCGCCGACTTTCACCTTCCCAACGGAGATCTGGCGGGTCTTGCGACGCGGGGCGAGTACAGGAGGGGCGAGGGGCATACCCAAGTTGATTGCTGGCACTGGATAATCCTAAGCCGCCGCAGTGGATGCTAACTGGAGAACGAGCGCTACTGCAGCGCGATCGGCTTGACGATGTCGGCGTAGATCAACAGCACGCTCATCGCCCCGAGCACAAGCACGACGGCGAAGGTTACCGGAACCATTTTGGCGATGTCAACCGGCCCAGGATCCGGCCGCCTGACGAGCTTCGCGAAGATACGGCGGATGCCCTCCCACAGCGCCCCGGCCACGTGACCGCCGTCGAGCGGAAGCAGGGGAACCAGGTTGAAGACCAGCAGCGCCACATTGAGCGAGGCGATGAGTCCGAGCAGGAAGGAGAACCTCTCAGCAAACGGGGAGGTCTGCTTCGCGGTGACCTCTCCAGCGATGCGGCCGACGCCGACGACACTCACCGGGCCGTTGGGGTCGCGCGCGCCCGAGCCGAATGCTGCCTTCGCCACGTCGACGAGGCGCTGCGGGAGGTTGAGGATGAGGTGCACGTCGGCACCGATGTTGGTGCCGAGGGTTGGAAGAACGCGACTGAGCGGCTGCCGGGCGAGCACGACATCCGGCCCGATACCCAGGAATCCGACCTTCTCGGTCACGGGCTTGCCATTCGTGTCCTTCACGACGGCGCCCTTGGTTGACAGGACGTTGCGCACGGTGAGCAGCGGCACGGCGGTGAGCACCGTGGTCTCGCCCGCACGCTTCACCGTGATGTCGACCTTCTTGCCCGCAGACGTACGGATGACTCCGGTCACCTGGTCCCAGGTCGGATAGTCGATCGCGGCAACCTTGATGATCTGGTCACCGGGTTTGAGGCCGGCCGCTGACCCCGGTGCCTCCGGGTCGCTCGGGGTGCAGGCATCCGCGCTGCTGGATGCCGGAAGTACGCAGGCCGAGACGCTTCCGACGGCGAGTTGCTGGGCTCCGAAGCCACTCAACACTACCGCGAACAGCACCACCGCGATCACGAGGTTCATGAACGGTCCGCCGAGCATGATGATCACGCGCTTGTAGATCGGAAGCTTATAAAAGACGCGGTCTTCGTCGCCGGCCGTGATCGTATCGGCGCTCGCGGTGCGGGCATCCTGCACCAGGGTCTGGAAGAAGCCGGTGCTCGAGGTGCGTCCGCCCGCCTCATACTCCTCCTCGAGGAAGGCGGCATCCGTGCCGGAGGTGCGCGGTCGACCACCCTTGCGAGCTGGAGGGTACATTCCCGCCATGGAGATGTAGCCGCCGAGCGGGATGGCCTTGACCCCATATTCGGTCTCGCCCTTCTTGCGCGAGAAAATGGTGGGTCCGAAACCGATCATGTACTGCGCTACCTTCACTCCAAAGAGCTTGGCCGGCACAAGATGGCCGATCTCGTGGAGACCGATCGACAGGGCGATGCCGATCACGACAACGACTATGCCGAGGATATAGAGCAGGACGGTTTCCACGCTGCACAGCGTATCCGCACGAGGCTGGAGGTCGCCGGTGCACCAACGCCGGATCTCCTATGACGCACAATGGAGTGATGAGCACCGATCCGAACAGATCGCCCACCTCCGGGCTCGCGACGGGTGACCTGGTCGGTGACCGGTTCCGCATCGAATCGACGGTCGGCGTCGGCGGCATGGCGACCGTCTACCGGGCTCGCGACGAGGCTCTCGGTCGCACAGTCGCCCTCAAGGTGTTCCGCTCCGAACTCGCGGATGCCGACGACGTTCGTCGGCAACGCGACGAGGTGCAGCTGCTTGCCTCTCTCAACGCGCCTGGGCTCGTGACGCTGTTCGACGCCGTCGCCGAAGGCGGTGTCGGCGACCACGGTCGCGCCTTCCTGGTGCTCGAATTCGTAGATGGGATCGACCTGAGCACGCGGCTTGCCGAGGGCGTGCCCGATGCACGCCTCGTAGCCCGAATCGGGTCGGATGTCGCGGCCGCCCTCTCGTATATCCACGCGCGCGGCGTCGTGCACCGCGACGTGAAGCCCGGCAACATCCTGCTCCCGCACGACCATTCCACTCCCGGCGCGCCGCTCGCGAAGCTCGCCGATTTCGGCATCGCCCGGCTGCTCGACGACGCCCGCATGACGGCCACCGGAACCGTGATCGGCACCGCGACCTACCTGAGCCCCGAGCAGGCGGAGGGCGCGACGGTGGGGACCGCGAGCGACGTCTACTCCCTCGGACTCGTTCTACTCGAGAGCCTCACGGGGCAACGGGCGTTCCCCGGTACCGCGATCGAGGCGGTGCTCGCACGACTGGCGCGCGATCCCGAGATCCCGCATACCCTGCCCAATGCTTGGCGAGGCCTCCTCGCCGCGATGACCCGGCGCCAGTCCGCGGATCGACCGGATGCCTCGAGCGTCGCCGCAACGCTCCTCGAGCCGTCTTTCCTCGCGGCGCCATTCCTCGGGCCATCTTTCCTCGAGCCGGGCACGGAGGCCACCCGACCGCTCGAGACGGAATTGCCCGCGACCGCGCTGCTGGAACCCGAGGTCCTTGACCCCACGAAGCTACTGCCCGCCCCGGAAGGTTTCGCATCGGACAGGACGGCCCCGACGACAGTACTCGGCGCGCCGGCGGCGAAGGCGATGCCCAAAGCACCGTCCCACCGGCCCCGGCCGCGGCGCCGGCGCCTCGCCCTCCTCGGGTCCGCGGTGGTGGCCGTTATCGTCGGGGTCGTACTCGTCATGACACTCTCCCGTGGGATTGCGCCGGGCCCCGCGGCATCCACCGCCTCGCCGTCTCCGTTACCCGGTACGTCGAGCGTCTCATATCCGGCCGTCTCCGGCACGCTCGGGAAGCACCTGGGCCAACTTCAACAGAGCGTGGCGCCATGAGGCATACAGCAGAGGTCAAGTCAGCGCTCGCTGCTGGCCTGGTGGCGTGCGCGCTGCTGCTCACCGGCTGTGCCGCAGGCGGAACCCCGGCCGCGACTGCGTCGGCATCCTCCTATTCCTCGACCGTTGCCTCCCAGCTCCAGGCCGGGGTGTTGGCCGTGTCCTCCTCCGCCGCTGCCGGTGACCCGACCGCGGCACTGGCGCGACTCGACGAACTTGCCGCTACCCTCGCGGATGCGCGCGCTCGGGGCCGGGTGACTACTGCTCGCTTCGACAGCATCACGGCATCCATTGCCCTCGTGCGGGCCGACCTGGAGGCGGAAGTCGCCGCCCAGGTCGACCAGAAACCCGGCGATACGGGCAAGCCCGGTAAGGGCAAGGATGGAGGGGGTGACTAGCGACGGGCGATTCGACGGTCGGCGTCGGTACGTGCCGAGAGCTCGGCCTCGGCAAGGGACTCGCGGGTGAGGGCACCGGATGACGAGTGCGCATCGACGACTGCAGTTACGGTGTCGACGATGTCGAGGTAGCCGATTCGCCCGGCGTGGAAGGCGAGAACCGCCTGCTCGTTGGCCGCGTTGAAAACAGCCGGATAGGTGCCGCCCTCACGTCCCACGCGTTTTGCGAGATCGACCGCCGGGAAGGCGTCGGCGTCGAGAGGCTCGAAGGTCCAGGCGCTCGAGGTGGTCCAGTCGAGGGGCGCACCCACTCCGGCGACGCGGTTCGGCCAATCGAGCCCGAGGGAGATCGGCAGCCGCATGTCAGGCGGCGAGCACTGGGCGATCGTCGAGCCGTCGACGAACTC
>JBKJLH010000027.1:0-9956 GCA_046597035.1 Lacisediminihabitans sp.
TGGTCGCGGCCGATCACGATGGGTGCACTGAGTTCGCCGGACGCGACCATCTCATTGAACTTCAGGCCGGCGAGGTGGCGTTCCTGGTAGCCGAGCCAGCAGATGCGGGCGGGCAAGCCCTCGAAGTGCACCTTCTTGCCCGCCTCGGTGATCCAGCGGTGCAGCTTCGCGTCGTTCGGGAACAGGTCGAGGATGGCACGGTCCGTCGCTGCGATGTCTGCCGGGTCTCCGGACAGTGCCACCCAGCGGAACGGTCCCTTGCCCTCGGCGAAGAGCGGCCGGATGTAGGCGGGCACGAACCCGGGAAAGTCGAAGGCGCGATCATAGCCACCGAGTTTCGCCTCAGCCCGCAGGGAGTTTCCGTAGTCGAAGACCTCGGCCCCGGCATCCTGAAAACCGACCATGGCACGAACCTGCTTCGCCATGCTCGCGCGAGAGAGCTCGGTGGATCCCTGCGGATCATCTGTTGAGCGCTGCTTCCAGTCTTCGAGGGTGATGCCCTCAGGAAGGTAGGCGAGAGGATCGTGGGCCGAGGTCTGGTCGGTGACGATGTCGATGGGGGCGTGCCGCTCGAGCAGCTCGGTGAACACGGTCGCGGCGTTGCCGACGAGACCGACCGACATGGGGATGCGCAGCTCCTTGGCCGCAATCACCCGGCGGAGAGCGTCGTCGAGGTTGTGGGCGAGCTCATCGAGATAGCCCTTCGCCATCCGACGTTCGAGCCGGGAGCGGTCGACGTCGACGATGAGGACCACCCCATGGTTCATCGTGACGGCGAGCGGCTGGGCGCCGCCCATTCCGCCGGCACCGCCGGTGAGCGTGATCGTGCCTGCCAGAGTACCGTGGAACTTCTTGTCCGCCACGGCGGCGAAGGTCTCGTAGGTGCCCTGGAGGATGCCTTGGGTGCCGATGTAGATCCACGACCCTGCGGTCATCTGCCCGTACATCGTGAGGCCGAGTTGCTCGAGTCGGCGGAACTCCGGCCAAGTTGCCCAGTCACCGACGAGGTTGGAGTTCGCGATGAGCACACGCGGCGCCCACTCGTGAGTACGGAACACGCCCACCGGCTTTCCCGACTGCACGAGCAGGGTCTCGTCGCTCTCCAGAGTTTCGAGGGTGCGCACGATCGCGTCGTAACATTCCCAGTTGCGAGCCGCCTTCCCCGTGCCGCCGTAGACGACGAGGTCGTCGGGATGCTCGGCGACCTCCGGGTCGAGGTTGTTCATCAACATACGAAGCGGACCCTCGGTCTGCCAGCTCTTCGCCGTGAGGATCGGGCCCCGCGCGGCGCGGACCGGTCGGGGGCCAGAGGGGGTCGGGTGCTGGGGAGTCGGGTGCTGGGGGGTCGGGTTCTTGGTCATGCGAGGTCTCCAATCACGGTGCGGACTGCGGCGAGGATTCGTCCGGAGGCGACGGCCTCGACGACGGACTCGATTTCGGGGGAGAGGTAGCGGTCGGGTCCCGGCCCAGGGACATCCCGGCGCACCTCGGCGACAGCGGCGCCGGTCGCGAGCCCGGGTAGCAGGGGAGCGCGCAGGTCGAGTGCCCGAGCGGCAGTGAGGATCTCGATGGCCAGGACCCGGGTGAGGCCGTCGATGGCGCTTCGCAGCTTGCGGGCCGAGGCCCAGCCCATCGACACGTGGTCTTCCTGCATGGCGGAGGAGGGGATCGAGTCGACGGATGCCGGAGCGGCAAGGCGCTTCAGATCCGAAACGATGCCGGCGGAGGTGTACTGGGCGATCATCAGCCCGGAGTCGACCCCGACCTCATGGGCGAGGAATGCCGGAAGGCCCTGGCTGCGGGACGGATCGAGCATGCGGTCGGTGCGGCGCTCGGACATGCTCGCGACATCCGCAATCACGATCGCGAGGAAGTCCATCACATAGGCGACGGGCGCGCCGTGGAAATTGCCGTTCGATTCGACTCGCCCGTCGAGAGTGACGACGGGGTTGTCCACCGCTGAAGCGAGTTCGTGTCCGGCGATCATCGTGGCATGGTCGGCGGTGTCGCGGGCGGCACCGTGTACCTGGGGCGCGCAGCGAAGCGAGTAGGCGTCCTGCACACGGGTACATTCCGGCCCCTTATGGCTTTGCACGATCGGAGACCCGACGAGCAGATTGCGCAGATTCGCCGCCGAGACCTGCTGGCCCGATTGTGGACGGAGGGCCGCGAGATCCTCGGCGAAGACCGCGTCGGTGCCGAGCAAGGCCTCGACGGACATCGCGGCGGAGAGGTCCGCGGTCGAGAGCAGTCGCCCCAGGTCGTCGAGGGCGAGCACGAGCTGGCCGAGCATCCCATCGGTACCGTTGATGAGCGCGAGGCCCTCCTTCTCGGCAAGTACGACGGGGCAGAGACCGGCCGCGGCGAGCGCGACGGCGGCGGGCATCAGGATGCCGTCACGGTCGCGCACCGTGCCCTCGCCCATGAGTGCAAGGGCGCAGTGGGCGAGCGGTGCGAGGTCACCGGAGCATCCGAGCGAACCGTATTCGCGCACGATCGGGGTGATTCCGGCGTTGAGGATGCTGGAATAGGCCTGGGCTGTTTCGAGGCGGATGCCGGTGCGACCGGTCAGCAGCGTCGAGAGCCGCAGTGCCATCAGCGCACGCACGGTCTCGCGTTCGACCTCCGGTCCGGAGCCGGCGGCGTGCGAGCGCACCAGACTGCGCTGCAACTGGCGACGACGATCTTCGGCGATGAAGGTGGTGGCCAGGGCACCGAAGCCGGTGGAGATTCCGTAGTGCGGTTCGATATCGCTGGCGAGCAGTTCGATCGTGTCCCGGCTCGCGCTCACGGCGGCGCGCGCCGCGTCATCGATCTCGATCGGAGCATCGTGCCGAGCGATCGCCACCAGCTGCGCGGGGCTCAGCGCGCCGATACCGATGACGACCGGGGAAATATTCGTGGACTTCTCCATGGCACCATCACACTCTCTCGAACGGTGATGCGCCACAGGGTTCGCCCGAGCACTGTCTCACATACGGGACAGTGAGACGGGCCGTCGACCGGGGAACGGGACGGATGACCGGGCCGCGCAGCCAGCGCATCACACCCTCGAGCTTCCGCGCTCGACCGTCTACCGACCGTCTACCGACCGCGCGGCATACGCGCGGATCACGACTTTGTGCTGCGGCCCATCCGTTCCGCTTTCCTTGACCGGCTCGGTGAGAGCGCGCACATTGCTGTGCTGCACGGACGCGACGTGGTCTGCTCGATCGAGGATTGTGCCCCGCGAAGCTCATCCATCTTCTCGACGGTATGGGCGAACGCGAATTCTCTGCGCAGGCCGCGGATAGGACTGAGGGTATCGCCTCGGCTGCGATAGTTGCCCTCCGCCGGGACCCCGCTGCCCTCCGTCAGCCAAGCGCCCGTGCGTTCGGCAGCATGGCTGACAAACGGCGGCTTGCCCGAGTGTTGCACAGGCGGCGGTGATCCCGCCCGCCTGATGTGGAAGGCCGTCGCCGACCTCGGGACTGAGCAACGCTTCATCTAACCGCGCTGCTCCGCAACAGCCGAAAGCCCTAACCCACCAGCGCAAAAGTTGCCATCGAACATGACTAAAGCGAAATTTTCACGAGCGCCTGCCCGTTCTCACCGGCCCGTACCGTCCGCTCGCAGCTCCACATCAACACTGGGGTACCCCCAATTTTGGGGAGCTGGGACCCCTCACCTAGGGCTTGATGGACCGGTCGCTTCAGATCAGCATGAACTCGTCCCGACTTTGGAGGTCAGCATGGTGTCGACGAGAAAAGCGTCCAGTTTTACGCTGCGGACACGGCCACTGTGGAAACGGATCGTGATAGCCGTCACCGCCATCGTCATGCCGATCGCGATGCTCGTCGCCCCCGCCCCCCTTCCGGCCCAGGCAGCGACAACGAGCATCCTGACGCTGAACGTGATAAGCGCGCGTACCGAACCTCGCGCCTTCGCCGGTCATGGCGTCCTCAAGGGAGCCGCCATTTCGAACTTCACCTACCTGATCAATGAGGACAACACCGGCTCGACCGCCCAGAGGAATCCTGCGCTCGGCTCTGGCTGCAACACACTCGACAACGGGTACCCGGCCACGTGTAATTGGCCGTCGATCCGGGAGACACCGAACACGACGAGCCCGATCGTGCGGCAGGGCGACCAGTCCGATTTCGCGCCCGGCATGGACTTACCAAACGGACGGTACCTGATCTCGGTGCTCTCCGACGGGTACAAGATCGACGGTGCACACTTCACCGTGCCGTTCCCGGCGTCGGGTCAGGTCACCGTCGAGCTGCAGCCCGAGCCGCTGCCCGACTCGACACTCCGGGCACAGATCTTCCAGGACAGCGCGACCACCAACGGAGCCATCGACCAGGGTGAGCCCGGACTGCCCGGTTTCATCGGCCACATCGCCGACACCCTGGGTGAGGTGCAAACCGACGTCTACGGCAACCCCCTGTGCACGGTCTATGTGGGCGAGAACCCGGACACCCACGTGATCCCCGCTGCCAGCCTTGATGCGGCTATGCTCCCCGTGCCGATCGCGGGAACTGGTGGCAACTGCGTCAGCGATACCACCGGCCTTCTGACTATGCCCCACTTGGGGAGCAACCGATACGCCCTGACGGCCACGGCCCCTAACGGGCAGACCTGGATCCAAACCACGACCCTAGAAGGTAACCACGACTTCGATGCTTGGGTCATGGAGGGCAGCACCGGTTACGACACCGAAGCCCTGCGGGCCGGTGAGCCGGTCCCCGGGCCGATGTTCGGTTTCGTAGCGCCCACCAACACCCTGGCCGGTGGTCCCGGTCAGATAACGGGCACGGTCGTCAACGTCAAGCAGTACAGCCCGCCCAAGGGCGGCGACTTCAACTACTGGCTCGGGATGACCGGGAGCAAGATGGGCAAGCCGATCGTCAGCCCCTGGCTCTCGCTCGCCGACCTGCAGCAGGGTGACAAGGCCGTGTGGGTTGGTCATGGCAGCGTGGACGGCACCTTCGACATCTCCGGCGTACCCGACGGCAACTACAGCCTGAGCTGGTGGGACGAGCCGCAAAACCACTTCCTCAACCAGGTCAACGTGACTGTGAAAAATGGCGAGACGGTACAGATGGGCAACCTGCCAGACAGCGGCTGGTGGACGGAATACAGCGGTTACGTCTTCAACGACGCTAACCGCAACGGAGTCAGGGACCCGGGCGAAAGCGGCCTACCGAACTTCACCCTGACCATGCGCAAGCAAGACAACTCGTTGATGGATCGGGGGACGAACCTCGTCATCACGGACAGCACGGGCTATTACCACTTCGAGAGCGCATACCCGCTCAGTGAATGGACCGTGATGGAGAACTACAACAGCTCCTTCTACACCACCGGGGTCACCTACCAGGCCGACAACCAGCCGACCCCGACCACGGTCAAGGGTGCCGGCGTTGACGTCAGCGTGCTCAGCGTTATCGGGCTCAGCGGCACGATGGATTGGGGTGTTCACGCCTACGATCCGACCGGTGCCAACGGCATCGACCCTCGCAACGGCGGCATTGTCGGCACGGTGAGCTACGACACGACCCGCAACGAGTTGAACCCGCAGTATGCCGCCTCGGAAGACTGGCAGCCGGGTGTCTCCAATGTGCCCGTGGAGCTCTACGCCACGGTCAGCTGCGGCACGACCGCTGGAGCACCCTGTGGTGGCACGAACGACGCGTACGAGCTCGCACCCGATGGCTCATTGGCCTCGGGCAAGCTGTTGAACACCTACCTCTCGGAGCACTGGAGCCGCCCGACCGGATGTGTCGCCCGCGACGTCGATGGCACGCCTCTCGTCCACGCAGCAGCCAACCCCACGGCCTACGACGAGAACGTTCTTGCGCCGAATCAGGAGACATCGGGCGAGTGCATCTCGAGCTTTATCCAGGGAGTGCAATTTGGACCATACCCGACCGACCAGGGCACAGCTGCGGCCAACTTCGGTGCGGCCGTAGACGGCAACTACGGCTTCGCCGACGCGTGCACGGGAATATTGGACGGGACAAACCCGGCCGATCCCAAGTGCACCGACGGAACATTCGAGCCCTTGGGGAGCGGGGACTACCTGGTCAAGATCGCGATCCCGCATGACAGCATCGGCAAGCCCACTTACAGGGTAACGAGCGAAACAGACGTCAATATCGCCAATGGAAACCAGATCATCCCGCAGGTGCCGCCGCCGGCGTGTGCCGGGCCGCTCCACACCGTCGACCTCCTCGGCACGACAAAGGACGGCTACCCTGCAGTGGTCGGTGACGGTACGAACGGCGTCCCCTCGGGTGTCACCGTCCCGGCCTCGACACCGGTCGCCAACGCCCCCTTCCTCGGTATGGGTGGGTCGCCGTATGAAGGCTCAGCCAAGCCGTCCTGCGACACCAAGCTGGTGCAGGTGAACAACGGCAAGTCGATCGTGCCCATGTTCAACATCTTTACCGACATCCCGGTCCCGTCCCGCCTGCGTGGCCTGATCGTGGACGACATCAACTACTCCACCGACCCGCGCTCGACGCTCTTCGGGGAGAAGACGGGCATTGCCTTCGCTCCGGTCGGCATCTACGACTTCGCCAACCGGCTGGTCACGACGGTCGAGTCCGACTTCAACGGCGCGTATGACGTGCTGCTGCCCTCCACCAACCACATCAGCTGCCCCACTCCCTCGGGCGTCTGCACCAACATGTACCGGTTTGTCGGCAATGATCCGGGTACTCCCGGGCATCTGAACGCCAACTACAATCCGCGATATCGCTCGATAGCGACCGAGTTCGAGGCCATGCCCGGAGTGACCATCCCCACGGACCTTGCTCCGACACAGGTCGGTGTCTATGTCGGCTCGCCGACCACCGGTGTGAACACGGCGGTTGCCTGCGCTCTCGATGCTGCAACACCACAGCTGTTGAGAGTATCGCAACCCTACGTGGCCGCTGCTGGCAGCCGAGCCTTCACCATCGACGGGACCGGCTTCGGCGCCATCCAGGGCACCGGGCAGGTGACTCTGGGCAACACCACGTTGACCGTCACCTCCTGGAGCGACACCTCGATCTCGGTCAGCGTGCCTGCTGCGACCCCGGTGGGGGCGCAGCAGCTCAAAATCACCTCAGGTAACCAACAGAGCACGGTTAACGGACTCACCTTCCACGTCTTAGGAACGGGGTACAACCCTGCTGTGAAGGAGGTCGGTCCCGGCCACCCCTACTCCACTATCCAAGCCGCACTCGACGCCGCATTCGCCAACAACGGCGATGACCTGGTGGTCGTCTACCCGGCACCCGCGACTGCGGGCAACCCCCGCGGCGCCTACTTCGAGAACCTCGTCATCGCGTCCCCGGTCAAGCTGCAGGGCGTCGGCTCCGGCGGCTTCCAGGGCAGCACTTTCGTACCGGGATCGATCATCGATGCCGGTGCGTTCGGCGGCGACACCGCCCTGGCCACTGACTGGTTCACCAAGGTCGGCGGCCTCAGCTGGGACGGTAATCAGGCCGTCAACGACGGTGAAGCGATCTACGTCCTCGCCTCGGCCAACGCCACTACTGCCTCCGGTAGAGCACGCCAGTTCACGAGCTCGTTCACGGCGTCTATCGACGGTTTTGACATCCGCGGCGGCGACCAGGTGGGCTTCCCCGGCAACATCGACAGTCTTACTGGCGGGCCGACCGGCCTTCCGCCGAACATCACCACCCAGGGAGGAGCCATCTTCGCCAACGCCTACGCCCGCTCCCTGCAGATCACCAACAACGTGGTGCAGAACAATGGCGGCGGCTACGGGACCATTCGGGTCGGTACCCCCGACCTGGCCGCGCCGGGAACGAGCAACCACAACGAGAACGTGCGGATCGCGAACAACCGGATCATTGCCAACGCCGGCACCAACCTGGCCGGCGGTATCGGCCTCTTCGCCGGGTCCGACGGCTACGAGGTGTCCGGCAACGACATCTGCGGCAACTTCTCGATGGAGTATGGTGCCGGGTTGAGCGCTTTCGGGTACAGCCCGGGCGGCCAGATCCACCACAACCGAATTTACTTCAACTCCTCCAACGACGAGGGTGGCGGCATCATGATCGCCGGGCAGCTACCCGCGACGGTCGGTGCGCTCTCGCCCGGCTCCGGTGCGGTGGACATCTATGCCAACCAGATCCAGGCCAACATGGCCAATGACGACGGTGGCGGAATCCGCTTCCTCATGGCTGGGGACTTCCCGATGAACGTCTACAACAACATGATCGTCAACAACGTATCGACCCACGAAGGCGGCGGCATCGGCATCAATGACGCCCCCAACGTGCGGGTCTACAACAACACGATCATGAAGAATCTGACGACGGCCACCGCGGTGACCTCGAACGGCCAAGCCGCCCCTGCCGGGCTGTCCACGTCGGCCAACAGCGATCAGTTGCAGGCCACACTGCCGGTCGGCTCGCCGACCTTCAGCAACCCGTTGACGTTCAACAACATCTTCTGGGACAACCGGGCCGGCACGCGGGCCGGCACCACCGTCACCGGCATCGGACTGGCCGGCGCGACCGACATCAACAACTGGGATCTGGGTGTTGCCGACGGCACGGGCGCGCTCGCACCGACCAACTCGGTCGTGCAGCAGAATCCTGCAGACCACCCATACGCGACCAGTTCGAGCAACAGCTCTGCCGATCCAGCCGTGCTCTCGACCTACGACGTCTCCGTATCCTTCGCCACTTGGCGCCAGAATCCGGCATTCGTGGATGCCACGCTCGTGACCCTGGAAGCGCCTCCGAACCTGCTCGGTAACTACCACCTGGCTAACTGCCCCAGCTCACCCGCCTGCAACCTCGGCGCGGCCAGCGCCACAGGCGTGAACGCGCCGACAACGGACTTCGACAACCAGGCGCGCCCGGCGCTCGGTGGCTTCGACAGCGGTGCCGACGAGTTCGGTGCGGCAACACCGCCTCTGCCGACCTCGGACCTGTACTTCTCCACGGCTGGGGACCTCAACCCGCCCGACGTTAGCGGAAACGCCGACAACGCCGACATCCACCTCTGGAACGGCACCGCCTTCAGCCGGTCGATCGATATGACAGCCCCGCCGTACAACGTGCCAGCTAGCGCCAACGTGGACGGGTTCTCCCGAGTCGATGACACCCGCTTCTACGCCTCGTTCTCCGGCAACGTAACCCTGCCCGGGATCGGTACGGTGGCCGATGAGGACGTCGTGTACTTCGACGGCACCGCCTGGTCATTATGGTTCGATGGCAGCGCGCACGGGGTGGGCGGCGCGGTCGACTTGGGCGCGATCAGCGTGGTCGGCAACACGCTGTACTTCACGACCAATAACGCGGCGGTACCTCCCGGGGCGGGTGGCAGCGGCGACAACGCCGATGTCTACCGCTGGAACGGAGGCAGTTCCTTCGCGCGAGTTCTGGATGCGACAGCGGCACCGACCAAGCTGCCCAACAGCGGGTCGGCCACCGGACCCAACAACCCCAACGTGGACGGGCTCATCTGGATTGACGCCACCCATTTCTACATGTCCTTCAGCAACACGACCACGAACGTCCCTGGTGTGCGTGCAGTGAACGATGAGGATGTCGTCTACTTCGACGGAGCCTGGTCGATCTACTTCGATGGCGGCGCCCACGGGCTGCGTAACAAGGCGGCCTACGACCTGGACGCGATCTCGTTCGCCAGTGGCGCCCTGCCACCGGCAGCACCGGCGCCCGGCCAGGATCTGTTCTTCTCGACGCAGGGGAACACCAACCCGCCCGGCGTCGGCGGCACGGCCGATAGCGCGGACATCTACAACTGGAACGGCGGAACTTACAGTCGGGTGCACGACATGGCGACCCTGCCATATGGCCTGCCGAGCGGTACCAATGTCGATGGTTTCGATCGCGTTAGTGCTACCGAGTTTTACCTTTCCTTCACTGGTCAGGTGAACGTGCCCGGTATTGGGAATGTGCAGGATGAGGACGTCGTCTATTTCAATG
>JBKJLH010000033.1:0-8420 GCA_046597035.1 Lacisediminihabitans sp.
TCAGTTTTCCAAACTGATGGCGCGGGTTCGATTCCCGTCATCCCCTCCACGGTGGTATCCCGGCCACACTCCTTATGCCGCTTCGTCCGCCTCCGCGCGATCCCCTCCGCGCCATCCCCTCCGCGCCATCCCCTCCGCGCGAAATGCAGGAGTGAGTGTGACCAGTGTGGCGGATGCGCCTCACCAGCCTCGTCCGTCACGGTGCATCCTGCATTTGCTGCACTCACACGGGGGATGCCGCCTCCTCTAACGCCTGCCGATTTCGAACGCCACCCGATTTCCGCGCCTGGATCCGGCCTTGGTCCTAAGGCACGTGCACCGTGCAGGTCAGATCCAGCGCCTTTCGTTCGAAATGCAGGACCACCTGTTACCAGTGGGGCAGGTGAGCACCATTCGCCCCACTGGTAACAAGTTTTCCTGCATTTGCCGCATCGGTTGTCCAGAGAATGCATCCACCGTGGATCGCGCGGTCGCCCAGCCATCAGTCAGGCACAGCTTCATGGGACTCACGGCAAGCGATCGACGGCAACCAGGGCGAGCGGCGCCCCTAGCGCATCGCCCCTTCCGCTGAGGATGTCGCTCGCGCAACGAACTCGCGTCGAAGCCCGGGCAGGTAGTCCCGAGCGACAGCGGCAGTGTGCATTCGATCCCCCAGATCCGATCGCACAGATCCGATCCCACACCCTGCACTTGCGGTCCAGTGTCGATCTGGATGCCCGAGACCCGGCGTCCATCGACCAGTATTGAAAACCTGCGCTAATGGTGTTTTGCGGTCACCCCTTCAAAGAGCCCCCCCGGGAAATTGCACGCGCGCGCTCCGCGCGGACTACATTCACCACGATGCGGTCGAGGTGCTGAACGAGAGTCGCTTCGATCCTCTCACCAGCGGATTCGTCACTGAAATTAGTGGTTCGCACTGCCTCCATCAAATACGGATGGCATGTTCGAGCGCGTGCCTGCCGGATCCACTCCGACAGTTCCGTCATGGCTTGGTATGACGTGCCGTCCGGGCACCTTCGTCGGCTTCCGCCAGATTGACCGGGTCGTCGTGATAGCCGGGATTTCTCCAGTATCTCTAGGAGATCCCCGCCAAGCATGGGTAACCCATGCCGCGTCGACGAAAAAACACCGGTCCTCCTCCTCCTCAGGCGAAGGCTGCTCGACGGAGGTCAGCAGCGTCACGGGGAGGGCTGCGGCGATGTCATCCCCGCTCGGCGGCGCAAGGAGGTCTACGCGATTGCAGCTGTGATCGATGTATATCAATCCTCTGTGCTGCTGCAAGCACAGCACGGCAAGCGACCCACCTCACGGCGCCGAGCCAGCCCATGTGCACGCGCTACCGTTAGATCATGACGTCTCTCGACACCACCATGCCCAGCGAAGCAGAAACTGCCCCCGCTGCCCTCTCTTTTTCCGAACTCGGACTCACCGACGCTGTGCTCAAAGCACTCAAGGATGTGGGATACGAGACGCCATCGGCCATCCAGGCCGCGACCATCCCTCCCCTGCTGGCCGGCCGGGATGTCGTGGGACTCGCCCAGACCGGGACGGGAAAGACTGCCGCTTTTGCGCTGCCGATCCTCTCCCGTCTCGATCTCACCCAGAAGAACCCCCAAGCCCTCGTGCTCGCCCCCACCCGGGAACTCGCCCTTCAGGTCTGCGAGGCTTTCGAGCAGTACGCCTCCGGTATGCGCGGCGTGCATGTGCTCCCCGTCTACGGTGGCCAGGCCTACGGGGTGCAACTATCGGCCCTTCGGCGCGGCGTACACATCGTTGTCGGCACGCCCGGTCGCATCATGGACCACCTTGCCAAGGGCACGCTCGACCTCTCCGAGCTCAAATACCTTGTGCTTGACGAAGCCGACGAGATGCTCAAGATGGGCTTCGCCGAGGATGTCGAGACCATTCTGGCCGACACTCCCGACGACAAGCAGGTGGCGCTGTTCTCGGCAACGATGCCCCCACAGATCCGTCGTATCTCCAAGAAGTACCTGCACGACCCAGAAGAGATCACGGTGAAGAATAAAACCACGACCTCCGTCAACACGACGCAGCGCTACCTGATGGTGTCGTATCCGCAGAAAGTCGACGCTCTCACCCGCATCCTCGAGGTCGAGAACTTCGAGGGGATGATCGTCTTCGTCCGCACCAAGAACGAGACAGAGACGCTGGCCGAGAAACTGCGGGCGCGCGGCTATTCCGCCGCGGCGATCAGCGGCGACGTGGCCCAGGCCCAGCGAGAGCGCACTGTCAACCAGTTGAAATCGGGCAAGCTCGACATCCTGGTGGCGACGGATGTCGCGGCCCGCGGCCTTGACGTAGAGCGCATCAGCCACGTGATCAACTACGACATCCCGATCGATACCGAGTCGTACGTTCACCGCATCGGCCGCACCGGACGCGCGGGCCGCAGCGGTGCCGCGATCAGCTTCGTGACCCCGCGCGAACGGCGGCTGCTCGACGCGATTGAGCGGGCTACCCGTCAACCGCTGACCCAGATGCAGTTGCCGAGCGTCGAAGATGTCAACGTCACCCGGCTGACGCGGTTCGACGACGCCATCACCGAGGCGCTCGGCCAGGGCGAGCGCATCTCCGGCTTCCGCGACATCATCAGCCACTACATCGCGCATCACGATGTACCCGAGGTTGACGTTGCGGCCGCGCTAGCGATCGTCGCCCAGGGCGAGACGCCGCTATTGCTCTCCCCCGAACGACAGCGCAACGAACGGTCCGAACGCGCGGATTGGGGCGATCGCCCCGAGCGCGCCGACCGACCGGAGCGGGCGGACCGCACCGAGCGGCGCGCCCGTCCGGCCGCCGGACCGATGTCGACCTATCGCATCGAGGTCGGCAAGCGCCACAAGGTGGAGCCCCGCCAGATCGTCGGAGCCATCGCCAACGAGGGCGGCCTCAGTCGCGAAGACTTCGGCCACATCAAGATCCTGCCCGACTTCTCTCTCGTCGATCTTCCAGCGAACCTCTCCCCCGATGTGCTCGACAAACTGAAAGGCACGCGCATCAGCGGCAAGCTCATCGAGATCCGTGCCGACCGCGTAGGGGCCCGAAAGGATGGGGCCCGATCGGATGCCTCACGAACAGGCGATCGGTCCCCGCGCAAGTCCTATCGGGACTAATCGATCCGCTGCCTAAGGGACCGAGGGACCAAGGGACCAAGGGACCGAGGGACCAAGGGGTTGGTCCCTTCCGTCCGATTTGTGCCGGTTAGAAGTGGACCACACCTGACGGGAGGGACCACACGCGGCGACAGAGAGTGCACGTGACGCATTTCATCATGGGTTTCTTAGAGGGAAATTGGCAGACTGAGATGATGAACGATCCAGTGGAATCGAGAACCCGATGACCGATCCCCGGCCCCGGCTGCTCTTGATCGAAGACGATCCGCAGCTCGGTCCACTTATGCGGCAGGTCTTGGACGAGGTGTACGCGGTCACCCTGATCGACGATGGAACGACCGGCGTCGCCACAGCCCTCGAGGGAAACTTCGAAGTGATCATCGTTGACCGCCGATTGCCCGGCCTCGACGGCCTAGGTGTGATCGAGACCCTCCGCCGCAAGCGGATCACCACCCCAATGCTCATCCTCACCGCTCTGGGAACCATTCAGGACAAGGTACGGGGACTGGATGCCGGCGCAAACGACTACCTGGTGAAACCCTTCGAATTCGATGAGCTGTTTGCGCGGCTGCGCGCCATCCGTCGTGTTTACACCGGAGAGGGCCCTTTCGTGCGTATCGGGCTCTGGGAGTTCTACCCTGAAAGCCGCACGGTCTATTCGCCCTACGACGGACGCACGATTCTCACCGAACGGGAGAACGAACTTCTGCGGCTCTTCGCCGAGAACCCTCATCGCACGTATTCGCGCGATCAGATTCTGGGTGCCGTGTTCGGGACAAGTGACCAACCCGGCACAGTGGACACCTACGTGCACTACGTTCGTCGAAAGACGGATGCCGAGCTCATCACCACCGTTCGCGGCCAGGGCTACCGGCTGGGAGCACCGTGACGACGACCTCGAACACTCCCCGACTGGACGATGCTGACGCCCGCGCAATCCGTCGCGCCTCGCGGGCGGTCGGGCTCCAGATCACGATCACCTCGAGCGTATTGGTGCTCGCCGTGCTCGTCGCCGCTTTCGCTTTTGTTTTTGCACACATCAAGCCCGATCGCCTCTTCACCACGGTGGAATCGCACGAGACGACAATCGATGTCGGGGGTCTCGAGATTCTCGTCGGTGGGATTGTGATTGGAACGATCGCGATCATTCTGGCCGGCACGATGAGCTGGTTCGCCACACGGCGGGCAGTTCGTCCGCTTGGCGACGCTCTGAGGCTTCAACGAGCATTCGTGGCGGATGCCAGCCACGAACTCCGCACTCCGCTGACTGTTCTCGACGCACGCCTGCAGTTTCTTCAGCGCGGCCTGGCCGACGGGGATCCGTCCACCGCCACCGTGACGGAGCTCCGCAGCGACACGAAGACCCTGATCGGCATTGTGAATGATCTTCTCGCGCTGGCCGAGGTTGATCGGTCCCCGGTGACGGGCGAACCGAGCGCGGTTGGACCCGCGGTGCAACGGGCGATAAATTCGATGACGATTCTGGCGGCCAAACGCTTCGTCTCCCTCCGACTCACCACCACCTCAGATACCGCGACCGCGGTTCCGGCGACCAGCATCCACCGGTGCGTGGTGGCCCTGTTGGACAACGCTCTCGATTTCTCGCCGCCAGGGTCGACTATCGACGTGACGGTCGAGGAGATCAAGGGCTCCGTGCTCATCCGCGTGCGGGATCACGGACCGGGCATCACCGGTATCGAGCCGACCCGCATCTTCGATCGCTTCGCGCGCGCCGGGGATGCCGTTGGCGGCGGCGGAATGACCCGCACCGGATTCGGCATCGGACTGTCGCTCGTGCGTGACACCGTCGAGCGCTTCGGGGGGACGGCGAGCGTCACCGAAACCTCCCCGTCGGGAACGATCATCGAATTGCGGATCCCGCACGGGCGAAGGTCGTAGAGCGGGTCTCTTTCTCTCCGCGCGCGTGTTCCTCCGCGTCAGGTTTGTGCCCACTCGAGTGGGCACAAACCTGACGCGGATCAATAATCACCGCGCTGATTTAGCGCGCCTCTCGGTGACGGTGATGAGCACGACTCCGGCGACGATTAACCCTGCCAAGACAATGCTCACGAACCCGGTGCCCCACTGCAATCCTCCTCGTGCCTGGGAAACCCCCATCCAGTCGGCGAAAGATGCACCAAGCGGACGCGTGGTGACATACGCGAACCAGAACGCGAATACGGAGTTGAAGCCGGCGAAACGGTAACCCACCGTGGGAATCACGATGATCACGGCGAACAACACGCCGGAGGCGAAGTAGCCGAGGTGCAGCGTCCTCGCCGTCATGTCACCCGCCGCGGTCCCTAGGGCAAAAGTCGCCAGGACGGTGGCCCAGTAGAAGAATTCCCTGCGGCGAGTAGTGATGC
Organism: Lacisediminihabitans sp.; assembly: GCA_046597035.1. Classification (GTDB taxonomy): domain Bacteria; phylum Actinomycetota; class Actinomycetes; order Actinomycetales; family Microbacteriaceae; genus Lacisediminihabitans. The sequence continues at coordinate 5,501 of JBKJLH010000033.1, forward strand.
TGTGGATGGAGAGGGTTCGTTCACTGCGGTGCCACACCAGGAAGACGCCGGCCAGCATTGCAGCGAAGGCGACTGTCGATACCAGGTACGGGACGCCGAGCACGATGTGGGTCACATCCGCCGCCATCGTGCCGAACACACTCACCATCGCAACGGCAAGCCAGTACACCCAGGGTATGTATCGGGTCGCTCTGAACTGGATCACCAACGCAACGGAGAAGAGAACAGCGCCGATGGCAACGGCGATGACAGGGTCGATCGACTTGACGAGAAAGTCCGAGCTGGTCTCGCCCATTCCCGTCGTCAACACCTTGACGATCCAGAACATGACCGTCACCTCGGGTACCTTGCTCGCGGTGGGCGGTGCGAACTGTCGGAGGCGGAGGGGCGAGATGCTTCTATTCACGCGCCTCAGAGTGTCGTCCATTCACTAAGAAACGCCTCAGAAACGGAGCGCTTCGAAGTTTCTTAGACCCTGCCTGCGCAGACTGATATCACCATGACCCCTTTACTCATCTCCACCGGACTCCTCGATCCGCAGTCTCTGATTACCGGCGCCGGCGCCTGGGCGCTGGCAATCGTGTGTGCCGCGGTGTTCGCCGAGACCGGTCTGCTCGTGGGCTTCTTCCTGCCGGGAGACACCCTCTTGTTCTTCACCGGGGTGCTCACCCTGAGCGGTGCCATCCGAGAACCGCTCTGGCTGGTCATCCTGCTCGTCGGCCTCTTCGCAGCGCTCGGCGACCAACTCGGCTACACGATCGGGCGCAGGACCGGGCCAGCAGTCTTCGAGCGACGCGAGTCCGGAGTATTCAGTCGCAAGAGTGTCACGCGCACTCAAACTTTCTTCGATCGATTCGGTCCGGCCGCGGTGACGATCGCCCGATTTGTTCCTGTAGTGCGCACATTCGCTCCCGTTGCTGCTGGCGTCGGGCACATGTCGCGACGGATATTCACTCTGTTCAACCTCGCGGGAGCCGCGATCTGGTCGGGATTGGTGATACTGGTCGGGTTCTGGCTTGCTCACCTGCCAGGAGTTGCCGACTTCGTCTCGCAGTACATCGACATCGTATTGATCGGCATCGTGATCGTCTCTGTCGTGCCGATCCTGATACGCACGATCATGGTCCGCCGGCGGTCAGCGTTAGCGCCAAAAGTCGACTGATCCCCGCATGTGGCGCCGAGGTCAGCTGCTTGTGCGCTCGAATCCACCTTGCGCACTGACTACCGAGTAGAACTCGGCCACTGCGGCACGGTTGTACGCCGGTCCATCAAGGAATGACATCGGCACCTCTCCTCTCAGGAACTGCCGCATACCTTCCGCCAGCCCCTCATCACTTTGTGGCACGATTCGGATTTCCGAATCGGGGAGCGCATCGTGAACAGAGTCGAATTCGACCGACACGATGGGCATTCGGGCAAGCGCGGCCTCGAGAAGCACCATAGGTTGGCCCTCGTAGTTGCTCGACAGCACGAAACAGTCGGATGCCGCAAGCACGGGGAAGGGATTCGGGAACGGTCCTGCGACGAACGCGACGAGCGACAGGCCAAGGCTGTCGATCAGCGCCTGCAGTTCGGTGCGAAGAGGACCGTGACCGATAATCATCAGCCGGGCAGCGGGGTGCTCTCGGTAGACCTCGGCAAAGGCACGAATGAGTCGTGCCTGATTCTTCTCCGGAGAGAACCGTCCGATGGTGGTGAACCAGACGGAGTCGGCCTGCTGCATCTCGTCACTCCAGTCGCGGTCATCCTGATCAGGTTCCTCGCCTTCGTCGATGAATTTCGAGACTGACGAGAGCGGGCTGGCGAGTCCCTCGCGCACATGCGATTCGTCGACCAGGTTGCGGGCGGAGACGAAAGACTCCCGGCGAAGTCCGTAGCGGGGACCGAGCGCGTCGCGATTGATCCGGCTGAGACTCTCCGATACGGACACCAGCGAATCGAAGTCCTGATACAGGCTGAATACCGCCGGAAGTGTGCGCTTCATGCGGCGTCGACTTCCCACGAATCGGCTCGTTTCCAGCGCGAGGTCATTGTGGAGCCAGATGGAGCGGAAACCACCGGGAGACTGAAGGAGAAGGGATGCCCAGAACGCGGTGTACCCGCTGAATTCGACGATTGACTCGAATCGCAGATCGCCGAAACAGCGCGACCACTCGCTGCGCCACATCCGTTGCTCAATGCTGGTCTGAGGCCGCCTTCGGAGCACCGGATATCGTTCCTGAAGCCGTCGGAAAACATGGGTGGCCTTGCTACCATTCATGCCACCGACCCGGTGGAACTGGCGCACCTCTGGCGGTATCCGCTGTTGGTTCGACAGTTGCTGGACTCCGCGAGGGCGGTTGAAAACGACGGAAACGTCATAGGCGCTGTGGTCGATCGCGCTGAGAAGGTTGAGCGCCGAGTTGGTGATGCCATTGGAGCGCATTCCTCCGAGGCTCAACAGCATGGAGCGCCGGGGATCCTCGGCGAGGGACTTCGTTCGGGCCTTCAGCGCACCGCCGCGGAAGACGACGTCGACAACGCGCCGCGCCGCCGCACCGTCATCGAACGGCGCGAAGCGATTCCTCCATGCGGCCGCGGTGGCACGATCGCCGCTGTCGCCGCCCGACGAAAGCGAACGGATCGCGTCACCAACCTCCGAAACGGTGTGCGCGACCGGGCCGGGGAGTGCATCAAGCGGAAAGTACAGGCCGCGGGAGGCAGAATAGTCGACGTCATCCGGAGTGAAGAAGACCAGGGGACGTTCGAGCGGTAAGAAATCGAAGAAGATCGATGAATAGTCGGTGAGCAGGATGTCGGTGAGGCCAAGGATCACATTGGTCGGCACATCGTTGGAGACCAGGATCTTGCGCAACTCCGGCCGGCCCGCCGCGAATCGGTGCACGATCTGATGGGTCTTCAACAGCACGCGGTAAGCCTT
>JBKJLH010000061.1:0-3699 GCA_046597035.1 Lacisediminihabitans sp.
CCTTGCGTGGGTCACCGCTGTATATCATCTCGAATAGTCCGAGGTCTTCCAGGCCCTGCGCAAGATATTTCGCCACGGCGTAGTTTGCTGCCTGCACCCGCCGGTAGCCCTCCCGACCCAGTCGGACGAAGTTGTAATAGGACGATACGACCTGGCCACCCGGGCGCGAGAAGTTCAGGGTGAAGCTCGGCATCTGACCGCCGAGATAGTTGACGTTGAAGATCAGTTCTTCCGGTAGGTCGGATGCTTCCCGCCACAGCGCCCAACCGCTACCCAAGGGGGCTAGCCCGGTCTTGTGGCCCGACACGTTTAGGGATTTGACCCGGGCGATCCGAAAATCCCAGACGATGTCCGGCGCGCAGAACGGTGCAACGAAGCCTCCGCTTGCCGCGTCGACGTGGATGGGGATGTCGAGTCCGGTACGGTTCTGGAGGTCATCGAGAGCAGAGCTGATTGCAGCGACGTCCTCGAACTTCCCAGTGAACGTTTGACCGAAAGTGACGACGACGGCAATGGTGTTCTCGTCGCAGGCAGCAAGCACCTGTTCGGCTGTCAACAGGTTCCCGGCATCCATAGGTATCTGGCGGATGTCGACTTCAAAGTACCGAGCGAACTTCTCCCAACACACTTGCACGGGGCCGCAGACAATATTGGGCGAACCGGTCGAGGCACCTTCTGCTTGCCGACGTGCTTTCCAACGCCATTTAGCTGCCAGGCCACCGAGCATCGCCGCTTCGCTGGAACCTGCTGTCGAGGTTCCCATAGTCGTCGTCGGAGCTGGCGAGTGGAACAGATCGGCGAGCATCCGAACACACCGGGCCTCAAGCTCAGCAGTTTGTGGATATTCGTCTTTGTCGATGATGTTCTTATCCAACGATTCCGCCATTAGCTGCTGGACCTCCGGCTCGTTCCAGGTCGTGCAAAACGTCGCCAGATTCATTCGGGCCACCCCGTCCAGGAGCAGTTCATCGTGGATGAGTTGATACACCTCGCGGGGTTCCTGCTCGTCTGTAGGGAACTGCGCCGAGGGAGCTCTCCGTAACAGGGCGCCCGAGGCGAACATGTCGTCGAGATCACTCCCGGTGGATGGGTGGGTCATGTCTGCACTTTCCTCAATTGATACCAAAGTCCGGCCAGTTCGGCGCCCAGAGACCTACCGCCCCGACACCGGGACCGGCAGGTACCGCGGCGAAGTCAGTGCTTGAAGGTGTCCTTGACATTCTCTCCGGCCTTTTTCAGATCAGCCTTGACCTGGTCAGCCTTACCTTCGGCTTCGAGTTTGTCGTTACCAGTGGCTTTACCAGCACCTTCTTTAATTTTTCCTTTGGCGTCTTCTGCAGCGTTACGAACCTTGTCCCCAGCACTCATCTTTCGCTCCTTCTGTTGCGCAGTATTCACAGTGAATGGGATTGCCCCGCGATCCTGAGATTCTTATAGTGGGCAAAATAGTGGACCTTTGCAAGGGGATGGGCATCAACGCAGCGACCTGATTCAGCGCGACATCGCCAGCACAACCTGCATCAAACCTCTAAAGCCGGGGATCGCTATTGATTAACGTGACATTGATCTACCTGACAGCTTGGAATTCCCTATCTAGGGGAGGGCGGGCTTCTGCTGAGAGACCGTCGACCACCAACAGTCCCGAGCGAGACCACTGCGCTCCTCGAGAGCGAGCGGAGCCCGCACGGTGGCGACGTCCCCGTGGGAGTGGTTTCCCCGGTTCTGAGCGTCGGATCGACGACGTGAAGAGCCACCATGGGATGGTCAGTGAAAACCGACTAAAGATCTCACAAAGCACACCACACGATGGCTTTAGACCAGTTGCGGCCGCGGGCGGGGCGTGCTTGATCTTCAAGGGTGTGGCGATTGCTATTGGGGGACTCAGCATTGGGGACCGGGCGGCAAGTGCTGCGGCCGAACCCATAGGCCGGATGCCTACATAGGGGACGACCACCGGATGCATTTCCCGCCAGTGCGAGAGCACGCTCTGGACCACTTTTTGGCCGGATCGGCGGCCCGTAAGACGATATGAGGGTGCTGACCTCTTGAGACTGGGGCCTCTATGCGAGTAGAGGTGGGTTACCAGCCTTGTTGAGGGTTGGCCTATCCGCAGTCGAATGTTGGAGGCCCAAGGTGATCTATCGAAATTTTGTTGGATTAGATGTGCACGCGCGAACGATCGTGGGGTGCGTCATCGATGTGGACACCGGTGAGGTGGCGCATCGACGATTCGGTTACGAGCTGGCAGAAGTCGTGGCGTGGATTCGTTCGCTGCCTGGTGTGTCGAAATCGGTATATGAGGCTGGGCCGACCGGGTTCGGCTTGTTCCGCCTGTTGACCGGTGCCGGCATTGCGTGTGTTGTGGTTGCTCCCTCGAAACTGCAGCGCCCCTGCCGGAGAACGGGTGAAGACCGATGCTCGGGATGCGTTCCATCTGGCCCGGCTGCTGAAACTGGACGAGGTCGTGGCGGTGCATGTTCCCTCCGTGGTCGAGGAAAGTGCACGGGATCTGGTGAGGTCCCGAGAAGACACCCGGCAGGAGCTGATGGGCACCAGGCACCGGTTGTCGAAGCTATTGCTGCGGCACGGGTTCGTTTACTGCGACGGGCAGGCATGGACACAGAAACACGACCTGTGGTTGCGGCGAAACCGTCCCGGGGACCCTGTCCTGCAGATCACGTTCGATGCGAACTATGAGGCGGTGCTCCAGGCAACCGCCCGCCGAGACCGGTTGGATAACGCCATCGGCGTGATGGCGGCCGAGTCACAGTTCACCCCGCTGGTTGACCGGATGGGTTGCCTGCGTGGGATCGGCACGCTAACCGGGTTCGCGTTAGCGGTCGAGGTCAGCGACTGGCACCGTTTCACCGGCAACACCATCGGTGCGTTCCTGGGTTTGGTGCCCTCGGAGCGTTCCTCCGGCCAGACTCGTTCCCTGGGCGGGATCACCAAAACCGGTAACTCTCACGCCCGCCGTCTGCTGATCGAAGCAGCCTGGCAACACCGCCGCGAATATCTGACCTCCGTCCGGTCTGTGCTGCAGACCCGGTGGGAGAAAGCCCCCGTTGAAGCACGCCTACGCGGTCAGGCCGGCAATCAACGACTGCACCACCAATGGGTGAAATTCACTCTGCGCAAAAAACGGCCGGCGGTGGCAAACGTCGCGATCGCCCGTGAGTTGGCAGGCTGGTGCTGGTCGTTAGCGATCATGGACGGGTGACACCCGAAGACCGCTGATCGTCGGGACGCAGAAGTCGTCGGCGAGCATGTGGAGTGACCCGCTTTTCCGCTTTGAGCAGCACGAAACAAACTCTCGTGCGACGCCCGACTGTAAGAGCTGCGGCACCGCTCCAGTTCGAACACTTCGCCCTGCGGTAACCAACCCGCGCATATCAGCCTGACCATGCGTCGATAAATGACACGCTCGACACCCCTGGCCCCGGCGATCAGCCCCAGCGGCGCCCGAGACTCAAGCCTCACGGATTCTGAGGTGGGGCAACGGAAAAACACACCCATTGCCCCACCTCAGAATCCGAACAACCATCATCCCGGGCGCCGCTTCAGAACGCCCACTTGACAAAAAACCCTACATATCAGCGGAACGATTTACGGGACGCCTCATGGTTCCGAAAGCATGACCGCTCGCGGCGCATCGGGGAAGCAGGGAGCGTTCTCTGTTCTCGTTATGGTGGTGCGATG
>JBKJLH010000172.1:0-4581 GCA_046597035.1 Lacisediminihabitans sp.
GGACGAGGATGTCGTCTACTACAACGCGGGTACCTGGTCGGTCTACTTCGACGGCACCGCACACGGACTCGGCACCTCCAGCAGCCTCAACATCGACGCCTTCGACATCCCCTAGGGGGCACGCTATGACCACCGAGACCGCGCCCGGGTCGAACGCTGAACCGAACGCTGAACCGAACACTGAACCGAACACTGAACCGAACACTGACGAGGGAAGGAAGCTACCCGGTCGACGCCGGTTGCTGGCGATCGGTCTGGTCGCCATCCTTCTGCTTGGCGCCGGCGCAGGTGCCGCGTTGGGCTGGTGGCCGGGACAGAAGACTGACGTGCGCGCGGGCACCACTCTGGTGACGGCCGAGGGCATGGCGGCACGCTACGGAATCCACGTCAACCTGATCGGCGTAACGGCGGCAGGGGGGCTGATCGAGTTCCGCTACCAGGTCGTCGACCCTGACAAGGCCGATCGGATGATCCACGACGAAAAACTGCTTCCCATCGTGGTCGTCGAGGATACCGGGGCGACCATGGTCATCTCCCGGCCCCATCACACATCCGAAATCACGCTCGGCGGAACGTATTTCTTTCTGTTCGCCAATGCCCACAATGCCATCCATGCCGGGTCGAAACTGACATTGGTGATGGGAGACTCTCGCATCGAGCACATCGTGGCCGAGCGATGACCAGTGGCTGGCTCTGGGTAGGGAGCCGCATTACCGCGATCCTGATGGCCGTCTTCGTTCTGATTCTGTTCGGTGCGACGCCGGCGTGGGCCCACAGTGAGCTCGAGCGCTCCGATCCCCCCAACGAAGGCGTGATCGCGATCGGCAGAACCGCCCTGACCCTCTGGTTCACAGAAGCCGTCTCCGCCGACGCAAGCAACTTCGAGCTCCAGATGTCCGATGGGGAGCGGGTGGCTGTGACGGTTACCGTGTCCGAAGCGGATAGCGCGGGCATCGTCCGGATCACAACGCAACCGCTGCCGAAGGCGACATATCTACTGCAGTGGAAAGTGCTCTCCACCGATGACGGTCACTCATCCAGCGGGTCAGTGGTGTTCGGGGCCGGGACCCGTCCCGAGGTGGTCGCTTCGTCAGCCGGAGGAATCCCCGATTCTTCGGGTCTGCTACTTCGCTGGATGGCTCTGTCGGCGATCATGCTCGCGATCGGTGCGGTGGCCGTCTCGGGTCGCGTATTGAGCTCTCTTGGCGAGATGGGCATCGCTCCCCGCCGACGTTCCCTCGTTGTCGGAGTGCTCGCGATCGGTGTGGCCGTGGTTTCCGGAGCAGTCAGTCCATTCCTTCTCACGCAACGCGGTGGCAGCTCCCTCGGCGAGTGGTTCGACACCACCGTGGCCACCCTGACCGGCAGCGAATGGGGCCACCTGTGGCTTGCGCGAGAGATCGCTCTCGTCATCGCGGCGGGCACCCTGTACTGGGCTGCTCGTTCCAACCGAGTTGGCGGACGGATGCGGATCGCCGCCGTCGCTCTGGCGGCAGTAGCCGGCCTGGAGTCGTGGGCCGGTCACGCGTCAACCCTGCCGAGCGGATCCGTGTTGGCGGTAATTGCCTCCGCTTCCCACCTCGTTGCGGCGGGAGTCTGGGCTGGGGGCCTCGCCATCCTCACCATCTGCCTGATCCCCATGATGCGCCGACACCCGGATACCCGCGGTCGAATCCTGGGATCGGCATGGCGTGCCTTCGGCCCGATGGCGGCAATCGCAACTGCGGTCCTGGTGGCGACGGGGCTCTACGAGGCGGGTCTGCATATCCCCGACCTGAGCTTTGTGACCGCGACCGTCTACGGCGGCACCGCCGCCGCGAAGCTCGTCCTGGTCAGCGTCGCGCTGGCCCTGGCGGGGATCAACACCCTGCTCGTCAATCCGCGCCTGGCCGCGCGGGTAGGACACGCCCTCGGACGGCCGATGGGGTGGGTGCCGGTACCGCGGCGCCGATTCGTCACCGTCGTCATAGCGGAGGTCCTCATCCTGGTCGTCGCAGTGGGTGCGGCGGGGGTGCTCACCTCGGTTCCCACTGCCCGGGAAATCGCCACGGCGACGAGGCAGACGGTACTGCACACGGCCACTGTCGACGGCCTGTTCATCACCCTGGAGCAGGTCGCCGCTGGGCCGAATCAGAGCCGTTTGATCATCCGGGCTCGTTCGATCGTCAAGCTGGAACAGGCACCCGTCAGCGCTGTCTCGGTCGTCCTCGCCGGGCCGAACGGTACACGGGACGTGTTCTTCGACCGTGTCGAGCAAGGCCGCTATGAAGCAGAGACGGTGAAGCCCACGCCCGGTTCCTGGACGGCCTCGGTGTCCCTGGATCGCGACGGACTGCCCACCGCGGTAACGCAGCTTGGATGGACCGTCTCCGCCGACAGCCCCGAGAGTGCCCGCCCGCTGCAGCTGGTGACGTCTGCTCTGGCCATCCTGCTCCTCGCTGTGATGCTGGGTGCTGCCCTCTTCACCCGCCGACGCCAGAAACTCGCCGTGGAGCCTGCGCCGCTCCTTCCCCCCAGCCCAGCGAGAGAAGAAATAGGGAGCCGACAATGAGGAAGACCCTAGCCGTGACCGCGTTGGTCGCCCTGCTGGTGGCGGGGATCACCCCGGCGGCGTCGGCGCGGAACAGCACCGCGTCGGCAATCGGAAGAGTGTCGACCGGTGTCCACGCGATCCTCGCCACCATTTCTCCCGGCGACATGACCACAGTGATCGTGACAATGCGGGACCAGACTGACCTGAAACGCGTCGAGGGCACCAACCGTGCGGCTCGTCTGAAGGGGACGATCCTTGCGCTGACAACGACGGCGAACGCCACGCAGGGACCAATCCGAGCACTGTTGCGCGCCCGGGCCAGCCAAGGTAAGGTCGCGAAAACCACGCCCCTCTGGGTCGTCAACGGGATCTCGGTGACCGCCACTGCCAGCGTCATCCAGGAACTGGCGGCTCGCCCTGACGTGACGAGCATCAGTCCTGATCAGATCGCGGTGGTGCCGTCCGTTGGCAATCCGGAATCCGGCCTCACCACGGTCAGTGCTCCGGCCCTCTGGAACCTCGGATTCACCGGTCAGGGCGTGGTGGTTGCGAGTCTGGACAGCGGTGTCGACATCTCTCATCCGGACCTCGCGGCCCGATGGCGCGGAGGCACAAACAGCTGGTTCGACCCCTACGGCGAGCACCCCGGCACGCCGACCGACCTCTCCGGCCACGGGACTGCGACGACCGGTGTGATAGTCGGCGGTGACGCAGGCGGCACGTCGATCGGGATGGCTCCAGGCGCCACATGGATCGCCGCAAAGATCTTCAACGACAGGGGGACGGCGACCGTCACAGCGATCCACCAGGCATTCCAGTGGGCACTCGACCCCGATCACGATCCGAACACCGCAGACGCGCCCCAGATCGTCAACGGATCCTGGTCGATCGGCGCCGGCCCCGGGTGCGACCTCTCGTTCCAGCCCGACCTTCAGGCGCTGCGCGCGGTCGGCATCCTCCCCGTCTTCGCCGCGGGAAACTACGGTTCGGGCGGTTCGAGCAGCGTCAGTCCTGCCAATTACCCCGAATCGCTGGCCGTTGGTGCGGTCACCAGCAACGATCTCATCTCCACCTCGAGTAGCCGCGGGCCCTCCACGTGCGGCGCGCGCACCGGGGTCTTCCCGGACCTTGTCGCACCGGGCGTAAACATCCGCACCGCCGACCTCTATGGCACGTATCAGACGGCCTCGGGTACGTCGATGGCAGCTCCGAACGCCACCGGCGCGCTTGCTCTGCTTCTGAGCGCTATTCCGGGCCTCTCCTCCGATCAGGCGCAGGCCGCGCTCACTGCGACCGCCGTCGATCTGGGCATTGCCGGACCCGATACCGCCTACGGCAACGGTCGGCTCAATGTCCTGGCCGCCTACCAGTGGCTTCTCGATCAGCAGGACTTCGGAGCGGCCATCACGCCGTCCGACGCAACGTCGACCGCCGGAGGGAGCGTGAGCTATCACGTCCAGGTCACCCGGGCCTTCGGCTTCGGTGGCGTCATCTCGTTGTCGCTGTCCGGGCTGAGTGGCGCGCAAGCGGACTGGACTTTCACCCCAGCCGTCCTGCCCGCGGGCTCGAGCACCTCGCAGCTGCTGATCACTACGACGACGGCGATTCCCGCCGGCCGTCATCCGCTGACTATCACGGCGAGTAGCGGCACCACCAGTAGAACCGCGACCGGTACTCTGACGACCACAGCACCCAGCGCGGGAGACCTCACCGGTCCGGCCACCCTGTCTGCGGCCATCACGCCGAGTCCGACCAACGCGACGACCGACGCCTCTCTGCACGCTACCGGAGACGACACCGCAAGCGGGGGCTCGAATATTTCGGAGGCCGAGTACTTTACCGACGCTGTCGGTGCCGCTGGGGCAGGGACGGCGATGACCGTTGCCGGCGTGCCGTCCGCCGCGGCACCGAGCGCGAGCCTGGACGCCACTATCCCGCTGGCGACTGTCGTTCAGTTGGCTGATGGTTCTCATACGATTTTTGTTCATGCGAGGGATGCGGCGGGGAATTGGGGTGTGATGGCGTCGACGACTTTGGTCGTTGATAAG